>JBPBQE010000081.1:0-18178 GCA_050954595.1 Janthinobacterium lividum | reverse complement strand
TAAGGTGTTCTCCGGACCGAGAACAAGGCCAGAGTCACTGTTCGCGGTCACGGCTGGCGAAGAAATTCGCCCAACCAGGCGATTGTCGAGCGCGGCGGTGGCTGATAGGCTTTGGTAATGGTGTCGGCAGCCCCTTTCCTGGGATATCGCCACGCGCAAGGTTTGGCGCGTGCGCTGCCGTGTGCGGCCGCCTCCCTTCTCCTTCGACTTATCCGCCCCTGAGCGTCCCGCCGGCTTCGTGCCGGCGATGCCCAGGGGTTACACGACCCGGGCCAGAGTCCGGGAGGGTCAGCGAAACGAATCAGAGGACAATTCAATGAGCATCAATCATCCGAGCTTCGGCAATCTGCCGGACGATCGCGTCGTCATCTTCGATACGACGCTGCGGGATGGCGAACAGTCGCCGGGGTTCTCGATGAATCTCACCGAGAAGATCCGGATGGCGGAAGCGCTGGCGGAACTGGGCGTCGACGTGATGGAGGCCGGGTTCCCGATCGCGTCGGTGGGCGATTTCGAGAGCGTCGAGGCGATCGCGCGGACGGTGAAGGGTCCGGTGATCTGCGGTTTGGCACGCACAGGGCAGGCGGACATCCTGCGGGCGGCCGAAGCGCTGAAGCCGGCCGAGCGCAAGCGGATCCACGTGTTCCTGAGCACGAGCCCGCTGCACATGAAATACAAGCTGCGGATGGAGTCGGATGCCGTGCTGCAGCTGACGGCCGATTCCGTGACGCTGGCGCGCAATCACGCGGACGACGTCGAGTGGTCGGCCGAAGATGGTAGCCGGACGGAGCCCGATTTCCTGTGTCGCTGCGTGGAGGCGGCGATCCGGGCCGGTGCGACCACGATCAACGTGCCGGATACCGTCGGATATTCGACTCCGGAGGACATGGCGCGGATCTTCACCATGTTGCGCGAGCGCGTGCCCGGGATCGAGAAGGTCATCCTGTCTACGCATAACCACAACGACCTCGGCTTGGCGGTCGCCAACACGCTGGCTGCCGTGCGGGCCGGAGCGCGGCAGATCGAATGCACTATCAATGGCATCGGCGAGCGGGCCGGCAACGCTGCGCTGGAAGAGATCGTTATGGCGATCCGGACGCGCCCGGATGCGGCGCCATACTCGAACGGCATCAAGACCGAGCGGATCCTGCGGGTGTCGAAACTGCTGTCGACCATCACCGGCTTCGACGTGCAGCCGAACAAGGCGATCGTCGGACGCAACGCCTTCGCGCATGAAAGCGGTATTCACCAGGATGGTGTGCTGAAGAATGCCGCGACCTACGAGATCATGACGCCCGAGAGCGTCGGCTGGACCAAGAGCAGCTTGGTCATGGGCAAGCATTCCGGCCGGGCAGCGTTTCGCGACAAGCTGTCATCGCTGGGCTACGGCTCGGTCGGCGACAATCAGATGAACGACGCGTTCAAGCGGTTCAAGGATTTGGCCGACCGCAAAAAGGTCGTCTACGACGAGGACATCGTGGCCTTGGTCGATGACGAGGTCGGGCGCGACCATGATAGCCTCCGGTTTAGCTCGCTCGAGTTGACCTGCGGCTCGGTTGGGCCGGCTAAGGCGGTGTTGACGCTCGAGGTCGACGGCCAGCCACACACGGCGGAAGCAGCCGGCTACGGCCCGGTGGATGCGACGTTCAACGCGATCCGGAGCATCTTTCCGCACGACGCGCGACTGCTGTTGTTCTCGGTCGGTGCCGTGACGGAAGGCACCGATGCGCAAGCCAAGACCACCGTGCGACTGGAAGAGGGCGGCAAGATGGTCGATGGCCAAGGCGCCGACACGGACACCATCGTGGCATCAGCGCGGGCTTATTTGCACGCACTCAACAAGTTGATGGTCAAGCGGGTCAAAACCGAACCAGCAGCACTTTCCGCCTGATCGAACGTCGCCCCGGGTAACCGGGGCGACGTGGTTAGTAACCGTAATCGCGGCGATAATAGCCGGGCGGCGGAGCCTGCTCATATGCAGGCGCATAGCCCGGCGCATAACCTGGTTGCGGCTGATAGGCCGGTTGCGGCGCGTAGCCAGGCTGATAAGCCGGCTGAGCGTAATATGGTTCTGGCCGGGCCGTCGTCGTGGCGGCTCCACCGGCCGCGCCAAGCGCGCCACCGGCCAATGCGCCGATCGCGGCACCACGGCCACCACCAGCCACGGCACCGAGCGCAGCGCCAGCGCCAGCGCCGAGGAGGCCACCGCCGACGGCACGCTGGCCGGGATCATACGGATCGGTGCAGGCGGTCAAACATAGGCCGGCAACGAGCGCCAGGGCCGTCGCGATTTTAATGCGCATTTCAAATAGTCCTTCTCGCTAAAATTCAGCAATGGCCGACCCTCTAACTCGAGAGTCAGCCAGCCTACTGCTTAGTAGCGACGCTGCGGCGTGGTGATGTAACCGGTGCCGGCACCAACGGCCGCGCCGGTCAGGCCGCCCACGGCAGCGCCAGTGCCGCCGCCGGCGAGGCCGCCGATGGCAGCGCCCGCACCGGCACCCAGGAGACCGCCGCCTACAGCGCGCTGGCCCGGATCATACGGGTTGCTGCAAGCGCTGACGCCGAGCAGAGCAAGAAGGGCGAGGGGCAGTGAGGCTTTCTTGAACATGAATTCTCCGATGTCTTTGGTACCCTGCAACACTACCGTGCAAAGCTTTACCCAAGATGAACAAACAACGTTGACTTGGCTGGAGTGTGGCGGGAGCGCGGATTTCACTAAAAGGTGAAGCGGCCCGGCGTGGCCCTTGCCGCCGCAGGGCGGGGCCGGTAAGCCACGGCGCTTGCCTGCGCGACGAACTACCGCCGCTGGGATGGCTTATGTACTTCTCTGGGAATTAGCGCATGTTCGGACGCCTTCTTGGCATCATGTCGGCTGACATGGCCATCGATCTGGGGACCGCGAATACGCTGGTTTACGTGAAGGGCCGCGGGATCGTGCTGGCCGAACCGAGCGTGGTCGCGATCGCCGATGTGCGGGGCAAGAAACAGGTCCTGGCCGTTGGCGAGGAAGCCAAGCAGATGCTGGGTCGCACGCCCGGCAATATCCAGGCGATCCGGCCGCTGCGCGATGGCGTGATCGCGGATTTCGAAGTCGCCGAAGAGATGATCAAGCATTTCATCCGCAAGGTGCACAACCGCCGCGGCTTCGCGTCGCCGTTGATCATCGTGTGTGTGCCGTCCGGCTCGACAGCCGTGGAGCGCCGCGCCATCCAGGAGAGCGCGGAAAGCGCGGGCGCGCGCAAGGTGCTGTTGATCGAGGAGCCGATGGCGGCGGCGATCGGGGCCGGGCTCCCGGTCACCGAGCCGTCGGGCAGCATGATCGTCGACGTCGGCGGCGGCACCACGGAAGTCGCCGTCATCAGCCTCGGCGGGATCGTGTTCTCGCGCTCCGTCCGTGTCGGTGGCGACAAGATGGACGAGGCGATCATCTCCTACATCCGGCGCACGCATAACCTGCTGATCGGCGAGAGCTCGGCCGAGAAGATCAAGATGGATATCGGCGCGGCAGTGCCGTCGATGGATTACGATGATGGCCCGTATCGGGAAGTGAAGGGCCGCGACCTGATGAACGGCGTGCCGCGCGAGATCCTGGTGGGGCAGCGTCAGATCGCCGAGAGCCTGGCCGAGCCTATCGCGCAGATCGTCGAAGCGGTGAAGGTCGCACTCGAGAACACGCCGCCGGAGCTGGCGGCCGACATCGTCGACAAGGGAATTGTGCTAACGGGCGGCGGGGCGTTGCTGTATCGTTTGGACCAAGTGCTGCGCGATGCCACCGGCTTGCCGGTGGTAGTGGCGGAGAACCCGTTGAGTTGCGTGGCGCTCGGTACGGGGCGTGCGCTGGAAGAGATGAAGCGCCTGCGCAACGTGCTCACCACGATGTACTGAACCGAATGGGGGCACGCGTCGCTTGATCCGTCTGTCCATCCCGGTGCGGCAAGCGTTGGCCAAGCTGACGCTGCCGGTGCTGATCGCGGCGTCATTCGGGGTCATGTTGCTCGGCAAGGCCGATGCGGTGCTCGCCGAACGTGCGCGGATGGCCTTGGCCGACACGCTGTCGCCCCTTTATGCCCTGGCGGCCGAACCGTTGGCGCGCATGCGCGAAATCTCCGACGACCTACAGAACCTATGGGCCATGAAGGCCGAGAACCAGGCGTTGCGGGACGAGAACGATAATCTGCGTCGATGGCACGCGGTGGCGCTGGCGCTGGACGCCGAGAACACCGTGCTCAAGGCCAACCTCCGCTGGATCCCCGACCCGGCGCCCAGCTACGCCACCGCGCGCGTCGTGGCCGATGCCGGCGGCGTGTATGCGCGCGCGGTGCTGCTGTCGGTGGGCCCGGATAACGGCATCACCCGCGGACAGGTGGCGCTGGACGAGAATGGCGTCGTCGGCCGCGTCACCGAACTCGGCGCGCGCAGTGCCCGCGTGTTGTTGATCACCGATCTGAACAGCCGCATCCCAGTCACGCTCGAGAACAGCCGGGCGCGGGCGATCATGGTGGGGACCAACGGGCCGCGGCCGCGGCTGATGTATTGGCCGGAGGGGACCACGCCGGCCGAAGGCGAGCGGGTAGTGACGTCGGCCGAGGCGGGCGCTTTTCCGGCCGGGCTGCCGGTGGGCACGGTGCGCTACAGTTCGAGTGGAGTGCCGGAGGTCGAGCCGGCGGCGCGGCTGGGACGGCTGGAAATAGTGCGCTTGTTCAACTACGGGCTGCGCGGCATCCAGCCACCAGAAAATGCGCTCCGCCCGGAAGGCAAGCCGGTCGTGGCTGGGCGTCGGTGACCGGGGTTGACCGACCGCCTTCCCGGGATCCGGCCGCGGCCAAGCATGTGGCGGATGCTGGACGCTACGGCACGCAAGAGCTTCCCGGTGACGATCACGGCGGTGCTGCTGCTGATGCTGTCGGCCCCGCTGGGATTGCCGGGACAGCCGCAGCTTCAGGCGGCGGTGGCGCTGGCCTGCGTGTTCTTCTGGTCGGTGTTCCGGCCGGACAGCATGCCACCGGCGGCGGCGTTCTTGTTGGGGCTGTTGACCGATCTGCTCAGCCTGGTGCCGCCAGGGACCTCGGTGCTCGTGCTGCTGATCGTGCATGGCGTGGCCTTGCGGACCCGGCGGTTCGTCGCGGCGCAGGGTTTTCTCGTCGTGTGGCTGGTGTTCGTCGCGGTGGCGGCCGGCGCTGCGGCGCTGCAATGGGCGCTGGTCAGCCTACTGACGTTCCGATTGCTGCCGGTGAGCCCGGCACTGCTGCAGTTCGGGGTGAGTGCCGGGTTCTATCCATTGTTGGCGACGATCTTCACCAGGGCTCATCGCGGGCTCGCGGATCCTGAAAAGGCCTGACGCGTGAGCAATCAATTCAAGAAAGAGAACAAGCGCACGGGGGTCTTCACCCGCCGCGCGCTGCTGCTCGGCATGGGCGAGTTGGGTATTCTCGGTGTGCTCGGAGCCAAGCTGTATCAGGTGCAGGTGGTCGACGGGGAGCGTTACGCGACGCTGGCGGAGAGCAACCGCATCAGCGCGCGGCTCACGGCACCGCCCCGCGGCCGGGTGTTGGATCGGTTCGGTATCCCGGTCGCCGGCAACAAGCTGAACTGGCGGGCGCTGCTGACTGTCGAGCAGACCGATAGCGTGGACGCGACGCTGGATTCGTTTGCCCAGGTGGTACCGCTGGCCGACCATGAGCGCTCGCGGATCGAGCGTGAGATGCGCAAGCGACGGCGGTTCATCCCGTTGGTGGTGCGCGAGTTCCTCAGTTGGGAGGAGATGGCCAAGCTCGAGGTCAACGCGCCGGACCTGCCGGGCATCTTCGTCGATGTCGGCACCACGCGGATCTACCCGTTCGGCCCGGCGCTGGCCCATGTCGTCGGCTATGTTGCGCCGCCCAACGATGCAGACGTTGCTGAAGACCCGATGCTAGCGCTGCCGGGTATCCGCGTCGGGCGCGCAGGGATGGAGAAGGCGCAGGACGTCAAGCTGCGCGGCAAGGCGGGCGCGACGCAGATGGAGGTCAATGCCGTCGGCCGGGTCATCCGTGAGCTGGACCGGGTGGAGGGGCAGTCGGGCCTCGATCTGGGACTGACGATCGACTCGGCGCTGCAGAACAGCGTCCTGAAACGCTTGGGTGCGGAAAGCGCCTCGGCCGTCGTCATGGATTGCCGCAACGGCGAGGTGCTGGCGATGACGTCGGCCCCGAGCTTCGATCCGAGCTTGTTCAATTCCGGCGTGTCGCAGGCGCAGTGGGTGCAGTGGACCAGCAACCGCAAGGCGCCGCTGATCAACAAGGCGGCGGCCGGTGTCTATGCCCCGGGCTCGACGTTCAAGATGGTGGTGGCGATGGCCGGGCTGGACGCCAAGGTGATCGGGCCGGGGTCACGGATCAACTGCCCGGGGTTCCTGGACATTGGCGACACCCGCTTCCACTGCTGGAGCAAGTATGGTCATGGGTCGCTCGATGTGCGTGGCGGGCTCAAGCATAGCTGCGACGTGTTCTTCTACGAGGTCGCGCGCCGGGTGGGCATCGACAAGGTGGCGGCGATGGCCAACCGGTTCGGCATCGGGGTCGATACCGGGATCGAGCTGCCGGGCGCGCGCAAGGGGCTGATGCCGACCAAGGCGTGGCGGCAGGCGCGCGGCCATGCCTGGAACATCGGCGACACGATCAGCTGCGGCATCGGCCAGGGTTACATCCAGACTACGCCGCTGGCGCTGTGCACCTATGTGTCGCGAGTGGCGACCGGGCGGGCGGTGGTGCCGCATCTGACGCGTTCCCTCGGCGGGGCCGTGCAGCCCGGCGTGCAGCCCGCGGACTATCCGTCGCTCGACATGCCGGAGCAGTATCTGCACCTCTGCCGCGAGGGAATGTTTGCGGTGGTCAACGAGGTCAATGGGACGGCGCCGGCTGCCCGGATCTCGATCCCGGGCGTCCAGCTGGCGGGCAAAACCGGGTCGACCCAGGTGCGCCGCGTGTCACGCGAGGCGCGGGAGCACGGGTTTAAATCCGAGAACCTACCCTGGGAGTTCCGGCCCCACGCGCTATTCGTATGCTATGCGCCATATGATGCCCCGCGCTATGCGGTGTCCGTGGTGGTCGAGCACGGCAATGCGGGCGCGGCCGCGGCGGCGCCGTTGGCACGAGACATCATGACCGACGTGTTGACCCGTGACCCGGTGAACCACACGGAGAGCCCCGGGCAGAAGGTCGCCGATCGGGGTTAGCGGCATTCAGGAGCAGCGGATTTGATCACGGCGCGGCGGTTGATACGGGCGGAGCCGTCGTTCGGGCTGCTCAATAAATTTTGGCAGGTCAGCTGGCTCTACGTGCTGCTGCTGTGCGCACTGGCCGGCGTGGGATACGTGGCTCTGTACTCCGCCGGCGGCGGTCCCGAGCCGTATGCGACCAAGCACATCCTGCGGTTCGCGTTCAGCTTGTTGATGATGCTGTCCATCGCGATGATCGACATCCGGTTCATCGCGCGCTTCTCATACCCGCTCTATGCGCTCACGGTCGGGCTGCTGATCCTGGTGCTCAAGATGGGGCATGTCGGCAAAGGGGCGCAGCGCTGGATCGACATCGGCGGGCTGCAGCTGCAGCCGAGCGAACTGGCCAAGATCGGGTTGGTGATGGCGCTGGCGGCGTGGTTTCACCGCGCGAGCTGGGAGAAGGTGGGCAATCCGCTGTTCCTGATCCCGCCGGTGCTGATGGTGTTGCTGCCGGTGGGGCTGATCCTGAAGGAGCCCAATCTCGGAACGGCGGTGATCACCGCGATCGTGGGCGGCTGCGTGATCCTGGCGGCCGGGTTGCGGTGGTGGAAAGTGCTGCTGGTGGTCGCGCCGCTGCCGTTCCTGGGGCAGATCGCCTTCGGGCACCTGCACGACTACCAGAAAGCGCGGATCACGACGTTCATGAACCCGGAAAGCGATCCGCTGGGAGCCGGCTACAACATCATCCAGTCCAAGATCGCGCTGGGCTCGGGCGGGATGTTCGGCAAGGGCTTCATGCAGGGGACGCAGGGCCACCTCAACTTCCTGCCCGAGAAGCAGACCGACTTCATCTTCACCATGATCTCGGAGGAATTCGGACTTGTCGGCGGGCTGGCGGTTATGGGGCTGCTGGCGCTGATCATCATCGGCGGCATGTCGATCGCGCTACGCTGCCGGCATCAATTCGGGCGGCTGCTGGCGTTGGGCATCACCGCCAACTTCTTCATGTACTGCTTCGTCAACATCGCCATGGTGATGGGGGCCATCCCGGTCGGCGGCGTGCCATTGCCGCTGGTGTCGCATGGCGGGTCGGCGATGCTGACGGTGATGTTCGGCTTCGGGCTGTTGATGTCGGTGCACGTTCACCGCGACGTCGAGTTCACCCAGCGGGAGGAGTGATCGGGCCGGCGCGGTCGGACGCTGCGCGGTCGCCGCCGATCAGTGCCGTGGCGCGCTCGACGGAGCGGACGACCGCATCACCCGCGCGGCGGATGAGCGGATCCTCGCTCCGTAGCAGACGGTCCGAGACCATGAGCGCTGGGGACAACGCACCGCGGAGTTCGTGCCGCAGGAGCGACATCTCGCGCTCGAGGTCGGCCAGGCGCTGAATGCTCGGATCGGCCGCTGGCGGCTCTGGCGGGGCCGAAACGGTGCGAGCGGGTGCCGTCGAGCGACCGAGCGCGTAGATCAATAGCCCGGCACATGCGCCGGAGATGGCAGCACACAACACATAGGGTAGGCCCAGGCCAAGCAACGCCAGCGATAGCCCGCAGGCGGCAAATGCCGAAACGCCTCCCGTGACCGAGAGGGCAAGTAATCCAGTCGGGGTTATCGAGTTGGTCGCCACAACCGAATCAACTCGCAACGGCCGGTTAAGTTGTCGAAACAAATGCGAAGGATTGACGAGGGTAGCAGCCGCCTCCTATAAGCCCGGCCTGCCCCGAGCCGTCATCCGGCCCGGCCATGATTGTTTAAAGGCTCCCAATTAACCGGGTGCCCATAGTATCAGCCCCGCATGCCTGCGGGCTTTTGTCATCGGAGTTCGTCGTGAAGCGTACCTATCAACCGTCGAAGCTGGTCCGCAAGCGTCGTCATGGCTTCCGTACCCGTATGGCCACCGTTGGCGGCCGCAAGGTGTTGGCGAACCGGCGCGCCAAGGGCCGCGCTAAACTTTCCGCTTAGGCTATTGCGATGGCGCCTTCCGCATCGGCGCCTTCCATTAAGTTGAAGCGCCGGGCGGAGTTCCTGGCGGTCGCTGGCAAAGGCCGCAAGGCACCGTCCCCCGGGATGGTGCTGCAGGTGTTGCAGCGACAGGATGACCAGCCCGCTCGATTGGGCTTTACCGTCACTAAGAAGGTTGGCAACGCGGTGCGCCGCAATCGCACGCGCCGACGCTTGCGCGCAGCGGCGCGCGACGTGTTGGCCGAACGAGCGGTTTTGGGTGTCGACTTGGTGCTCATCGGACGGGACGGGACGGAAAAGCGACCGTTCGAAGCGCTGAAAAGCGACTTCCGCCGCCTGATGGACAAGCTGGGCGTGCCGACGTGAGGCACCTGCTGATCCTGTTGGTGCGGATCTATCAATGGACGTTGCGGCCGTTCATCGGGGCGCATTGCCGGTTCGAGCCGCATTGCAGTGCCTACGCGGTCGAGGCGCTCCGGCGCCATGGGGCGGTGCGCGGAACCGGGCTGTCGGCCTGGCGCGTGCTGCGATGCAATCCTTGGAACGATGGTGGCTCCGATCCCGTACCGGGATGCCGCTGTGGTTCGCATGATCAGAAAGCGATTTTTTCCTGATGGATCAGAAGCGCCTGTTCCTCGCCATCGCGATTTCGGTGGCGATCTTGCTGGGGTTCCAGTTCTACGGACCGCATAAGCCGCCGGTCTCGACCGACACCAAATCCACGCCGACCGGCCAGACCGAGAGACCGTCGACCGATCCGGCCTTCCCCGGCACCCAACCGCTCCAGGTGCAGGCGCCGGTGGAACAGCGGGACGTGCCGCGCCTGAAGATCGTCGCGCCCAAGGTCGAGGGCACCATCAACCTGGTCGGCGCCCGCTTGGACGATCTGGTGCTGCGCGACTACCACGAGGAGGTCTCGACCGAGAGCCCGCTGGTTCGCCTGCTGGAGCCGCGGGTCGATCCGCAGCCCTATTACGTGCAGTTCGGCTGGACCGGCGACGGCGTCGCGCTGCCTGGCCCCGAAACCGTGTGGACGGCCGAGGGCGGCGAACTGGCGCCCGGCAAGAAGGTCAACTTGTCCTGGGACAACAAGGCCGGCCAGGTGTTCAAGATCGGGCTGACGGTCGACGACAACTACATGTTCGGCATCGAGCAGTCGGTGCAGAACAACGGTTCGGCGGCGATCAAGTTGTATCCGTGGTCGCGAATCCGGCGCGACTACAAGCCGCTGACCTCGGGCTACTACATCCTGCACGAAGGCATGCTGGGCGTGCTGGGCGGGACGCTTCACGAGCAGACCTACGACAAAGCCAAGACCGAGAGTGAGAAGACCAAGGGCGCCAGCCTGAAGATGGAGACCACTGGCGGCTGGGCGGGCATCACCGACAAATATTGGCTGACGGCGCTGATCCCGGATCAGACGGTGCCTGTCACGTCGTCGTTCCGGCATGTCACAGAGAATGGCGCGGACCGCTACCAGGTCGATTTCGTGCCTGACGCAGCGCAGGATGCTGCGCCCGGTGCGGTTATGACCATGACCTCGCATCTTTTCGCTGGCGCCAAAGTGGTGCAGCTACTGGACCGGTATGAGAGCGAGTATCACATCCCCAACTTCGACAAGGCGGTGGATTTCGGCTTCTTCTACTTCCTGACCAAGCCGATCTTCTACGCGATCGACTTCTTCTATCATCTGACGGGCAATTTCGGCATCGCGATCATGCTGTTCACCGTCATCGTGAAGGCGTTGTTCTTCCCGCTGGCCAGCAAATCGTATCGGTCGATGAGCAAGATGAAGCTGCTCGCGCCGAAGATGACGGAGATCCGCGAGCGGCTGAAGGACGAGCCGCAGAAGATGCAGTCCGAGATCATGCAGCTCTACAAGGCCGAGAAGGTGAACCCGGCCAGTGGCTGCCTGCCGATGGTGGTGCAGATCCCGGTGTTCTTCTCGCTCTACAAGGTCATCTTCGTGACCATCGAGATGCGGCACGCGCCGTTCTTTGGCTGGATCCACGACCTGTCGGCGATCGACCCGACCAACATCTTCACCCTATTCGGCCTGATTCCTTGGGACCCGACGCACTACTCGCACTTCCTGCATCTCGGCCTGTGGCCGCTGATCATGGGCTGCACGATGTTCTTCCAGCAGAAGCTCAATCCGGCCCCGCCGGACCCGGTGCAGGCCCGCATCTTCCAATTCATGCCGATCATCTTCACCTTCATGCTGTCGAGCTTCCCGGCCGGGCTGGTGATCTACTGGAGCTGGAACAACACGCTGACGATCCTGCAGCAATGGACCATCATGCGGCGGACGCGGTTGCCGAAGCCCGAGCTGGCGCGGCCGTAAGTTGGCGATGGATGAACCGTCGGCCACCCCGCTGCTGGGCGGCGAGGGTGACGCTGCCGAAGAGGCGGCCCGCATCGAAGCGGGCCGTCTCCTATTCGCGCAGGAGTGCAAGTTCTTCTATGCGGCGCAGCGGATCGACCAGTTGCCGGAGACCGGCCGGCCCGAGGTTGCGTTCGCCGGCCGCTCCAACGTTGGCAAGTCGAGCCTGATCAATGCGTTGACCGGGCGTAAGTCGCTGGCCCGGGCGTCCAACACGCCGGGTCGCACGCGGCAGCTCAACTTCTTCGACCTGGGTGAGCGGCTGACGCTGGTGGACATGCCGGGCTATGGCTACGCGCAGGCCGGCAAGGACATCAAGGCGGACTGGCAGGGGTTGATGTTCGACTATCTGCGCGGTCGGCCGACTCTGCAGCGCGTCGTGCTGCTGATGGACAGCCGCATCGAGTTGAAGGAGTCGGACCATACCGTCATGGACCTACTCGACCGCGCCGCAGTAACCTATCAGTTGGTGCTGACCAAGGCGGACGGGGTCAAGCCCGCCGCGCTGGCCAAGAAGCAGGCCGAGATCCTGGCGCTGACCGGCAAGCATGCGGCGGCGTTCCCGGTGATCGTGACGACGAGCAGCGAGACCGGGTTGGGTATCGAACTGGTGCGCGCGGACTTAGCCGGATTGGCCGAGCCCGCCTGACATCGGGCTTGCTTGACCTAGTGGAGGCCGCAGGCGAGTCTGCCGCGGTGCCCGACCAGGGTAATCGATGACCCCCAACACGGAGCACCCCATTGCCCCTCGATCTCGCTGAAGCGGCCGAGCAGGCTGGCATCCTCGTCCAGGCGCTGCCGTTCCTGCGGCGCTATGCCGGCGTCACCATCGTGGTCAAATACGGCGGGCACGCGATGGGCGACGAGCACCTGGCGGAGCAGTTCGGGCGCGACATTGCGCTGCTCAAGCAGGTCGGCGTCAACCCGGTGATCGTCCATGGCGGCGGGCCGCAGATCAACGCCATGCTCAAACGCCTGGCGATCCAGTCGAGCTTCGTGGACGGCTTGCGCGTGACCGACGAGGCAATGGTCGAGGTCGTCGAGATGGTCCTGGCCGGGACCGTCAACAAATACGTGGCCGGGCTGATCAACCAGGCCGGCGCGCTGGCGGTCGGCATCTGCGGCAAGGATGGCGGGCTGATCCGGGCGCGCAAGCTGCAGCGGACGGTGAGGGACCCCAACAGCCATATCGAGCGTGCGCTTGATCTGGGCTTTGTGGGCGAGCCCGAGCATGTGGATGTGCGCGTGATCCATGCGCTGACCGGGGCCGGGCTGATCCCGGTCATCGCGCCGGTGGGGATGGGGGCGGACGGTCGGACCTACAACATCAATGCCGACACGGTGGCCGGCGCGGTGGCCGGTGCGCTGGGCGCACGTCGGTTACTAATGCTGACCGACGTGCCGGGTGTGCTGAACGCGGAGAAGCGGCTGATCCCCGACATGTCGCTGGCCGACGTGTCGGCGGGGGTGGCGAGCGGGATGATCAGTGGCGGAATGATCCCGAAAGTGGAGAATTGCGCGGACGCGGTGCGCAAGGGCGTCAAGGGTGCCGTCATCCTCGACGGCCGTATGCCGCATGCCTGTTTGCTCGAGCTGTTCAAGGACGGCGGGATCGGGACACTGATCCACGAGTAAAGATAACCCAACTTGGCGGGAGCTATCGATGGACCGGACCCAACGCCTGCGGGCAATGATCGACCTTGATGGACACGGCCTGGAAATTGGACCCAGCTATAATCCTCTGGTGCCGAAATCGGCGGGGTTCGACGTTTCGATCGCGGACTATACCGATGCGGCGGGGTTGCGGACGAAATACGCCGCCACCCCGAACGTCGACATCGGTCGGATCGAAGAGGTCGATCACGTGCTGGACATGTCGTGTTCGCTGGCCGAGGCAGTGGGCACGCCAGGAAGTTTCGACTACGTGGTCGCGTCGCATGTCATCGAGCATACGCCGGACATGCTGAGCTTCCTGCTGTCCTGCCAGGCGCTGCTCAAGCCTAATGGAATATTGCTGTTGGCCGTACCCGACAAGCGGCACTGCTTCGATGCCCTGCAGCCCCTGACCAGCACCGGTTCGGTGCTGCAAGCGCATTTGGACAAGCGAACCCGGCCAACACCGGGCGCCGTGTTCGACGACTACGCCTACAACGTGGTTCGGAACGGGGCGATCGGGTGGGCGATGCCCGATACCGGACCGTTGCAGTACTTCGCCACGCTCGAGACGGCGATGGCCGGGTTCCACAAGGCGCAGGAGACGAGCGATTACCTCGACGTGCATGTGTGGCGCTTCGTGCCGTCGAGCTTCCGGCTCATCATGATGGATCTAGCGACGGCCGGGTTCCTGACACTGCGGGAACGGACATTCCACGACAGCGTCGGCAACGAGTTCTACATCACCTTCTCGTCCGATGCCGGCCAATGCCCGGTCGACCGGCTGACGCTCGGCAAGCAGGCTCTAGCCGAGCACGCCACGATCGCGGTGTAGCGTCGACGGCTATCGGATACCGGCGAACAGCGCGTCTGCGATGTGGTCGGCTTGCCGATCCCAGCCGAAGCGGTCCAGGGCGGCAGCGCGGGTCTCTTCGAGCATGCGAAGATGGGAACGGGGATTTTCCAGCACCTCGGCGATGATCTCCTTCAGCGTCGGCTGCCACCGGTGCGCCGGGCTGAGCCAACCGGTCCGTCCGTGCTCAATGACGCCGTGGTAGGAGTGGATAGGCGAGGCGGCGGTTAGCGCGCCGACGATGGCGGCCTCGAACCATTTGAGTTCGGATTTGCAGTTGGTGAACGCGTTGTCGAGCAGCGGTACCAGGTTGACCTCGACCGAACCGATCTCGCGCTGAAGATTGATGAAATCGGTCATCGGAATCAGCTCGATGCGGTCGCGATGACGGGTGAGTTCCGGCACGCCGTCAAGGTAGCCGACGACGCGCAGGTGCAGGTCCGGGTGCGTGTCCATCAGCTCCGCGATGGGGCCCGAGACTAGGCGGAAATCGCGATTATGGGATGGCGAGCCGCTGAAGTAACCGAGGTGACGGCGTCCGTCCTGGGCCCAGTCGGAGCGCACCTTGGCGTCCCAGATCCGCTCGGAGATGTCCTGCTGCTCGCGGTTCAGGGCATTTCGGATGACGTGCGCCGGCTTGCCGGTGAATGCGCGCGCGCGCGCGGCGAGTACGGTGTTGGTGGCAATCACGCCATCGCATAGACCCAACGTAGCACTGACGCGCCCGACATAGCTGAACCAGTAATTCAGCGCCGGATCGTCGTTGGCGTCCTGATCCAGGGTGTCCATCAGCAAGTGGATGTAGGACGGATCGAACACTAAGTCGTCGACGTCGAACAGGATCGGCTTGCCCCGGGCGCGGGCCTGGGAGGCGATGCGGGCCACGCGCTCATTGTAGAGGGAGTTACGGCACAGTACCAGGACGTCGCAATTATCGAGGACGCGGCCGATCCGGTCGATGTCGTTCTCGGTGAACCAGGCCGCGGCGCCACGGCGGCCGACCGAGAGCGATTGAGCGACGTTGTAGGCACGGTAGCGAAAGGTGCTGGTGTCGGGCCGCGAGTAGAAATACGCCGCGCGGGGGGTGCCCGCCATCATCATGGCCAGGCGTTGGTCGAACGGAATATCCCACGGATGGGCATACGCCACCAGGTCGATCTCGGCGATGAACATGGTCCTAGTTCCCGGCCCGCTCGGCCCAGGCTGCCAGACGCTCGATCGCAGGCGCGGCCGAGCGGGACCAGTCCCGCTGCAGCCCGGCCGACGCGTAATGCGCGGCCCGGCGAGGGTGATCGACGGCGAGCCGAGCCCCTTCGCCCAGCGCGGACACCAGCGAGGGCAGGTCGGGGTCGGCGCAGATGATGTTCGAGCAGTAGCGGTCGAGCGACTGCTTCGGCCCGAACCGGCTGGTGACCACGACCGCGCCGCACGCTGCCAGGTCGAGAGGCGGGTAGCTGGGATGCGGCGTGTACATGAGTGACAGCCCAAGATCCATCTGGCGCACTTCGGCCGCGTAGTCCGACCATGACAGGGTGTCGAGCAGATGCGGGCGGATGCCACCGGGCAGACGGAGCTCGTGCGCCGACTTGCCGGCGAAGTAGAAATCCCAGACGTTCGGATCGAGGATGCCCGCCTCGATCACGCCGGAGAGCGCTTCGAGACCGCGCCAGTACAGGTTCCGGGGGTTCATCGGGCGCGCGTAGAAGAAGAAGCGCCGCTTGGCGTGCACGGACGTCGGGTTCGGGGGGTAATAGACGCTTTCGGGGAAGGATGGCTCGAAGGCGGTGCCGCCGGGCGCCAGGCCCTCCGCCCCGAGGAAGCCCAGCAACAGCTCGGAATTGACCAGATAGAGCAACTCGGGGTCACGCAGGGTTTCGCTGCAGCGGAGATGGTCGTCGCCGAAGGGATAGAACATCCGCTCGTCTTCCTGCAGCAGGTAGGCGATGCGGGCGCGTGGCACCGCGAGGCGGGTAGCCCAGGTAGTCCACCAGGACGTGGTGAGGAACAAATCGCCGGGACCAGCCGGGACACCCAGGATGCTGCCGTCGGCGGGGGCATGCACGAAATCGACGTTGCCGTCCCATTCGATGCCCTGAACGGCGAGTAGCGCGCCGACGTTGGCCATCACCGGCGGCTCGGTGCGGGTGATGATGCGGAGCGTGGCGCCGATGCGCCGGGCGGTCAACGCGGCCAGGACGATGGCGGTGCCAACGCCGCCGTAGAGGCTGCCGGCATTGATGCTGTCCGTGACGATCGACAGGCGCTTGGATGCCTGCGGCGCGGCGAAGATCGGCAGCGGGCGCAGTTCGCGGAAGCGTTCGTGCAGCAGGGTGTCGATTTCGGGAATGGCCGCGGGCTGGGCGGCTAGCCTTGCCGCGACCGGCGCCACCAAGGCGGCGGAGATGGGGTTCAGCGGCGGTGGGGGGTGGCGGCCGGATTCGTGCTGACCGTGGCGCGTGGCGTGAAGCAGCAGCAGGCCGCTGCCGCGCGCCTCCGGGTGCCGTTCGGCGTACAGCAGCGCTGAGAACTCCGGACTTGCCTCCCGGCCCTCGGCCTCGCCGCGCAGGCTGTAATGCAGCGCCGGGTCGAGGCGGGCGATGGCCACGTCGGGATAGCGGTTCAGATACCAGGGAGCGTCGAACAAAGGCGAGGCGGCGACCTGGGCGGCCTGTTGCCGGGCGAGGCGGTCGGTGCGGAACTGTGCGCGGCCGCGCAGCAGCGCGATCGACTTAGTGTAGCGCAGCCCCACACGGGCCGAACGCTTGAGCCCGCCGGGCAGGAGTGTGAGCGCCTTGCGAAGCGGCGCGGTGATGCGCCAGGAACTCGAGCGGCGGATCGCCTGCACCTCGGCATCCGAATGCCGTGCGGCATGACGCAAGCCGTCGATCTCAGCGGCGGCCTCGTGCCGCGTTTGCGCCAGAGTCGCCGCAGCGTCGGCCCGCACTGCGGCCAGCTCGTCGGCGCGCTGGCCAAGCGCGGCTTCGAGATCGGCGACACGGCCCTGGCTCTCGGCCGTCCGAGCGCGGATACGGTCGAGCTCCTGGCGCTGCTGCCGGACGGTTCTGGCGGCCTGAGCATGCTGCTCGGCGATGGCGTCCTGCGCCGCAACGGCCTCGTTCAGCGCCTGCTCCTTGGCGGCTAGCGTCGACGTCAATTCGGCCGTCCGTGCGTCGGCCGTGGCGAGGGCGGAGTGCAACTGGGCCGCGCGGGTTCCGATCGCGGCCATGGCGACGCGGTGGCGGATGCGGTCGGCAAAGGCGGCGAGGTCGCGGGGGGAGCGGCCTTCCTCGCTGCGCTCGAAGACGATTGCGTGCGGCGCGAGATAGCCGGCATCGTGGTAGATGCTGGGAGCGAACCCGGCATCCGCCCATAGGCGCAGCCAGTAGCTAGTCGGCCGGACGTTGATGTGCGTCGGTTCGACGAAATCGTTGGGCGAGGACGAGAACAGGATGCGCGGGGCCGCCTGGGCCATGGCACGAACGGCCTGCTCGGCTTCCTCAGCGGGCATGTGTTCGAGCACCTCGATGCAGGTCAGGAGATCGTAGGTTCCCTCAATCGGCTCCGCGACGGAGCCGACGCTGCAATAGGGCCGCATGTCGGCCCGGACGGAAGCGATAGCGAAGTCGGAGATGTCACGGCCATAGGCTTCGACGCCACGATCCCAGAAGCTTTCCACCAGCATGCCCAGCGCGCAGCCGGCATCAAACATACGCTGCGGAGCGAAGGCCCGGATCAGGTGGTCGGCGACGTTGCCGAATACCCCGAGCCAGAAATCATTTCGTTCATACGATACGGAGCCGCAATGGCTGGCGTAATATTCGGCGTCGTAGGATGCGGCGGTGTCGGTGTCGGCGGTCATCGTGATCGTCTCGCACGGTTCGCGACATCCGCCAAGTGTCACCGTCTTATGCAGCCAACTCCTTGATTTGACGAAGATCGTCGACGAACTTGACATACTCGCGGGCTTTGGCGTCGGGATCGGGCAGACGAAGCAGGTAACTCGGATGCACCGTCACGAAACCCTGGGTGTTGCCCGTCAACGGAATCGGGCGACCGCGCTCCTTGCCGATCGTCACGGTGCGGCCGAGCACTGATTGGGCAGCGGAGGCGCCGAGCATCACCGTTA
>JBPBQE010000038.1:0-18919 GCA_050954595.1 Janthinobacterium lividum | reverse complement strand
TTGCCCTCGCTGGCACACGTGACCGTCAGCTCCACCGGGTAACGCCTGGTCAGCAGATCGGCCGTGGTCGCACTGGGGGCAATGCCGCGACGGGCCAACTCGGCCTTGACGACCTCGCCCACGGCATACGCGCCACCAAGCACCTCGGCATTGCCCAGGCCCAACCGCCTCGACTCGTCCTTGATGGCGACGGCCTCGAGCGACGTCGCCTCCGCCAGCCCCGGCAGCGGCACCAGCGGCGTCGGCAGGTACTCTGCCCAAGCGGTGATCTCGGCCTTGGCCCGGCGAAACCCACCGGCAGGCAGCACCACGAGTCCCGGGGCACCATGATTTCCGTTGACCAGCCAGCGCATCATCACCGGCCCCAATAAGCGCGCGAACGATCCCTCGCCTAGCGGCAAAGCATTCATCGCCAAAGAATAACCGTCACACCGGGTTGATCCTGCGGTCGTCTGGCCGCACAACGGTTAGGCCATCCCGTGACTGGCATTCCATGCGTCCGTTCAGCGCTAGCATTCACCTCCGAGAGTCCGCCGCCGCCAGCGTCCTGCGCCAGCGCCGCAAGATCAGTCATGCGCTGGTCCATGCGCCGGCGACGTTGCGGGCCATGGTCCGCGCCGACGAGATCTGGCTCGTTCTGCTCGCCGGTGTCGTCGGTGCGATCGCCGGGGCGACCGTGGTGGCGATGTCGTCGATCGCTCAACACATGCATCGGTTCTTCTATGCGCTCGGCCGCGGCGAGTTCCTGTCGTCGCAACTGGCCGTTGATCCGCTTCGTGCCCTGCTGGTGCCGTCGCTGGGCGGGCTGGTGCTCGGGCTGGCGAGCCTGGGTGCAGTGAAATGGATCTCGCGCCGGGTCGTGGACCCGATCGAGGCCAATGCGTTGTATGGCGGCTCGATGTCGATGAAGGACAGCCTCGTCGTCGTCGCGCAGACAATCTGGTCCAACGGGGTTGGCGCGTCGGTCGGGCTCGAGGCCGGTTATGCCCAGATCGGATCCGCGCTGGCCTCGCGGTTCGGGCGTTACTTCCGGCTCCGGCGGTCGGACATGCGGTTGATGGTCGGTTGCGGCGCGGCGGGCGCGATCGCCGCGGCGTTCAATGCGCCGCTGACCGGCTCGTTTTATGCGTTCGAGTTGGTAATGGGGACGTACTCACTGGCAACGCTGGCGCCGGTGGTGATGGCGGCGATCTCGGCCGTGACCGTGATGCGCGTGCTGCTCGGCAACGCCGTCGACACGTTCGACATCCGCATCCCGACCGTCATCGAGGCGATCGACTACGTGCCGATCCTGGCGCTCGGCATGCTGTGCGCCTTGGTCGGCATCGCGCTCATGCGCGGCGTGACCATCGTCGAGGACCTGTTCCGCCGCAGCAAATTTCCGCTCTGGGCGCGGCCGGCGGTTGGCGGTCTCGCGCTCGGCACGCTGGCGCTGATCGCGCCGGCGGTTCTCTCCTCCGGCCATTCGGCGATGCGGGCGACGCTCGACACGCCCTATCCGCTGCAGCACATCCTGCTGCTGATGGTGCTCAAGGCAGTTGCTTCTGCGGTGAGCATCGGCTCGGGCTTCCGCGGCGGCTTGTTCTTCGCGTCGCTGTTCCTTGGCGCGCTCCTCGGCAAGGCGTTCGCGGCGCTGCTGGCGATGGTCACCGTGGTTCAGGCGCTGCCGGCCGTCGTGTGCGCGCTGGTCGGCATGAGCGGGCTCGCCGTCGCCGTCGTCGGCGGGCCGCTGACCATGGCGTTCCTGGCCCTGGAGAGCACGGGTTCGCTGCCGATGACGGTTGCGGTGCTGGCTGCCTCCGTCGTTTCCGCCATCACGGTCCGCCGCACCTTCGGCTACAGCTTCGCGACCTGGCGCTTCCATTTGCGCGGCGAGGCGATCCGCAGCGCCGTCGATGTCGGCTGGATCCGAACCCTGACCGTCGGCAAGATGATGCGCCGCGAGTTCCGCCGGGTGCCGCTCGACATGTCGCTCGAGACGTTCCGCCGCCAGTTCTCGCTGGGCAGCATCGGCCGCGCCATCGCCGTCGACCAGGCGGGCCGCTACGCCGGCATCCTGGCCGTCTCCGAAGCACACGCGAACGCGGACGAGGACGCGACGGTCGCGGACGTGGTGCATCATTCGATGGCGGTGCTGCTGCCGCAAATGACCATCAAGGAAGCCGTTGGCCTATTCGAGACGGCCGAAAGCGACGAATTGGCGGTGGTCGATTCCGCGGAGTCAATGCGCGTCATCGGCACGCTGACCGAGCAATATGCGCTGCGGCGCTACACCGACGAGCTGGAGAAGCGCCGCCGCGAGCTGTCCGGCGAGTAGCTCAGGATTTCAGGGCGAACAGCACCAGCGAACGCCCGGTCACCGGATAGACGTCACCGATCGCGAACGCCTCGCCGGCCGGACGCCCGTCATCGTCGGTATCGAGCAGCCGCTCCCACCGCACCCCGGCGGTGCAGCCCGGTAGCGTGAACGGCAGCACGTCAGCGTTGGCATTTAGGATCATCAGCACCGTCACGTCGCTGCCAGGTGCGACGATACCACTGCTCTGGGCGCGGCCATCGATCAGCATGCCGAGTGCCCGTAGCCGACGGTCGATCCAGTCGCCGTAGCTCATCTCGCAGCCGGCGGCGGTGATCCAGGTAACGTCCTTCACGCCACTGGAGGCCGGGCTTTCCTTGCCGGTGAAGAAACGCGCCCGGTGCAGGATCGGGTAATGCTGGCGCAATTCGGCCAAACGACGAACAAAGGCGGCTTGCTCCAGCCCCCAGTCCGGGATGGTCCAGTCCACCCAGCTGGTGGCGTTGTCCTGGCAATACGCGTTGTTGTTGCCGTTCTGCGTGCGGCCGAACTCGTCGCCCGCCAACATCATCGGCGTTCCCTGCGACAGGAGCAGCGTCGCCAGCATATTGCGCATCTGACGGCGGCGAACCGCGATGATCTCGGCTTCGTCGGTCTCGCCCTCGACGCCGTGGTTCCAACTGTAGTTGGCGTTGTGCCCATCGCGGTTACCCTCTTGGTTCGCCGCGTTGTGCTTGTTGTTGTAGCTGACCGTGTCGCGCAGGGTGAAGCCGTCATGCGCGGTGATGAAGTTGACCGCGGCCCACGGCTTGCGACCGCGCTTGTTGAACACGTCGGCCGAGGCGCATAGCCGGGCCGCCAGCGCCGGCACCTTGCCTTCGTCGCCCTTCCAGAACGCGCGCATGTCGTCGCGATACCGGTCGTTCCACTCCGCCCAGCCCGGCGGGAACCCGCCGACCTGGTAGCCGCCGGGCCCAAGATCCCACGGCTCGGCGATCAGCTTGACGCCGTTCAACACCGGGTCCTGCTGACACACGTGCAGGAAGCCGCTGCCCTGGTCGAACCCATGCCACTCGCGCGCCAGGATGGTGCAAAGGTCGAACCGGAACCCGTCGACATGCATCTCCTGCACCCAATAGCGCAGGCTGTCGGCCACCATCTGCACGACACGCAGATTGGACAGGTTGAGTGTGTTGCCGGTGCCGGTATCGTTGATATACAGACGCTTGTTGTCCGGTAGCAGGCGGTAGTAGCTGTCGTTGTCGATGCCGCGGAACGACAGATTGGGTCCGAGTTCGTTGCCTTCGGCGGTGTGGTTATAGACTACGTCCAGGATCACCTCGAGCCCGGCGTCGTGCAGGTGCGCCACCATCTCCTTGAACTCGGCATGCGCAAAGGCCGGCTTGCTGCTGTAGCGCGGGTCCGGCGCGAAGAAGCCGATCGTGTTGTAGCCCCAGTAGTTGACAAGGTCTTTTTCCATCAGGAACCCGTCGTCGACCAGCGCATGCACTGGCAGCAGCTCGACGCTGGTGACGCCGAGATTGCGGATCCACTCGATCACGTGCTTGTCCGCCAGCCCCGAATACGTCCCGCGCAGCTCGGGCGGCACGTCAGGGTGCAGCTTGGTGAAGCCCTTGACGTGGGTCTCATACAGCACCGTCCGCTCCCACGGCACATCGGGGCGACGGTCGCGTAACCAGGTGAAGGCCGGGTCGATCACCACGCATTTCGGCACGAACGCAGCGCTGTCGCGGTCGTCGAAGGTCAGGTCGTCGCCGGTCTCGCGCTTGTAGGCATAGACCTCCGGCCCCCAGGTGACGCTGCCGACATGGCCTTTGGCGTAGGGGTCCAGCAGCAGCTTATGGGCGTTGAAGCGATGCCCGGCCCGCGGGTCCCACGGGCCATGCACGCGATACCCATAGACCGTGCCGGGCCGCGCGTCGGGCAGGTAGCCGTGCCAGACCTCGTCGGTGTACTCGGGCAACTCGATCCGCTCGAGCTCCTGCGTGCCGGTCTGGTCGAACAGGCACAACTCGACCTTGGTGGCGTTGGCCGAGAACAGCGCGAAGTTCACGCCGACGCCGTCCCAAGTCGCGCCGAGCGGGTGCGGCAGGCCTTCTGCGATCCGTGAGGTTCTCATGGGGTCGATGCACTCTCGTCAGCAATCGCGGCAGCATCCGACACAGACGCGGCGCAATTGCAATGTCTTGCGGTGTCGCTCGACAGCGCAGGAACTTAAGTGCATATACACCTAATGTCGATTTCGACGCAGGCGGCCGTGCCGAACGCGAGAACCCGCCTTCTGCTGGAGGCGCCGGTGTTGCCGACGCTGCTACGTCTGGCGCTGCCCAACGTCCTGGTGATGCTGGCCCAATCGGCGACCGGGCTGGTGGAAACCGCGTTCGTCGGCCGTCTCGGCACCGATGCTCTGGCCGGCATGTCGCTGGTCTTCCCCGGCGTGATGCTGATGCAGATGATCGGTGCCGGCGCGATGGGCGGCGGCATCTCCTCGGCGATCGCACGGGCGCTGGGCGGGGGCCGCCGGGCCGATGCGGACGCGCTGGTGCTGCATGCGCTGGTGATCAATGGCGTGCTCGGCCTGCTGTTCACCGCAATCGGGCTCCAGCTCGGCCCCGCCTTCTACCGCGCCCTCGGCGGCGATGCCGGCGCGCTAGCTGCAGCTAAACAGTACTCCGACGTCGTGTTCGGCGGCGCCATCCTCATGTGGACCATGAACGCGCTGGCCAGTTGCATTCGTGGCACCGGCAACATGCTGGTGCCGGCGCTGGTGATCTGCGGCGGCGCCGTACTGCTGGTCCCGCTGTCACCGGTGCTGATCTTCGGCGTCGGGCCCATCCCGGCCTTTGGCGTGGCCGGCGGCGGCATCGCGGTGCTGCTATATTACGCCGCCGCGGCCGTGATTTTCGCCGCGTATCTCCGCAGCCCGCGATCCGCGGTCACCCTGGTGATCGCGCGGCTACACCTGCGCGCGCTGTGGGACATCCTGCGAATCGGCCTGGTCGCCGCCCTGGTCTCCGTGCAGACCCAGATTATCGTCAGCGTCACCACTGCCCTGGTCGGACGCTTCGGCACCCCGGCCATCGCCGGCTACGGCATCGGCGCGCGGCTCGAATACCTGCTCATTCCGCTCGTCTTCGGCTTCGGCGCCCCACTGGTCGCCATGGTCGGCACCAACATCGGCGCCGGCCAACGCGACCGCGCGCTCCAGGTCGCCTGGATCGGCGCGATGCTCTCCTTTGTCATGACCGAGATCATCGGCGTCACCGCAGCCTTCTTCCCCGACCTCTGGCTTCGCCTCTTCGCCCATGACCCGGCCGTTCTCGACACCGGGCGCACCTATCTGCACCTCGTCGGCCCCGCCTACGGCTTCTTCGGGCTCGGCACCGCCATCTACTTCGCCTCTCAAGGCGCAGGCCGCATGCGCTGGCCCCTGATCGCAGCCGTGCTGCGCACCGTGTTCGCCGCCCTCGGAGGTTATGCAGCACTGCGATGGACGGGCGAGATCGCGCCGGTCTTTCTGGCACTGGCCGCTGGGCTGCTGGTGCTCGGCATCGTCAACGCCGTCGCGCTAGCCCGCGGCGCCTGGTTCGAAAACCCGCATTGAAACTGATAGGCTCGTTCCGACCCTGGAGACCGAGTCGAGATGGACCGACGCCTACTACTGCTTGCCCTGCTTAGCCTATCGGGGTGCGGCAGTTTGATCACCGAAGGGACCGCCACGCTGTCCGGCGTCGCCGGTGCGGCGACCGGTGCGGCGATCTCCAGCAACGCCACCGTTGCGGCGGCGGTCGGGCTGGGTGTCGACTCGGCTGCCCGCGAAGGCTTGCGTTTCCTCGAGCGCCGGGTTCACCGCTTCGAGCAGGAACGCATCACCGAGGCCGCGGCCCCGCTGACCACGAACATGATTGGCTTCTGGTCGGTCAACCACGATGTCCCGATCGAGAGCGACGAAGCAGGCCAGGTCGTGGTTAGCCGCGAGTTCGGCGCGATGGGCTTCCGCTGCAAGGACATCGTCTTCTCGGTCGATACCAAGACCAAGCAGGGCCTAGACCGACAATTCTACACCGCGACCATCTGCTCGGACGGCAAGGCCTGGCGCTGGGCGACGGCCGAGCCGACTACGCGGCGCTGGGGCGATCTTCAGTGAAGCGCGCGGCCGCGTTGTTGCTGGCCGGGCTCTCCTTGCAGGCATGCCACGCGATCCCCGACATCGCTGGCGTTGCGGCCGGGGCAGGTGCGGGCGCGGGCTCGGCCAACCCGGCGGTGGGCATCGCAGTCGGCATCGCGGTCCGCTCGGCGACCCGGGCACTGACGAACTATATCGACCGCAAGCGCGCCACCGGCGAGCAGGACGCCATCGCCGCCACGGCCGGCGACGCCCCGATCGGCCAGCCGCGCGCCTGGGAAATCCGCCACACCATCCCAATCGACAACGAACACGGCGACCTCGAGGCGGTCCGGGAGTTCAAGACCCCGCTGACCACCTGCCGCGACATCGTCTTCACCGTCGTCGACGGCGACGAGCGCGACATCCTGACCACGACATTGTGCCGTCACCCCGACGGCTGGCACTGGGCTGCCGCCGAGCCCGCCGTCGATCGCTGGGGCTACCTGCAGTAGCTATTCAGCCACGATCGAGGCCAGCTGGAAGCCGCGGAACTGCTGCCGTAGCGCCAGCTTGTTGAGCTTTCCGGTCGCCGTGTGCGGTAACTCGTCCACGACGACCACCTCGTCCGGGATCCACCATTTGGCGACCTGGCCGTCATACAGGTGGAGCAGCGCCGCCGGGTCGATTGTCCGGTCCGGCTTGGCGACCACGATCAACAGGGGCCGCTCGTCCCAGCGCGGATGCCGCGCCGCCACCACGGCAGCCTCGGCCACGTCCGGATGCGAGACCGCGATGTTCTCCAACTGGATGGAGCTGATCCACTCGCCACCGGATTTCACCACGTCCTTGGTTCGGTCGGTGATCTCCAGGAACCCGTCAGCGTCGATGGTCGCGACGTCGCCGGTGGCGAACCAGCCGCCCTCGCCGGCCGCATCCATCTCAGCATTGAAGTAGCGCTGGATGACCCAGGGACCCCGCGCCTGAAGATTGCCGAATGTATGGCCGTCCCACGGCAACTCGGCACCCTGGTCGTCGACGATGCGGATCTGCAGCCCCGGCACCGGCCTGCCCTGCTTGAGCATCAGCGCCCGCTGCTCGGCCGAGCTTAGCGCCTCGAACCCTGGCAGCGGCGCGAAGATGGTCCCGAGCGGGCTCGTCTCGGACATGCCCCATGCATGGATGACGCTCACGCCGTAATCGCGCTCGAAGGCCTCCGCCAACATCGGTGGACAAGCGGAACCGCCCGTCACCAACCGTTTCAGCGTCGTCAGTCGCTCCCCGGTCTTCTGCAGGTGCGCCAGCAACCCCATCCACACCGTCGGCACCCCGGCGCTGAAGCTGACGCGCTCGGTATTCATCAGGTCGGCCACGCTGGGTCCGTCGAGATGCCGTCCGGGCATCACGAAGCTGGCCCCGGCCAGCGGCACCGCATATGGCAGCCCCCATGCATTGACGTGGAACATCGGCACGATCGGCAGCACCCGATCGATCCCGCGCAGACCGAACACGTCGGCCGTATTCAGCGCATAGGCATGGATCAGCGTGCTCCGATGCGTATACAGCACGCCTTTCGGCCGCCCTGTCGTGCCGGAGGTGTAGCACAGCCCGCTGGCGGTGTTCTCGTCTAGCACCGGCCAGACGAAATCCTCGTGGGCCGCCTCCAGGATCTCCTCGTAACACAGCACGGCCTGACCCGGCGCGACCGTCAGCGCCGGCATCTCCGAGCGCGCCGCCATCAGCACGATCGCCCGCACGTCGGGGATCTGCGGCGCAATGGTCTCGAGCAGACCCACGAAGCTTAAATCCGCGAACAGTACGACGCTGCCGGCGTCGCGGATGATCCAGGCGATGTCGTCCGGCGCCAACCGGGGGTTCACGGTATGGATCACCGATCCCATGCCGCTCACGCCGTAATACAGCTCCAGATGTCGGTAGCCATTCCAGGCCAGCGTCGCCACCCGATCGTGCCGAGTCACCCCCAAGGCCTGCAACGCCACCGCGAGCCGGCGTGCCCGCCGCTCGATCGTCGGGTAGTCGGTCCGATGCAGGCTACCATCGAGCGTGCGCGAGACGATTTCCGCGCGCTGGTGATGCCGTGCGGCATGGGCGATGATCGACGAGATCAGCAGCGGCTGCGTCTGCATCAGTCCAAGCATGGCCGTTCCTCTTTGTGTCGTTTTGCCAAACCCTATATCGCGATCTCTGACTTGTCGCCTCAGCCCTGGATGCATCCATGATCGATCACACTCATGACCCGTCCCTACAAAGCTGGGTCGCCTCGGCCAACGGCCACTCCGACTTCCCGATCCAGAATCTGCCCTTGGGCGTATTCAGCCCGCTCGCCGGTGCCCCCCGCGGCGGCATCGCCATCGGTGACGAGATCCTCGACCTGCGCGCGCTGCACGAAGCGCAGCTGCTCGACGACGAAGCACAAGCCGCCTGCGACCTGTGCGCCGGGCCGACGCTGAACGGCTTTCTCGCCCTGGGCGCCGCACCCCGTCAGGCGCTGCGGGACGCGATCAGTGCGCTGCTGCAGGAAGGCTCTGACGAGCGGCCGCATCTGCTGCACCGTGCCGCCGACTGCATCATGTATCTGCCCGCCGCCATCGGCGACTTCACCGATTTCTTCGCCGGCATCCACCATGCCCGCACCACCGGCACGATGCTGCGGCCGGAAAACCCGTTGCTGCCGAACTACAAATACGTGCCCGTCGCCTATCACGGCCGCTCCAGCTCGGTGACCACCTCCGGCGACGTCCGCCGGCCCAACGGCCAGCGCAAGCCGGCCAAGGACGACGCTCCGACGTTCGGCCCCAGCCGCAACCTCGACTACGAGGTCGAGCTCGGCATTTGGGTCGGCACCGGCAACGCCCTCGGCACCCCGATCGACATCGCCGACGCTCCTGGTCACATTGCCGGCTTCTGCCTGCTCAACGATTGGTCAGCCCGCGACATCCAGGCTTGGGAAGCGCAGCCGCTCGGCCCGTTCCTGGCCAAGAGCTTTCACACCACGATCAGTCCCTGGATCATTACGCCCGAGGCGCTGGCCCCGTTCCGCACCCCCCAGCCCCAGCGCCCCGACGGCGACCCGGCACCCCTGCCCCATCTGCTTGACGCCGACGATCAATCCTCCGGCGCGCTGGCCATCGAACTCGACGTGTTGCTGACCACGCCCTTGATGAAGAAACAGGGGCTTGCCCCGCACACTCTCTCGCTCGGTCACGCGAGCGACTTGTATTGGACGCCGGCGCAATTGCTCACCCATCAGGCCAGCAACGGCTGCAACCTGCGCCCCGGCGATCTGCTCGGCTCCGGCACGGTCTCGTCGCCCGACGGCCCCGGCAGTCTGCTGGAGATCAGCGCCGGCGGCCGCTCGCCGATCACGCTACCGTCCGGCGAAGTCCGCCGCTTTCTCGAGGATGGCGACGAGATCTGCTTCCGCGCCCGCGCCCGCCGTCAGGGTGCCGCGACGATCGGCTTTGGCGACTGTCGCGGCACGGTGCTGCCAGCGCTTACTGCGCCAGCGGCGAGTTCGCAAAACAGGTGAACAGCGCGGCCGGGCCTGGATAGACCGCCATACACCCGGCCTCGCGCAGATCCTCCTCACGAAACCCACCGGACAGCACGCCGATGGACCGGATCCCGGCCGCCTTGGCCGCGATCGCATCGTAAGGTGTATCTCCGATCACGATCGCCTCGTGCGCGGCACAGCCTAGCTTCGCCAATGCAGCCTCGAAGATGTCCGGGTCCGGCTTGCTGCCGGTCACGTCGTCCGAGCACGTGTTAGCGTCGATCAGGTCGGTGATCCCCGCGACGTCGAGATAAACGTCGAGTTCCTTCTGCTTGGCCGATGACGCGACGGCGACTTTCAGCCCGGCCTCGCGCAGGCACCGCAACAATTCCGGCACCGCCGTGAACGGCCGCACCAGATGCAGGTAGTCCGAGCGGAACAACTCGCCCCGATACTTCTCCATTTCCTCGCCGTGATCCGCCTGCTCGTCTTCCGACAGGAAGAACGGGATCAGCTTGTCGCCGCCTTTCCCGATCTGCCCGCGCGCATCGATGAAGCTGACCTCGTGACCGAACTTCGCCAGCGCCCGTTGCCACGCGACGGCATGAAGATCGACGGAGTCGACCAACGTGCCGTCGACGTCGAAGATCGCCGCTTTAATCTTACTCATTTTGATACCCAAGGAACGCCTCGGGCAGCTTTAGAACCCGAGGATGGCCTTGGCGACAATGTTGCGTTGGATCTCGTTCGACCCTCCGTAAATTGATATTTTGCGCCAGTTAAAATAGATCGGCGCCGCTTCTGCCGCGTAGTCCGGGCCGACCGGCGGCTCGTTGCTGCCGTCTTCGCTGTCGTCGTACGGCAGCACGTAAGGCCCGACTACATCCATCAGCAGTTCGGTCGTTGCCTGCTGTAACTCCGAGCCCTTCAGTTTCAGGATCGAGCTGGCCGGGTTAGGCGTGCCCTTGTCGCGGTTGCGCTCATCGGCCACGACGCGCAGCTGCGTCATCTCGAGCGCCTTCAGCTCGATCTCGACCGCGGCCATCTTCTCGCGGAAGTGCGGCTCCTCGCTCATCTTGCGATCGCCGACGAACTCGAGCGCGGCCAACTGCTTGATTCGCCGAATCCGCGCCTTGCTGACGCCCACGCGCGCGATCCCGGTCCGCTCGTTGCCGAGCAGGAACTTGGCGTAGTCCCAGCCCTTGTTTTCCTCACCGACGAGGTTCTCCACCGGCACCCGCACGTCGTCGAAGAACACCTCGTTGACCTCGCGCCCGCCATCGATCGTCACGATCGGGCGCACAGTAATCCCGGGCGTCTTCATGTCGATCAGGATGAAGCTGATGCCCTGCTGCTTCTTGACCGTCGCGTCGGTGCGGCACAGGCAGAAGATCCAATCGGCATACTGCGCCAGCGTCGTCCAGGTCTTCTGTCCATTGACGACGTAATGATCGCCGTCCCGAACCGCGGACGTCCGCAGGCTCGCCAAGTCCGACCCGGCGCCAGGCTCGGAGAAGCCCTGGCACCACCAGATATCGAGGTTCGCCGTCGCCGGCAGGAAACGCTGCTTCTGCGCCTCCGACCCGAACTGCGCGATGACCGGGCCGACCATGTTGGCGTTGAACCCCAGCGGCGGCGGCACGCAAGCCTGCTGCATCTCGTCCTGCCAGATATAGATCTGCACCGGCGACCAATCCTGCCCGCCCCACGCCTTTGGCCAATGCGGCACCGCCAGCCCGGCGGCGTTCAGGATCCGCTGCGACGTGATCTGGTCTTCCCGCGGCACATGCTCGCCACGCTCGACATGGGCGCGGATGGAGGCTGGGATCTCGGTGGTGAAGAACTCCCGCATGCGGTCGCGAAATGCGATCTCTTCCGGCGTGAACGACAGGTTCATGGGGCGCTCCTCGTGTTTCCGATTATTTGGGGTCTGCGGGCGGGTCCGCAATCTCGGCCATCAGTTCGCGCTTGGCCAATTTGCCCACCGACGTATGCGGCAGCGACGCGCGGATCTCGAGCGCGCTCGGCATCTCGTGACGGCCCAATTTATCGGCCAGGAACGCCCGCAACGCCTCCAGCGTCAGCGCTGGCGCATCGTCCCGGAGCTGTATGAACGCCTTGGCCGCCTGCCCGCGATAGGCATCCGGCACGCCGATCACAGCGGCTTCGATCACGTCCGGATGCTCATGGATCGCATCCTCGATAGCGCGCGGATACACGTTGAAGCCGCTGGAGATCAGCATGTCCTTCTTGCGATCCACGATGGTGAACACGCCGTCGGCACTCATCTGGCCGATGTCGCCGGTGAGGAACCAGCCGTCGCGGAACGCCGACGCGGTCTCGTCGGGACGCTGCCAGTAGCCGGCCGTTACGTTCGGGCCGCGCACGCGCAACTCGCCGGTTTCGCTGGGCGGCAGGACGCGCGCCGGGTCGTCGACCGCGACGACGTCCATGTCGACGCCTGGCAGTGGCACGCCGATCTCGCCCGTGCCGGGAGTGCGGCCCGGTACCAGATTGGTCCCGGCGGGCGAGGTCTCCGTCATGCCCCAGCCGCCGGCGATCCTCAGCCCGGTCAACTCGCCGAACCGCGCCAGGATCTCCGGTGGCAGCGCCGCGCCGCCGGAGCTGCAGACCTGCAGGCTGGATAGATCCGCCTGCCCGATCCGCCGATGGTTGACCAAGGCGATCCACATCGTCGGTACGCCGGCGAAATGAGTGCAGCGCCCGCGTTCAATGTCGTCCAGCGCGGCATCGGCATCAAAGCGTTGCCGCAGCATCAAGGTGGCGCCGTTCTCGAACGCCCGCAGCATGACCGCGGTCAGCGCGTAGATGTGGAACAGCGGCAACACGCACATCAGCCGCGAGCCCGGCCCGATCGGGCGTCCGATGCCGCGGTTCCAGGCATTGTAGATCGATACCGCGCCCGTCACGTTGCCATGGCTGAGCATCGCTGCCCGCGCGGGTCCGGTTGTTCCGCCCGTGTATTGCAGCAGCGCGAGGTCGGATGGATCGATCGCAGGGAATATGACGTGCGGTCCATCCAACGTCCCGAACGCGATGGCTCCCGCCGGGACCCCTGCCCCGCCTGGACCGCCCCATTCGGCATCCTCGGCGACGATCAGCCGCTCGCAGCCGCCATCGTGCCAAACCGCCAGCGCTTGCGGCAGCACCCCGGGCAGGTCGACCGTCACCAGTGTCCGAGCCCCGCTATCGGCGAGCTTGCGCAGGATGGCGCGCGCCGGATCCAGCGGCGTGAGATGAACCACACGCGCCCCGGTCATGGCGACGGCGAAGAACGTGATCGGATGAACCGGCGTATTCGGCAGCAGCAGCGCCACCGCGTCCCCAGGCCCGATCCCCAACACCACCAGGCCGCGCGCCACCCGTGCAGCCCGGCGGTTCAGTTCGTCGTAACTGATCACCCGGTCGCGGAAGTCGATCGCCGGCTCCGGCCCGAACCGCGCCGCAGCCCGCGCGAGCAGGTCGGGCAGCGTTCCCGGCGCGATCGGCATGTCCCACGCGAGCCCGGGTGGGTAATGGACTTCCCAGGGCCGGGTCACGCGGCTACCGCTCCGTCAGCCTGGCTGCCGGGCGCAGCGTTTCGTCACCGGTGGCGTCCGCAAACGCCTGCAACCGCTCCCGCACGCGCTCGCGCCCGACCAAGTCCGCGTAGAACATCGGCCCACCTTTCCAGGCCGGCCAGTTGTAGCCGTGCAGCCAGATCGCATCGATGTCGCCCGGCCGATCGGCGATGCCTTCGTCGAGGATCTTCATGCCCTCGTTGATCATCGGGTAAACCAGCCGTTCGATGATCTCCTCCTGACCGATCGGACGGCGCGTGATACCCAGCTTGGCCGCCTGCTCCTCGATGATCGCATCAACCGCCGGGTCCTCCGTCGGGGTGCGGCCCTCGTAGAGGTAGTAGCCGGCACCGGTCTTCTGGCCGTAGCGCCCGGCTGCGGTGATGGCGTCGGCAACCGGCGCCACCTTGCCGAACGCCTTGCGGATCCGCATCCCGATATCCAATCCGGCGAGGTCCGACATGGCGAACGGGCCCATCTTGAAGCCGAAATCCGTCAGGGCACGATCGACCTCCGCCGGGCTCGCCCCATCCAGCAACAGCCGTTCCGCCGCTTCCGTCCGCTTGGACAGCATGCGGTTGCCAACGAAGCCGAAGCAGTTGCCGACCACGATGCTGACCTTGGCCAGCCGCTTGCCCACCTCGGACGCGGTCGCGATCGTCTCCGGGCTAGTGGCCTTGCCGCGCACGATCTCCAGCAGCCGCATGACGTTGGCCGGGCTGAAGAAATGCATGCCGATCACATCGCCGGGTCGGCTGGTGGAGGCGGCGATCTCGTCGATGTCGAGATAGCTCGTGTTGGTGGCCAGGATCGCGCCGGGCTTGGCGAGGCGGTCGAGCTTGGCGAACACCTCCTTTTTGACCGACATCTCCTCGAACACCGCTTCCACGATGATGTCGGCCTCGCGCACGCCCTCGACGTCCAGCGCGCCCTCGATCAGGGCCCGGCGCCGCGTGGCCTGCTCGGCCGTGATGCTGCCGCGCTTGGCGGAGCCCTGATACAAGTCGCCGATGCGGCCGAGCCCACGGTCCAGCGCGGCCTGCTCGGTCTCGATAACCGTCACCGGAATGCCGGCATTGGCGAAACACATCGCGATCCCGCCGCCCATCGTGCCGGCGCCGATCACGGCCGCCCGCTCGATGCGCCGGGCCTTGGTACCTTCCGGTAGCTTGACCTTCTGCGCCTCGCGCTCGGCAAAGAACGCATGCCGCTGCGCCCGGCTTTCGTCGCCGGCCACCAGCTTCTCGAACAACGCCCGCTCGCCCGCCTGCCCCTGGTCGAACGGCAACGTCACCGCATTGCGCACGCTCTCGACGCACGCCCGGGGCGACGCCGCGCCGCTCGCCTTCAACAAGGGCGCCGCGACCCGGTCGATCAGGCCCGGATCGTCCCGCGCCGGCTGCAACTTCTCGTCGCGATCCCGCACCCGCCGCTTCTCGACGCCTTGGCGCGCCCACGCCACTGCCGCATCCGGATAGGATCCCTCGAGCAGCGCGTCGGCCAGGCCGATCGCCGCCGCCTCGGTGCCGCCGATCGGCGTGCCGGTGACGATCATGCTCAGCGCCTTTTCCACGCCGACGATCCGCGGCAGCCGCTGGGTCCCACCCGCGCCGGGCAGGATGCCTAATTTGACTTCGGGCAAGCCCAGCTTGGCCGAGGCCCAAACCACGCGCGCATGACACCCGAGTGCCAACTCCAGCCCACCCCCCAGGGCGACACCGTGGATCGCGGCGACCACCGGCACATCCATGTCTTCGATCGCTGCGATCACGACGCGCAAATTGGGCTCGGTCGGCGGCTTGCCGAATTCGGTGATGTCGGCGCCGCCGCTGAATGCCCGTGCGGTCCCGGCCAGAACGATCGCTCGCAGCCCGGCCTCTCCCCACAGCCCGGCGAGCGCGTCCAGCAGCCCCGACCGCAATGCGAGCCCGAGCGCGTTGACCGGCGGGCTCTCCATCGTAATGACGGCGACCTCCTCATGGCGCTGCACGTTAACGATCATGCGCGATCCTCCCTGTTACCCTTGGAGGTATCCAGTCTTGCTCCCATCGGCAAGACCGGCCCTAATCAGCTCATGCCCCTCCCGCCCGCCCTCGCGCAGCTCCGCTTCCCGGTGATCGCGGCGCCGCTATTCACCATCTCCAACCCGGCCCTGGTCATCGCGCAGTGCACTGCCGGCATCGTCGGCTCGTTCCCGGCGCTGAACGCCAGGCCGGAAAGCCTGCTGTCCGAGTGGATCGGGGAGATCAAGGAAGCGCTCGCGGCCTGGGATCGCTATCATCCGGATCGGCCGGCAGCGCCCTTCGCGGTCAATCAGATCGTCCACCGCAGCAACGCGCGCCTCGAGCACGATCTGGCGGTATGCGTCGAGCACCGGGTCCCGATCGTCATCACGTCGCTGGGCGCGCGGCCCGAAGTGAATGAAGCGGTGACCGGCTATGGCGGCATCGTCATGCACGACGTCATCAACGACCGGTTCGCGCATAAGGCGATCGAGAAGGGCGCGACCGGGCTGGTCGCGGTCGCGGCCGGTGCGGGCGGCCATGCCGGCACGTTGTCGCCGTTTGCACTGATCCAGGAGATCCGTGCGTGGTTCAACGGTCCGCTGGCGTTGTCGGGCGCCATCGCCAGCGGCGCGGCCGTATTGGCGGCGCAGGCGATGGGGGCGGACTTCGCCTATATCGGCAGCGCCTTCATCGCGACGCACGAAGCCAATGCAGCCGAGGGTTACAAGCGCGCCCTGGTCGACGGCACGGCGGACGGCATCGTCTACACCAACCTCATCACCGGCGTGCACGGCAACTACCTCAAGAGCAGCCTCATCGCGGCCGGACTGGATCCCGATGCTTTGCCGGTGTCGGACGCGACGAAGATGGATTTCGGTGCGGGGCGGAAAGCCTGGAAGGATATCTGGGGTTCCGGCCAGGGCATCGGCGTCATCAACGGCGTGGTGCCGGCACACACGCTGGTGGAGCGTCTGCACACGGAATACGAGATCGCGCGACGGCGTCTTGGCCTAGCGCAGTAAGGTCAGTTTACCGGCACAGCGTGACGGCCGAACCTCGCATCGAACTCCAGGTTCGGCAGACCACGCCCGAATAGGAAGCCTTGACCTTCGTGACAGCCCAGGAGCCGCAACTGCTTGGCCTGCTCCGGCGTCTCGATCCCTTCGGCGATGACGCTCAACCGCAGATCGCGCCCGATCCCGATAACGGCGCGGACCACCGCCGTGTCATGATTTGAGCCGTCGAGGTCGCTCACGAAGCTTTTGTCGATCTTCAATCGGGTGAGCGGGATCCGCTTGAGCGTGCTGAGCGACGCGAAACCGGTGCCGAAATCGTCGAACGCCAGCCGAACTCCCTTTCCCCGCACCGCCCGCAGGCACGCCAGCGAGGCATCGCCCTGCGCCAGCGCCAGCGTCTCGGTCAATTCCAGTTCGAGTCGCTCCGGCGCGAGTCGATGCAATGCCAGGGTTCCCATGACATGCTCGACGAAATTCACCGATCGCAGCTGCTTGGAGAACAGGTTGACGCCGATGCACGGCACGTGTGGGCCATCGAGATCCCAGGCAGCCAACTGGCGACACGCCTCGTCGAGGGTCCACCAGCCCATCTCCTCCGAGCATTCGGCATGCTCGAGCGCATCGATGAAGCTTCCCGGCAACAGCAACCCGCGCTCGGGGTGGTTCCATCGGAGCAGGGCTTCGCACCCAATCAGCTTGCCGTTTTCGAGATCGGTCTGCGGCTGATAGTGCAGAACGAACTCCTTCGCGGTCGCGGCCGCTTGAAGCTGATAGGCCAACTCGCGGCGGCCGATGAAACGGTCGCGCATCCCCGGCTCGAAGACCCGGCAGTTCCGCTGCCCGTCCGCCTTGGCACTGAACAGCGCCAGGTTGGCCGCCGCCAGAAGATGGCGCACGCTGCCGTTGCTGGTGTCGCTCGTCGAAACGCCGACGCTGATGTTGATGCTCGCCTGATGCTCGTTGAGATCGAATGGTTCGGCCGCCGCAATCTGAACCGAAAGCGCCAATTCATAGGCGGCAGCGCTGGTGCCGATCACCAGGACGGCGAAATCATCCCCGCTCATGCGTGCGAACTGCATCCCGAGATCCAGACAGGCGGCGATGCGGATGGCAAATGATTGCAGCAGCGTATCGCCGCGATCGTATCCGTAATCGTCATTGATGGTCCTGAAGCCGTTGATGTCGATCAGCAGCAGCGACACCTGCTTACCGGCCATAATGGCTTCGTCGACCAGTTCGCAGAAATAGTAGCGGTTCAACAGGCCGGTGAGCTGGTCGTAATGCGCCAGGAAATCCAGCTGCTTCTCGTGCTGCTTCCGCGACGAGAGGTCGCGCATGATCGCGCCCATGCCGCGGCGGTTGTCGTGTTCCCAAACCGAGATCAGCAGCTCGACCGGAAACTCGTCGCCATTCGCCCGCAACGCCGCCAATTCCACCGGCCGCCCCGCCAGTTTCGACGTGCCGCCATTCGCAACCCGGGCGAAACCCATCGCATGCGCACCACGGAACCGCTCTGGCACGATGATCTCGACCGGCTTGCCCACCGCGACCTCTTGCGGCAACCCGAACATCTTTTCGGCTGCGGCGTTCCAGTAGGTGATGATCCCGTCATCGCCGACGCACAGAAATGCTTCAGATGTTGCGTTCACGAGTTTGGAGGTGATGACGTCGGTGCGCTGAAGGCGCCGGAGTTCGAGCTTGTCGACCACCAGCTCTGCCAGCCGCTTCATCAGCCGAACCTGCTTGGGCGTGAGCGCTTCCCGCAGCTTGGTGTCGAAGACGCACAGGGTGCCGAGGTTGAGACCGTTCCGTCCGCACAATGGAACGCCGGCATAGAACCGCACGTGCGACGGCCCGGCGACGATCTCACTATGCGCGAACCGCTCGTCGTGGGACGCATCCGGAACCATCAGTCCATCGCGCGACAGGATCGTATGACTACAAAACGCTTCTTGGCGCGGCACGGTCTCCAACTCGATCCCGACACGGGCCTTCACCTGTAGGTGATCGTGATGAACCAGGTTGATCAAGGCAATCGGAACGTCGAGCAAGTCGCTGGCAAGCTCGACGATGTGGTCGAAATCCGGTTCTGGAGCATTGTTGATGTGATAGCCGGTGAGTTCCGCCAGCCGCTCGGCCTCCCGCTCCGGCTCGGGCCATCTCGCTCCAGCGATCCTCGACTGGCCATTGGTCAAACTCATGGTTACCGTTTTAGCCCAGGGAGTATTTCCAAAAGGTTTACGGTTGCCTGCTTCGCAATCACGAAAACGAAGGCCGTCGACGCTGACGATCCCCGTCCGTCCAGGCGGGTTGACCTGGATGGCGTTGAGGCCGCACTACGGCGGACCTGATTTCAAGGTGTGAGCATGATCCGTCTCGA
>JBPBQE010000552.1:0-19127 GCA_050954595.1 Janthinobacterium lividum | reverse complement strand
GGGCGGGTATTCCTTGCTGAAAAGGGCGACCTTCATTGGAGGTTGTCGATCATCGTTTGGGTGATGAGGCAGATGCCGCGGTCGGTGCGGCGGAAGCGTTTGGCGTCCAGCGCCGGGTCCTCGCCGACGACGAGCCCGTCGGGAATGCGGACGCCGCGGTCGACGACGACGTTGCGGAGCCGGGCGTGCCGGCCGATGTCGGCATAGGGCAGGATCACGCTCGCCTCGACCATGCCGAAGGAGTGCGTGTGCACACCGGTGAACAGCAGAGAGCGGTGAGCCGAGCTGCCGGAGATGATGCAGCCGCCGGAGACGAGCGAGCTGACCGCGATGCCGCGGCGGTTGTCCTCGTTGTGGATGAACTTGGCCGGCGGGGTGATCTCGCCATAGGTCCAGATCGGCCAGCTCGTGTCCCACAGGTCGAGCGCGGGGGTGAAGTCGGTGAGGTCGATGTTGGCCTGCCAATAGGCATCGACGGTGCCGACATCGCGCCAGTAGGACTCCGAGACGCCATTGGCGCGGACGCAGGACTGGGCATAGCGATGGGCCACCGCCTTTCCGTCGCGGACGATGCGGGGAATGATGTCGTTGCCGAAATCGTGCGACGAGTTCGGGTTGGCGGCGTCCTCGCGCAGGATGTCCATCAGGAAGGCGGTGTCGAACACGTAGATGCCCATGCTGGCTAGTGCGTGATCGGGGTCGCCGGGGATGCCGGGCGGGTCCTTGGGCTTTTCGAGAAAGGAGATGATGTTGTCCTGCCCGTCGACGGCCATGACGCCGAAGCCGGTGGCCTCCATGCGCGGCACCTCGATGCACCCAACGGTGACGTCGGCGCCGAGCTGGACGTGCTGCTGCAGCATCGGCTCGTAGTCCATCTTGTAGACGTGATCGCCAGCGAGCAGGACGATGAAGCGGGGTGCGTAGCCCTCGATAATGTCGATGTTCTGGTACACCGCATCGGCGGTGCCGGCGTACCAGCCGCCGACACCTTCGGCCATGCGCTGGCTGGCGGGGAGGATGTCGAAGCTCTCGTTGCGCTCGGGGCGGAAGAAGTTCCAGCCGCGCTGGAGGTGGCGGATGAGGCTGTGCGCCTTGTACTGGGTGGCGACGCTGATGCGGCGAATGCCGGAGTTCAGCGCGTTGGAGAGGGCGAAGTCGATAATCCGGCTTTTGCCGCCGAAGTAGACAGCGGGCTTGGCGCGGTTATCGGTCAGCTCCTGCAGCCGGGTGCCGCGGCCGCCGGCTAGGACGTAGGCCATGGCGCTGCGGGACAGGGTGGCCGATGCTGGTCGGCTGAAAGAGCGGGGTAGTTGTTGATCCATCGTTCCGTCCCTGTTCGCTTTTGCCCGTTCGGGCTTGGTCATTTGCGGGGGATCGGAATCCCCCAGATTTCGTTGGCATATTGCCCGATAGTCCGGTCCGAAGAGAACCAGCCGACGCTCGCCGTGTTCATCACCGCGGCCCGCCACCATTGCGCCGGGTCGCGCCACGTGCGGTCGACGGAGTGCTGGGCTTCGACATAGCTGTCGAAGTCGGCACCGACCATGAACGTGTCACGGTCGAGCAAGTTGTGGATCAGGCCGGCATAACGGTCGGGTTCGCTGGGCGAGAAGGCGCCGCGACGGATGGACTCGATGACCTGGGCGAGGGCCGGGCTGGCGGCGACGTCGCCATGGGCGCTGAGGCCACCGCGCTTGCGGATGGCGACCTGCTCGGTGGTGAGGCCGAAGATGAAGATGTTGTCGGGGCCGACGGCGTCGCGGATCTCAACGTTGGCGCCGTCGAGCGTGCCGATAGTGAGGGCGCCGTTGAGCGCCAGCTTCATGTTGCCTGTGCCCGACGCCTCCATGCCGGCGGTGGAGATTTGCTCGGAGAGGTCGGCGGCCGGGATGATCTGCTCGGCGAGGCTGACATTGTAGTTGGGCAGGAAGACGACCTGCAGCTTACCGTCGACGGCCGGGTCGTTGTTGATGACGTGGGCGACGTCGTGGGCCAGGCGGATGATCTGCTTGGCGACGAAGTAGCCCGGCGCGGCCTTGCCGGCGAAGATCTTGACGCGCTTGACCCAGTCGCGGGTCGGCTGGGCGCGGATGCTGTCGTAGAGCGCGACGCAGTGCAGGATGTTGAGCAGTTGGCGCTTGTATTCGTGGATGCGCTTGACGTGAACGTCGAACAGGGCGGCCGGGTCGACGACGATGCCGACGCGTTCGGCAATCACCTTGGCGAGCACCTCCTTGCGGACGCGGCGGTGCCCGGCGAATTTCGCCTGAAAAGCGGGGTCGTCGGCGTAGGCGGCCAGGCCCTCGAGCGCGGTCGCGTCGGTGAGTACACGGTCGCCAAGGGTCTCGACCAGCAGCGAGGTTAGGCCGGGGTTGGCGCGATGCAGCCAGCGGCGGAAGGTGATGCCGTTGGTCTTGTTCTGGATGCGGCCGCCATAGACCCGGTCGAGATCCTGGAAGATGGATTGCTTGATCAGGTGCGTGTGCAGCGCGGAGACGCCGTTGATGGCGTGCGAACCGAGGAAGGCGAGGTGCCCCATGCGGACCCGGCGACCATGACCTTCCTCGATCAGCGAGGTGGAGGACAACAGGCGATCGTCGGAATCGGGCAGGCTGCCGACATGGGCGAGATGGCGGGCGTTCAACAGGTAGATGATCTGCATGTGCCGCGGCAGCAGGCGGTCCATGAGATGCACCGGCCAGGTCTCGAGCGCTTCGGGCAGCAGGGTGTGATTGGTGTAGGAGACGGAGGCCAGGGTGATGGCCCAGGCCTCGTCCCAGCCGAGATCGTGCTCGTCCATCAGCAGGCGCATCAACTCGATGACGACGATGGCCGGATGGGTGTCGTTGAGCTGGATGGCGACCTTGTCGGACAGGGTACGCACGTCGCCGAAATGCTTGAGGTGGCGCCCGATCAGATCCTGCAACGAGGCCGAGGCGAAGAAAAACTCCTGGCGCAAGCGGAGTTCCTGACCGGCATCGCTCTCATCGCCGGGATAGAGCACGCGGCTGACGGCTTCGGTGCGGACGCGGTCACGCTGGGCGCCCTCGTGATCACCGCGGTTGAAGGCGTCGAGATGCAGTGGTGTGAGGGCGCGGGCGGACCAGAGGCGTAGCGCGTTGGCATGCTGGCCGCCGCCGCCGATGACGGGCGTGTCGTAGGCGACGGCGAGGATCTGCTCGCCGGGATGCCAGGTGTAGCGGACGTTGCCGGTGCCGTCGGGCGTGGCGGCGACGGTGCCGCCGAAGCCGATGCGGTAGGAGAATTCGGAGCGCTCGAACTCCCACGGGTTGCCGAAGGAGAGCCAATCCTCGGGCAACTCCTCCTGCACGCCGTCGGTGATCTTCTGTTTGAACAGGCCGTGATCGTAGCGGATGCCGTAGCCGAAGGAGTTTATCTCCAGCGTCGCCATGCTTTCCATGAAGCAGGCGGCGAGGCGGCCGAGACCGCCATTGCCCAAGGCGGCGTCGGGCTCGCGCTCGCGGAGTTCGTCAAAGTCGACGCCCTCTTCGGCCAGGGCCTGCCGCACCGTTTCGGTCAGGCCGAGATTGCCGATCGTGTCGGCGAGCAGGCGACCGATGAGGAATTCGAGCGATAGATAATAGACGCGCTTGGCGGAGCCATCGACCGAGCGCTGCCGCGACTGGAACCAGCGGTCGACGACGCTGTCGCGGACGGCGAACGCGGTGGCCATGAACCAGTCGCGCGGGCTGGCGCGCTCGGGCGACTTGCCGACTTGGTACTGCAGCTTGTCGATGATGCGGGCGCGCATCTCGGGGACACCGAGCTGCTTGGGCATCGAAGCAGGGGTCGGTTCAGGCGACGTATCGGGCTGATGCAAGTCCATCGGTGTATTTCCCTAAGTCGCTGGCTGAGCGGGTGCGTCGCTTGTGGCATCCCGCGTCCATTGACGCCACAGCAGGATCAGCACCGCCATGATGGCCGGGCCGATGAAAAGGCCAAGCAGGCCGAGCGTCTCGACGCCGCCGAGGATGCCGAGCAGGACCCAGAGGAAAGGCAGCTTAGTGGCGCCGCCGATGAGGGCGGGGCGGACCGTGTGATCGGCGATGAAGATGAACGCCATGCCGGCGACCAGCAACACGATGCCCGCCACGGTCTTGCCGGCGGCGACCACCAGCCCGGCGGCGATCAGCAACACGACCGGCGCGGCGCCCGGGATGACGGCGGCGATAGCGGTGAAGAAGCCGAGCAACGCCGGGTGCGGCGCGCCGGCGAAGGCGTAGCCGATGCCGAGCACGATGCCCTCGCCGAGACCGACCAGCACCAGACCGTCGGTGCTGCCATGGATGGAGGCGATCATCTGCCTGGCGACCGGCTCGCCCTGCGGCCCGAACAGGCGGCGCGCGGCGAACATCATCTTCGGGCCGAGGCTGGGGCCCTCGCGGAACAGGAAAAACAGCGTGACGACGGTGAAGCCGAAATCGACCGAGCGGCGCAACAGCGAGGCGCCGAGTTGACGGCCCATCTGCATCGGGTTCAACCGATCGACACGGCCGACCAGGGCGCGGGCGCCTTCGGGGTCGGCCAGGTTGTCCTGCCACCAGGAGACGATCTGATCATGCATTACCGGCGCGCGATCGAGCCAGGCCGGCGGTGGAAGGCCATTATTTCGGACATCCTGCAGCCAATGGATGACGGCGCCGGACTCATGGGCGAGCTGGAAGCCGATCAGGACCAGAGGGATGAGGAAGACCAGCGTGGTCACGACGGTGAAGGCGAGTGGGAGCAGAACGCTTTCATGCTTCGGCCCGACCCGGCGGCGCAACCGCTCGTACAACGGTGCGACCGCGATGGCGAGCACGCCGGCCCAGAGCAGGGGGCGGATGAAATTCTGCAGGATGTAGCATCCAAGACCGAGCAGCACGATCGCCAGGACGATGCGCGCGATACTCTGGCGGTGTTCGCGATGCTCCAGCTTGGCGACGGCGAGTTCCGATTCTGATCGGTCGAGACTTGAATACATGGGGGTGACCTTGCCCGGTTCCGCTGGAGTCGTCACGGTCGGAAGCATCTAGGGACGGAGTTGAAATGACCGACTGGAAAGAAAACGGCGTTCGCGTGATTCCGGGCAATAGCCTGGACAGCAACACGGCGCAGAGTCCCGGGATGGACCGGGCGGCTGCCATCAATTTTGCCCGGGTCGGGGCGCAGAAGCTGTGGGCCGGGACGGTGCACATCCATCCGGACGCCAAGACCGGGGCGCATCATCACGGGGCGCTGGAGAGCGTGATCTACGTGTTGCGCGGCAAGGCGCGGATGCGCTGGGGCGAGCAACTGGAGTTCGTGGCGGAGGCCGGGCCGGGGGATTTCATCTTCGTGCCGCCATATGTGCCGCATCAGGAGATCAACGCGAGCACGTCGGAGACGCTGGAATGCGTGCTGGTGCGCAGCGACAACGAGGCCGTGGTGGTCAATCTGGATATCGAGCCGGTGGAAAAGCCGGAGGCGGTGCATTGGGTCGATCCCATCCATAAGCATCCTTGAGGCGATCAGCATGAGCTACGATCTAGTGTTGCGCGGTGGCCGGGTAGTCGATCCCGGGACCGGGCGGGACGAAGTGGCCGACGTGGCCTTTGCAGGCGGCGTGATCGCGGTGGTGGGCGCCGGGCTGAGCGGGGCGCAGGAGCGGGACGTCTCGGGCAGGGTCGTGATGCCGGGGAACATCGACTTCCATACCCATGTGTATTGGGGCGGGACGTCGATCAGCATCGATGCCGACGTGTTGGCGCGGCAGTCGGGAACGACGACGTGGCTCGACGTGGGGTCGGCCGGGCCGGGCAACTTCGCCGGGTTCCGCAAGCATGTGATGGAGCAGAGCCAGACGCGGATCTTGGCTTACCTCCATGTCGGCCATGCCGGGATCTTCGCGTTCTCCAAGACGGTGATGCTGGGCGAGAGTTTGGACATGCGGCTGATGGACACGGCCAATTGTGCGGCGGTGGCGCTGGCGAACCTCGACCTGATCCGCGGGATCAAGGTGCGGGTCGGGGCGGGGACGAGCGGGGTCAACGGGATCGCGCCGCTGTATCACGCGATCGAAGCGGCGGAGCGGGCTGGGCTGCCGGTGATGTGCCACATCGACAATCCGCCGCCGCGGTACGTCGACGTGCTGGCCGAGTTGCGGCCCGGCGATACGCTGACGCATTGCTTCCGGCCATTCCCGAACGCGCCGTGCACGCCGGATGGGCGGGTGCGCGAGGCGTGCTGGGCGGCGCGGGAACGGGGCGTGTTGTTCGACATCGGGCATGGCGCCGGGTCGTTCGATTTCGAGGTGGCGGAGGCGATGCTGGCAGCCGGGTTCCCGCCGGACATCATCAGTTCGGACGTGCACGTGCTGTGCATCGACGGGCCGGCATTCGACAACATGGAGACGATGAGCAAGTTCCTCGCGCTGGGGATGCCGTTGGCGGACATCGTGCGGGCGGTGACGGCGACGCCGGCGCGGGCCCTGGGTCGGCCGGATCTTGGCGACCTGTCCGTGGGCAGCACGGGCGACGTGACCGTGATGCGGATCGAGGAGGGGAGCTTCACGTTCGCCGACGTTCGCGGCCAGACCCGGACGGGACGGCAGCGATTCGCGGTGGACAGCATGGTGGTGGGCGGGGCGCTCTGGCACGCGGTGGATGCCTAGTCGCCGAGGAGATGAAGGACGATCTCGCGCCGGTGCGGAGCGGAGCGGTGCTCGAACAAGTAGAGACCCTGCCACGTGCCGAGGACAGGGCGTCCATCGGAAACGGGGATGCTCATCTGCGTGCTGGTGAGCATCGTGCGCAGATGGGCGGGCATGTCGTCCGGTCCCTCATCATCGTGGACATAGCCGGCGTTCTCTGGGACTAGGCGCTCGAAGTAGTCGAGGATGTCGCGGCGGACGGCGGGATCGGCATTCTCCTGCACCGTCAGCGAGGCGGAGGTGTGTCGGCACCACAAGGTGAGCAGGCCGGTGCCGATGCCCTGTTGCGCGACCCAGTCAACGATCGGACGGGTGATCGGCACCAGGCTTTTGCCGGCGGTGCGGATCTCTAGCGTGTGAAGCCGTTGTTTCATCTCGTGGTCCTGCGCGACGGGGACTGCAGGATCGACGGTTCATCGTCGCACGTCGAGGCTGACGCCGCTCGAGGCGCGGCTTATGCGCACCACCCAGAGGCCGAGCGCGATGAGCCCGGCAATGCCGGTGACGAGCGACCATAGGCCGCCTGCAAGCCAGAGCGTGCCGAGGACGAGCAGCATGCCAAGCATGGTGGTTGCGCCGGCGAAGCGATCCGCGGAGAGGGCGAAAGAGGTGGCAGCGGCGGCAGCGATGGCCCGGCGTGGCGCGCGGAGACTGTGGCCGAGACTACCGTAAGCGGCGGTGACCTGAACCTGTGCCGCAGTGATCTGGGCGAGCGCCCAGGCTGACGGCGTTTCGGGGGCTGTCGCCTGCGGCAGGGCGGCCAGGCGTTGCTCGGCACGGTCTAGGACATCGCCGGTACCGCGGAGGACGAGTTCGGCATCGCTCAGCCAGCGCTCGATCGGCGACGCCTCCGGCTCGGACGACCGTGGTGCGGCGGGATGGTCTTGGGTGCCGATCTGCCGAGCGACCGTGCGCAGAGTTTCGTTTGCACGGGGCTCAGGGGTGGGTGCGGCGTCGGAGACCGTGCCGAGTTGCCGAGCGAGTGTGCGAAGACTTTCGTTTGTACGGGTCGCAGGGGCGGGTTCGGCCTCGGATGCGGTGCCGGGTTGCCGGGCGAGCGTGCGGAGGACCTGGTTGGCTTCGGTCGATACCTCGGTCGCAGGCGCGGGTAGCTCACCACGGAGCGACGCGGCCACCCGTTCAGGGCCTTCGGCGATCAGCGCGACGTGCCCTTCGGCAATCTGTCGCGCAGCGGCACCGGCCGCTTTGGCAAGATAACCGAGCGATACGGCGCCATCGTCCTGCAGGGCCTGTTCGAGCGCCGGGAGCAAAGCGGTGAGCTGCCGCAGCCCGGCGCCAGCGAGATCCGACAGTAGACGGAACGGGGCGGAGGAGAACACGACCACGTCGGGCGCCCGGGATTGTGCCGATGGCGGGACTGCACTTGGCAATGGCAATGCCACCAAACGGGCAAGGGCGGCGAGGGAGAGACCCTGGACAGGCGCCGTAATCGTCATCGCAGCCTCCTGCTGAAACCCCGAGGGTGCCAGCAGGATCCTAATTAAAGGTTAACGCGCGCGGGCTTCGGCGATGAAGGCGTCGATCAGTTCGGCATCCTTGACGCCGCGGATGCGCTCGACGCCGGAGGCGACGTCGACGGCCGGCGCGTTGGACGCGGCGATGGCGGCGCGGACGTTGGCTGGGTCGAGGCCGCCGGCGAGCAGCCAGGGGAGCGGGGCGGTCCAGCCGCTGAGGATCGACCAGTCGAAGGGGGTTGCGTTGCCGCCGGGGCGCGTCGCGTCGGGCGGAGCTTTGGACTCGATGACGTAGCCATCGACGTCTTCGCCTTCGGTGGGGAGGTGCGACCGGTCGGAGATGCCGACCGCTCGCCAGACCGGCAGGCCGAAGCGGCGGCGGATCTCGCTGGCGCGGCGGGGCGGGGCATAAAGCTGCAGGATGTCGAGGGATGCCACGGCGAGGGTGGCGCTGAGATCGTCGTCGGTCGGGTTGACGAACAAGCCAACCCGAGTTGGGCCGGGGCCGAAGGAGGCGGCCTGGGCCGGCGTTACGAACCGAGGCGACGGTGGGTAAAAATTCAGGCCGATCCAGTCAGCAACGGCGGCAGCGGCGAAGGCTTCAGGACTGTTGATGCCGCAAATCTTGACCTGGGCCACCGATCAGACCGGTGGGGAAAGGCTCAACGCGGTGCGGTTGGCGCGGGTAGAGGCGAGTTGCGCCTCGAGCTGGCGGACGGTGGCTTCGGCGCGCTTAGCCCGTGTCCGCTCCGTCAGCGTGCCGCTCCAGGCCACCAGGGCGCCGAACAGGAAGAATAGGCCGGCAATGGTCAGCACGGCGATCGAGACAGGTAACTCAATCTGCACGTCGGTGGGCCAAAGGCTCAGGCCAACAACCTGCTTATTCGACAACGCGAACAGGACGAGGATGAACAAAAGTGGGGCGGCAAGAAGAACGCGCATGGGTCAGGCAGGTGTCCGTGTAGCGCGCGGCGTGGGGCCGCGATTGATGCGTTCGCGCAGTTCCTTGCCGGCCTTAAAGAACGGCACGACCTTCTCGTCGACGGGCACAGCTTCCCCGGTCCGTGGGTTGCGGCCGGTGCGGGCATCGCGCTTCTTGACGGTGAATGCGCCGAAGCCCCGCAATTCGACGCGGGCGCCGCGGGAGAGGGCAGCCGTGATCTCGTCGAAAATCGTCGACACGATCAGCTCGACGTCGCGGCTCATCAGGTGGGGATTGGCGGTCGCCAGGTCGGCGATCAGCTCGGAACGGGTCATCGGGCGACAGATCGATCTGGATTATTGCAGACACCAACGATGCCGGAGCGGCTGCTGGCCGTCAAGGAAGCGGTCAGGGGGGACGCGATCATCGGCCGGACCAGATCGCCCAAACGCCGGCGTTCTGCGTTCCGAACAGCACCGTTCGCACGCCGGTTACGGCGGAGCCGAATGTCCGCTGCACGAAGCTGCTGAGGTCGAGGTCACGGACGGGGAGGGTTTCGGCAATGCCGTGATGGGCTGCGAGCCAGGCGCGGGCTTCGATCTCGCCGCCGATCTCGTCGACCAGGCCGAGGTCCTTGGCCTGGCGCCCGGTATAGGCCCGGCCGTCGGCGAGCTTGCGGACGGCGTCGGGGTCCATGTGTCGGCCAGTGGCGACCATTTGGACGAACTGGTCGAACATATCCTGCACTAGAGCGTCGAGGTAGACGCGGCCGGGGGCGGTGAGGGGACGGGTGAAGCTCGGCTGATCCTTGAGGGGGCCGGAGGTGATGGCCTGGGCATCGACACCGAGTTTACCAAGCAGGCCGGAGACTTCGAAGGTTTCAAGAATCACCCCGATCGAGCCGGTCAGCGTCGAGCCGCGGGCGAAGATGCGCTCGGCCGGGAGGGACACCATGTAGCCGGCCGAGGCAGCGGTGCCTCGCATGACGGTGACGACCGGCTTGGCGGCGGCGAGGCGGAGAAGGGCAGCGTGGAGGCTTTCGCCACCGGCGACGGAGCCGCCAGGGCTATCGACCGACACGATGACGGCGGGCACGCTGGAGTCGCGCGCGAGGGCCGCGATAGCGTCCGATAGTTTGCGGTCTTCGGTGATGATGCCGTTGATGTTGATGCGGGCAAGGTGCTGGCCGCCGATTCCGCTACCGAGCGGCAGGCGAGGGGCGGCGAGGGTGCCGACGGCTAGGACCACCGCGAGTACGGTGAGGACGCGCCAGAAGTTGAGCCGGCGCTTGAGGCGTCGCCGGTCGACCAGAAGATCAGCTTCGAGCACGGGTCACCTGTGATCTGGACAAAAAAAGACCCTCCCCCGCGAACGGGAGAGGGTTTGGTCGGCTCGGCTTGGTTAGGCGTCGGTGGAGGCCTGGTTACGACGGCGGATCGCCGCACCCAGGATGTCACCCAGCGAGGCACCAGAGTCGGTGGTGCCGAAGTCCTGGATGGCCTGCTTGTCTTCTTCCATCTCGCGGCCCTTGATCGTGAGCGCAAGCTTGCGGCCGGCGCGGTCGATCGCGGTGACCTTGGCGTCGATCTTTTCGCCGACGGCGAAACGCTCGGGACGCTGCTCACCCTTGTCGCGGGACAGCTCGGCGCGGCGGATGAAGCCGGTGAGGATCTCGTCGACCTTCACTTCGATGCCGTTGGACTGGATCGAGGTGACGATGCAGGTGACCACGTCGTTCTTGTGGATGTTGCTGAGGGCGCCGGCGGCCGGGTCGTCCTGGAGTTGCTTGACGCCGAGCGAGATGCGCTCCTTTTCGGCATCGATGTCCAGAACCTTGGCCGAGACGATCTGACCCTTCTCGAACTTGGCGATGGCCAACTCGCCGGGCTCGTCCCAGGACAGGTCGGACATGTGGACCATGCCGTCGATGTCGGCGCTGATGCCGATGAAGAGACCGAACTCGGTGATGTTGCGGATCTCGCCTTCGACGGTGCTGCCAACCGGGTGCTCCTCGAAGAACTGCTCCCACGGATTGCGCTGGACCTGCTTGAGGCCGAGCGAAATGCGGCGCTTGGAGCTGTCCACGTCCAGGACCATAACGTCGACCTCTTGCGAGGTGGAGACGATCTTGCCAGGGTGGACGTTCTTCTTGGTCCAGCTCATCTCGCTGACGTGGACCAGGCCTTCGACGCCCGGCTCGAGCTCGACGAACGCACCGTAGTCGGTGATGTTCGTGACGCGGCCCGAATACTTGGCGCCCGGCGGATACTTGGCGGCGACGCCATCCCACGGATCGGCCTCGAGCTGCTTCATGCCGAGGCTGATGCGCTGGGTTTCGCTGTTGAAGCGGATGACCTGGACGCGAACGGCCTGACCGATCTGCAGTGCTTCGCTCGGGTGGTTGATGCGGCGCCAGGCGATGTCGGTGACATGCAGAAGGCCGTCCACGCCGCCGAGATCGACGAACGCACCGTAATCGGTGATGTTCTTGACGATGCCGTCGAGGATCATGCCTTCCTTGAGGCCCTGGATAAGCTCGCTGCGCTGCTCGGCGCGGGTCTCTTCGAGGACCGCACGACGCGAGACGACGATGTTGCCGCGGGCGCGATCCATCTTGAGGATCTGGAACGGCTGCGGCGTGCCCATCAGCGGGGTGACGTCGCGGACGGGGCGGATGTCGACCTGGCTGCCGGGCAGGAAGGCGACAGCGCCGCCGAGGTCGACGGTGAAGCCGCCCTTGACCCGGCCGTAGATGGTGCCGTTGACGCGCTGCTGCGCTTCGAACGCGCGCTCGAGGCTGGTCCACGCCTCTTCACGGCGGGCTTTCTCGCGGGACAGGACGATCGAGCCATCGCGGTCTTCGTACCGTTCGACGTATAGCTCAATGTTGTCGCCGGGCTTGACTTCGACCTTCTCGCCGGCGGCGCCGAATTCCTTGAGGGCGACGCGCCCTTCGCTCTTCAGGCCGACGTCGACGATGGCGTATTCGTCGGTAAGGCGAATCACGCGACCGGTGACGACCGAGCCTTCGAAGCCGGCTTCGCGGCCGAGTTGCTCTTCGAGAAGGGAGGCGAAATCTTCCATGCCGTGATTACGGGCTGGTTCCATGAGGGCGGCGCTAGATGCCATAGGGTTCGGTTTTTCCTGTGATGGTCCGGCCGAAAAGAACGGAACCATGAAGTGCGCGGTCGGCTCGATGGCCAAAAGCGGCTACCCGCGGTGCGGGCCGGTTAAACGACGACGCGCCCAGGCCGGAATGGCAAGGACGCGGTCGTGGGGCGCAGACATACTCTTCGGGTGTTCGGAGTCAAGAAAATCGTGACTTGCACTTTGGGATTGGTGGGCGGTGACGGTTTCGAACCGCCGACCCTCTCGGTGTAAACGAGACGCTCTACCGCTGAGCTAACCGCCCAATCCTAAGTAAGAGAGTTGCCCCGACCAGCTGACCGGGGCAACTCCCATTCTTTAGTGCGGCAACGATACTTCCGGGACCACGGGCACCGGGACGATCGGGTCGGCCGGTTCGACCCACTCGATCGCTTCCGGCTTACGGGCCAGAGCCTGGCTGATGACCTCGTCGACGTGAGCGACGGGGATGATCTTGATGTGCTTCTTCACACCATCTTCGATCTCGGCCAGATCCTTTTCATTGTCCTTGGGGATGAACACCGTGGTGATGCCGGCCCGCAGCGCCGCCAACAGCTTCTCCTTCAAGCCGCCGATCGGCAATACGCGCCCACGGAGCGTGATCTCGCCGGTCATCGCGATGTCACGCCGGACAGGGATGCCCGTCATGATCGACACGATGCTCGTCGCCATCGCGATACCCGCGGACGGACCATCCTTGGGGGTTGCACCCTCGGGGACGTGGACGTGGATGTCCTTCTTCTCGAACAGCGTCGGCTTGATGCCGAAGTTGGTGCCGCGGCTGCGCACGTAGCTGAGTGCCGCCGAGACGCTCTCCTGCATAACATCACCGAGCTTGCCAGTGTGCTTGACCTGGCCCTTGCCGGGCAGGAGCACGCTTTCGATGGTCAGGATCTCGCCGCCGACTTCGGTCCAGGCCAGACCGGTGACGACACCGACCATGTCCTGTTCCTCGGTCTCGCCATAACGGAAGCGCCGGACGCCAGCGAACTTCTCCAGGTTCTTGGCGCCGATGGTGACCTTCTTGACCTTCTTGGTGACGATTTCCTTGACCGCCTTGCGCGCCACGTTGGCGATCTCGCGCTCGAGGTTACGCACCCCGGCTTCACGCGTGTAGTAGCGCACCAGGTCACGGATGGCCTCTTCCGAGAGCGACCATTCTTCCTTCTTCAGACCGTTCGCTTCCGCCTGCTTGGCAACAAGGTGACGCTTGGCGATCTCGACCTTCTCGTCCTCGGTGTACCCAGGGATGCGGATGATCTCCATCCGGTCGAGTAGCGGCTGTGGCATCTTGAGGCTGTTGGCCGTGGTGATGAACATCACGTCCGACAGGTCGTAATCGACCTCGAGGTAATGGTCGGCAAAGGTGCCGTTCTGCTCGGGGTCGAGCACTTCGAGCAGGGCTGAGGACGGATCGCCGCGCCAGTCGGCACCGAGCTTGTCGATCTCGTCGAGCAGGAATAGCGGGTTGCTGGTCTTGGCCTTCTTCATGCCCTGCACGACCTTGCCGGGCATAGAGCCGATGTAGGTCCTGCGGTGACCACGAACCTCGGCCTCGTCACGGACGCCGCCGAGCGACATGCGGACGAAGTTACGGCCGGTCGCCTTGGCGATGCTGCGCCCGAGGCTGGTCTTGCCGACGCCGGGAGGGCCGACGAGGCAGACGATGGGCCCCTTGATCTTCGAGCTACGCGACTGGACAGCCAGGTATTCGAGGATGCGCTCCTTCACCTTGGCCAAGCCGTAATGGTCGGCATCGAGGATCTTTTCGGCCTCGTTGACGTTATTGCTGACCTTGCTGCGCTTCTTCCACGGAATGGACAGCATCCAGTCGAGGTAGTTGCGCACCACGGTCGCTTCAGCCGACATCGGGCTCATGGTGCGGAGCTTCTTCAACTCGCCCATCGCCTTTTCACGAGCTTCCTTGGTGAAGCGGGTCTTCTTGATACGATCCTCGAGCTCGGCGGTCTCGTCCTTGCCGTCTTCGCCCTCGCCGAGTTCCTTCTGGATCGCCTTTAGCTGCTCATTCAGATAGTACTCGCGCTGGGTCTTCTCCATCTGCCGCTTGACGCGGTTGCGGATGCGCTTCTCGACCTGAAGCACGCCGATCTCGCTCTCCATATGCGCGAAAACGCGCTCTAGGCGATCGTTGATCTTTGCGGCCTCGAGCAATTCCTGCTTATCGGCGATCTTCAGATTGAGATGGGCCGAGATGGTGTCAGCGAGCTTGCTCGGCTCCTCGATCTGGTTGAGCGAAACCAGCACCTCGGGGGCGATCTTCTTGTTGAGCTTGATGTACTGCTCGAACTGGCTGACGACGGTGCGACCGAGCGCCTCGAGTTCCTTGGCGTCTCCGTCTTCATCCGGCATTTCGCGGACAAAAGCCTCGAAATAGGCATCAGTATCGGCAAACTTGGTGATCTCGGCACGGCGGCCGCCCTCGACCAGCACCTTGACGGTACCGTCCGGCAGCTTGAGCAGCTGCAAGATCGTGGACACGGTGCCGACGCGGAAGATGTCGTCGGCGCCCGGATCGTCCTGGGTGGCGTTCTTTTGCGCGACCAGCAGGATCTGCTTGTCGTCGCGCATCACGGCTTCCAGGGCGCGGACGGATTTCTCGCGACCGACGAAAAGCGGCACGATCATGTGTGGGAAAACCACGATGTCGCGCAATGGCAGCACGGCAAGCGGCTCTGCGGAGGGTGAGCGCGGGCTCGTCGCCCGCTGCGAATCAGTCATAAGACCTCCTTTAAATGGACAGTCGTCTCGTCAGCACGCCCATTTGGCGCGCGCCGACCCGGATCGATGCAGAACCCCAGGTTTCGCCGGCAGTCCGCATGCAGATATCGTCAGCCGTGAGGCGCGCCACAAGGGGCGGAGCTAAGCTCCACCCTCTGCACGGTTCTTGCCGTAGGTAAACAACGGGTTGGCGCGGCTTTCCGCGACTTCACGGTTGATGGTGACTTCCTCGACACCGTCGAGACCCGGCAGATCGAACATGGTGGACAGCAAGATCGACTCCATGATGGAACGCAACCCGCGTGCCCCCGTCCGCCGGGCGATCGCGCGTGTCGAGACCGATCTTAGCGCATCGTCGGTGAAGGACAGCTTAACGCCCTCCATCTCGAACAGCCGCGCATACTGCTTAACCAGCGCGTTCTTCGGCTTGGTCAGGATCTCCATCAATGCCGCTTCGTCGAGGTCCTCAAGCGTGGCGACGACGGGCAGACGGCCGATAAATTCCGGAATCAGGCCGAACTTCAACAGGTCTTCTGGTTCACACTCGCGCAGGACGGCGCCCATGCGGCGGTCTTCCGGGTCCTGCACATCGGCGCCGAAGCCAATGCCGGAACCCTTGCCGCGAGAGCTGATGATCTTCTCCAGGCCGGAGAAGGCGCCACCGCAGATGAACAGGATATTGGTCGTGTCGACCTGGAGGAATTCCTGCTGCGGATGCTTGCGCCCGCCCTGGGGCGGCACGGAGGCGACGGTGCCTTCCATGATCTTGAGCAGGGCCTGCTGCACACCCTCGCCGGAGACATCACGGGTGATGCTCGGATTGTCGGATTTGCGGCTGATCTTGTCGACTTCGTCGATGTAGACGATGCCGCGCTGTGCCCGCTCGACGTTGTAGTCGGCTGCCTGGAGCAGCTTGAGGATAATGTTCTCGACGTCCTCGCCGACGTAGCCGGCCTCGGTCAACGTCGTCGCATCTGCCATGGTGAACGGCACGTCGAGGATTCGGGCGAGCGTCTGGGCCAGCAGTGTCTTGCCAGAGCCGGTGGGACCGACCAACAGGATGTTGCTCTTGGCGATCTCGACGTCGTTGTTCTTGGCTCCATGCGCCAACCGCTTGTAGTGGTTGTGCACAGCGACGCTTAGCACGCGCTTGGCGTGGAACTGGCCGATTACGTAATCGTCTAGGACCTTGCAGATCTCCTTGGGAGTCGGCACGCCGTCGCGCGACTTCACGAGGTGCGTCTTATGCTCCTCGCGAATGATGTCCATGCACAGTTCGACGCATTCATCGCAGATGAACACGGTCGGACCCGCGATCAGCTTTCTGACCTCATGCTGCGACTTGCCGCAGAACGAGCAGTAGAGCGTATTCTTAGAGTCCGGGGACTTACTCATCGACACTCCGGCCCCGCACAACGGGGGCAAGCCACAGAAAGACTACATCTTGGCGACAGAGATGGACAAGCGTGTTGCCCGTTCCACCTCCGCCCACCGATCAGGCGTTTGAGATGTGGCCTGCTCGTCCGCATTACAACGGCGTGACAGACGAGCCTGGGCCAGAGATAGTTACGGCTTGCTCGGATCGGCCGGCGTCGGGCGGTTCTCGACCACCTCGTCGACGATGCCGAATTCGCGAGCCTGCTCTGCTGACATGTAGGAGTCGCGTTCGAGGCGCTTTTTGATCGCGTCCAGCTCCTGGCCGGTGTGGCGCTGGTAGATCTCGTTGAGCTGCTGACGGAGATGCAGGATTTCTTTGGCTTGGATCTCGATGTCCGAGGCCTGGCCCTGGGCGCCGCCGCTGGGCTGGTGGACCATGACGCGGGCGTTGGGCAGGGCGTAGCGCTTGCCGGGAGCACCGGCGCAGAGCAGCAGGCTACCCATGCTGGCGGCTTGGCCGATGCAGACTGTGCTCACCGGGCTGCGGATGTACTGCATGGTGTCGTAGATCGCCAGGCCGGCGGAAACGACGCCGCCGGGGCTGTTAATGTAGAAGCTGATGTCTTTGCTCGGATTGTCGCTCTCGAGGAAGAGCAGCTGGGCCGAGATCAGGGAAGCGACGCCATCGAACACCGGACCGGTGAGGAAGATGATGCGTTCCTTCAGAAGGCGCGAGTAGATGTCGAACGAGCGCTCTCCCCGGGCGGTCTGCTCGATGACCATCGGCACCAGGGTGTTGGCGTAGACCTCGACCGGGTCGCGATCTCTCATAGAGTCATCATCCTTGAATGTATGTCGTGCTCAAATGAGCAGGCACGATCGAAGAGTCCAGCGCAGCCCGGGCTTACGCCCGGGTCATTGCCTATGCGGCGGCAGCAGGTGCCTCGGGATCGGCCGACAGCTCTTCCGGCGTGACGGTCTTGTCCTCGACCTTGGCCAGCTCGAGGATGAAGTCGATGACCTTTTCCTCGTAGATCGGGCCGCGGAGACCATCAGCGGCCTGGGGGTTCTTCCGGAAGAACTCCATCACCTGCTGCTCCTGGCCCGGATAGCGCCCGGCCTCGGCGCGCATCGCACGCTGCATCTCGTCGTTGCCGACCTGGATGCCATTGGCGCGGCCGATCTCGGACAGCAGCAGCCCCAGGCGGACCCGGCGCTCGGCGATGGCGCGATACTCGGCCTTCAGCGTGTCCTCGTCCTTGCCCTTGTCCTCGTCATCGAGCTTGTCGGCCTTCATGTCGGCCTCGATGCGCTGCCAGATCTGGTTGAATTCCGGCTCGACCATGCTCTCGGGGGCGGCGAAGTCGATCTTGTCGGCCAGGGCGTCGAGCAGTTCGCGCTTGATGCGCATGCGGGTCAGGCCATCGTATTCGCGCTGGATCTGCTGGCTGATCAGCTTGCGCAGCTCTTCCATGTTCTCGAAGCCGAGCTTCTCGGCCAGGCCGTCATCGAGGGCGGCCGGCTTGGGCTGCTCGAGCTTCTTGGCGGTGATGTCGAAGGTAGCGGCTTTACCGGCCAGTTCCTTGGCGTGGTATTCCTCGGGGAACGAGACGTTGATCTGGCGTTCCTCGCCGGGCTTCATGCCCTCCATGCCTTCCCAGAAGCCGGAAATGAAGCCGGCGCCGCCGAGCTCGACGGCCATGTCGGTGCCGGTGCCACCGGGGAAGGCGACGTCATCGACCTTGCCGACGAAATCAACGGTCAGCGTGTCGCCGGACTGGGCGCCACGATCTTCGGTGACGGGCTCCATTTCGCGCTGGCGACGGGCAATTTCCTCGACGGCCTTGTCGATAGCTTCGTCGGAGGGCGTCGCCTTGAGGCGGCTCAGGGTGAGGGCGCCAAAATCGGGCATCGTGATCTCGGGTAGCAACTCGAGCTCGACGGTGAACTCGAGGTCCTTGGCGTCGTCGAGCGAGGTGATGTCCACCTTGGGCTGCGTCGCCGAGCGAAGGCCGCGATCGGTCAGCACCTGCTGGGTGGCTGTGTTGACGCTTTCCTCGAGCACTTCGGACATGACCGCCGTGCCGTAGCGCTGACGGACGACGGCCATCGGAACCTTGCCGGGGCGGAAGCCGGGGAGCTTGACCGTCTTGCCGATCTCGTTGAGGCGCTTGGTGCGCTTATCGGCGATGTCGGAGGCCGGCACCGTGATGGCGAACCCGCGCTTGAGCCCTTCTGAGAGCGTCTCGGTAACCTGCATGACCCGGCCTCTACTTATCTCGTATGGTGCGGGCGGAGGGACTTGAACCCCCACAGCTTGCGCCACCAGAACCTAAATCTGGCGTGTCTACCAATTTCACCACGCCCGCGCGTATGAGCGGCGGCGTGTAGCGCACCGGTCACGCGGGGGCAAGGTTGTAGGCGTTCATCGTCGCGCGCCGGGTTTGACTCGACGGTGTAGCACCGGCTCCGTAACGTGATGGGCGGAGATGCCCTCAAGGGCACCAGAAGGGAGAGACCGTCATGACCATATCGCGCCGGCTGTTACTGGGTGCTGCCACCGCAAGCGCGCTGCCGCTCGTCGGGCGGGCGCAGACCGAGGCCAAGACGTTGCGGATCGGGGTGATGAACGACCAGTCGGGGCCGTACCGTGACGATGGCGGGCCGACCGGCGTGAGCTGCGTCAAGCAGGCGGTGCAGGAGATGGCGGCGACGCTGGGCTTCAACGTCGAGGTGCTGACGGCCGATCATCAGAACAAGCCCGACATCGGGGCCG
>JBPBQE010000061.1:0-19455 GCA_050954595.1 Janthinobacterium lividum | reverse complement strand
TGGCGACCTTGGGCAGCCTTACCGGCGAGGTCGAGCTGTGGCCGCTGCTGCATGGCACGATCGTCGCTCGCTCCGTGCAGGTAGAGAAGGCCGACATCCTGCTCGAGAAGGTCGGCGAGCAGCCCAACTGGCGGAACGGCCCAAAGCGGCCGGAAAAGCCCGATGGTGGCAGGGCCAGCTTCCCCACCATCCTGAACGCGGTGCTCGACGGCGCCGTGACGTTCCGCACCTCGAGCGGGAACGCCCTCATGACCCGGCTGGACCAGGTCAAGCTGGACGCATCAGCCGCCGATCGCCCGGCCCGCATCACCGGACCGGGCTCCTATCATGGGGCTCCCGTCGTGATGGACCTGAAGCTCGGCTCCTACGATCAGCTACACGATGCCGCGACGCCGTTCCCGACCGACATCACGTTGACCTCCGGCGACACGGTGCTGCACTTCGTCGGCACCATGACCAAGCCGCTGGACGTGGATGGTGCCGACGGACATCTCAGCCTGCTCGCGCCGACGCCTGGGGCGCTGGAGAAAATCGCCGGCATCGATCCCACGCCGGCACCCAAGCTGCGCCTCGAGGGCGCGTTCCAGCACGATGCCGACCTCTGGAAGCTCGAACAGGCCAAGGGCGCGCTGGGCGAGGCGGAGTTGGAAGACGGCACCCTGGCGCTGCGGGAGGGCAGCACGACGCCGCCCAAGACGCCAGACAAGATCGATCTCGCGTTGCGGTTTGGCAGGATCGACGCGGACCGGCTGATGGCCGAGTTCAAGAACGGCAGCAGCAGCGGCGGCGGCGATGACGGCAGCGGCTTCGTGCCGGAGGCCGAGCCGAACCCGCAGGTCACCGCCAAGCTGGAAGCGGCCGAGCTGAGCTACGACAAGATCCGCCTCATTAAGCCGAAACTTTCCGCCGCGATCGAGCCCAAGCAGATCAAGCTCGACGAAATGTCGTTCGATGCACTGGGCGGCGCGGTGCGGCTGGACGGCCGCATCGAGGCGGAGGCGGACGGCAAGAGCGGCGCCGTGAGTGCCACCGTGTCTGGCACCGGGCTCGAGGTCGCCGATCTGCGTCAGGCGCTCGGCGCCGGACATCTGCCGTTGTCGGGCCGGGTTGACCTGCATGCGGTAGCGGAAGGCGTGGGGCGCAGCGCGGCCGCGGCGCTAAAGGCCGGGCGTGCGTCGGTCGTGGCGACCATGGCAGGTGGCAGCGTCTCGGCGCAGATCGTCAAGCTGGCATCCACAGATGTGACCGGGCTGCTGACCTCGTCGCGCACCATGGTGGGGCTGGACTGTCTGTTGGCGGTGGCCGAAGTGCGGGGTGGCGTCGCGTTCGTCGGCCCGCTGCGGCTTCGCTCGGCCGACGGAACGGTCGTTGCTCGGGGCCGCGTCGATCTGTTGGGCAAAGCGCTGGACGTGACCGTCGCCAGCGAGAGCGCGACCACGGGAGCTTTGGCGCTGGATATTCCAGTGCGAGTCAGCGGATCGTTCGACGATCCTACCATCCGTCCTGCCGGTACCACCGCCGGCCGAGCCGCTTTAGTGGGCGGGTCCGCCGCCGCGCCGCTCCGGGCCTACGCGCAGCGCAGCAGTTGCGCGCGGTAGAGCCCGGCGGTCGGGACGTTTACTTCGGCGTGCTGAGATGCGCCGAAATCAGCTTGTTCATCTCGAACATCGAGACTTCCTTCTTGCCGAACACCGCCTCCAGCTTCTGGTCGGCGACGATCTGACGACCATCCTTGGGGCTCTGCAGCTTGTTGGCCTTGATGTATTCCCAGATCTTGCTGACCACCTGCCCGCGCGGAAAAGTCCCGGCACCGATGATCGCTGCCAGATCGTCCGAAGGCTGTAGCGGCTGCTGCAAGGCGTTCGGCTTGCTGCCCGGCGCCGGTTCGTCGATCTTCTTGCCCTTCGGCACTGCCTTCGAAGCAGCCTTCGGCTCTGCTTTCGCTTCAGCCTTTGGAGCGGCCTTCTTTGCCGGCTTCGGGGTCTCGACCGGCTCTTCGGCCGGCTCTTTGGCCTCAGTCTTACGCGGAGCTTTTGTCATGTTCTGCGGCATTCCCGAGCTATATGACTTCAGATTACATGCAGTCCAAACCAAAAGGCCAGGGCTGAACCGGACAGATCACTACTATAGTCTTCTATCGTAATGATCACGGTGGCAGTGTTCTAAATCGGATTTCGCCGCACGGGCCCAGTCTAGGAGGTGGTTTAGGAGGCGGTCTGCTGCCGTGTCGCCAGCACCATGTCCGGCCAGTGCCGCGCATCGCCCGGCGCGAAGATCACCCGGAGACGGACCAGCGCCGGCAGCATCGCCTCCACCCACTCGCTGCGCCATCCTGAAGCGCCCCAGTACGACAACTCCACCCGCTGTGCGCCGCGCAGTAATTCCGCCTCCCGCGCTGCCGGTGCGGGACCGAGCGGCCGACCCGGCCGGCGCGGCGTCCAGCGCAGCACCACCGTGCCGCCGGTGATCCCGAGCGCCATGTCGGCCGCGCCGCCGCCGGCACCGTCCGGCATCCGGCTCGAGAACGTCATCCGACCCGGCGTGCCCCTCAACGGCACGATCCCGGGCCCGCCCGGATCGGCCTCGGCGATCAGCCGCCTCAGCGCCCGGTTCACCGCATCGTAATCGCCGGTCTTGGCCAGCACGGCATCCTGCCGCTGCGCCGCCTGCAGCGCGAAGCTGACGCCGCCATACAGCACGCCGATGATCAGTCCCAGGACGGCGACCCCCACCAGAATTTCCAGCAGCGTGAATCCACCCTGGCGCAGCCTCACTTCGCCGTGGCCGCCGGCACCAGCCGTTCCGTCTGCAGCGTGACCTGCCGCGTGTTGCCACCGGTGCCGTCCCAGGTCACCGTGACCTGCACCGACATCAGCTGCGGCCCGCCCTCGCGCGCACCGGCCACCACCGGCGACACGGTCGAGCGCCACCGGAACCCGCCGCCATCGTCGCCGGACGAGATCGCCACGGCCGGTGCTGCCGCCGTCGCGGCCAAGCGCGAGCGGGCGTGGAACAACGCCTCTTCGGTCCTGGTGGCGCTGCTGGCCGTCCGCAATCCGTCAACCGTGCCGTTGATCACCGCGCCGAGCGATAGCGCCGCGATGACGAACGCCACCATCACTTCGAGCAGCGACATGGAACCCCTTTCACGCGCCCGATCATGCCCCCGGCTCCCGCCAGCTCATGATCCGCCAGGTGCTGCGCCCGTCGGCGGCATTGACGACCACGTCTGCTGTTCGGCTGAACCGTGCGCCGCCGGGTCCCGCCGCCGTGGCCACGATCTCGACTGCCTGGTTCGTGCGCCCGCTCGCCGCGGCCGATGCGCCTGAGGCAACAGTTCCGAGACTTTGCAGGGTGGCCATGACGACCGGGTCGGCATAGGCCGGATCCGGGTCGCTCTCCCACCAGAGCGTGAGATGCGGGCGCAACCGGGCCAACAGCTCCGGCGTCATGCCCAGCACGGCACCGAGATCGTCCAGCGAGCGGAACGGCTTTTCCGGCGGTGCCTCGCCCCGCCCGGCGCGCGCGTAATCCGCCGTTTTGGCGGTCAACAGGCGCGGCCCGGTCGCCCGCCATTCCAGGATCGCCAGCGTCAGCGCCTCGGCCTTGGCCTTGTCCAGATCGAGTCGCCCGAATAATGCCGACAGCAGCTCCGGCGAGGCGACGTTCGGATTGATCCGTCCGCTGAGGTTGCGGATCGCGATCTCGACCGGCGCGCCCGCCACCGTGGCTCGGAAAGTCCCTTGCGCCGGCCAGCGGACCTCGCCGACCCCGATGAGGTTGTAGATCGTCCGAAAGATCGCCCCGTCGGCGGTATCCTCGGCCACCGCCGCGTCGCGCAGATTGCCGGCCAGCTGCGCTTCCATCCGGCCTGTGGAGAGCACCCGCGCGCAGACCAGCGCCGGCAGCACGAGGCCCCACATGACGATGAGAAGGGCGAACCCCCGCTGCCGTGGGCGGCGGTTAGGTCTTTTGCACCCCCCAGAAGCAGATGCTGCCGGCATGGACCATGTCCTTCATGTTGGCGCGCAGGGCGTTGGGGATCGTATAGGCCCCGATCGGGATGTAGGGCACCTCCTTGAACGCCACCGTTTGCATCTGTTCGCAGATCGCCTTCTGCGCCGCCTCGTCCGGTGCGGCGAACCATTGTTCGCGCAGTTGCTCGAGCGCCGGGCTGTCGGGCCAGCCGAACCAGCCCGCCTTGCCGTTGCCGCGGAGTGGCAAGTGACTGCCGGGGTTGGAGAGCTGCAGCCCGGTCCACGAGGTGCAGAACGAGTTCCAGCCGCCCTCGGCCGCCGGTTTGTCGAGCGCGCGGCGACCAACCAGCGTGCCCCAATCCATGCTCTGCATGTCGACCTTGAGGCCCAGCTTGGTGAACAGGTCCCGCGCCACCTGCACCATCGGGATGATCGTCACCTGGTCGGTCGGCAGCATCAGCACGATCGTCTCGCCCTGGTAGCCGCTTTCGGCCACGAGCTTCTTGGCCAGCGCCAGATCGCGCTTGCCGGTGAACACCGACATGTCCGCGCCATTGGCCATCGGGGTGCCCGGCGTGAAGACGCCGCAGGGATTGTGCATCAGCTCGGTCTGGTCGCCGACGATGGCAGTCATGAACTCGCCCTGATCGACCGCCGGCAGCAGCGCCTGCCGCAGCTTCTCGTTGTCAAACGGCGGCTGCGTGTGATTGAGCGCGATCACCGCCGGTTGGGCCAGCGTGTACAGGTTGGCGATCTGGATGTTCTTGTCCTTGCGCATGTTCGGCAGCAGGTCGATCAGTGGGTATTCCAGCCAGTCGACTTCGCCCGTCTGCAGCGCGCCGGCCGCGGTCGCCGGGTCGGGGATGACCTTCCATTCGACGCGATCGACATGGGCCACCTTGCCACCGGCCCAGAACGACGGCGGCTCCGACCGCGGCACGTATTTCTCGAACTTCGCATACGCGTAATGCGACCCGGCGATCCGCTCCTCGGCCAGGAAGCGGAACGGCCCGCTGCCGGTCGCGTCGGTGATCTGGGTAAAGGCGTCGGTGTCGGCGATGCGCTGCGGCATGATCATGCAGATGTCGGGCCCGCCAAGCGCGAACGTCATCAGCGGGAACGGGGTCTTGAGCCGGATCTGGAAGCGCTTGTCGTCGAGCACGCTGATCTCGTTGGTCACCGACATCAGCTTCTGGCCAAAGCCCTTGCGCTTGGCCCACCGCTTAATCGAGCTGACGCAGTCGATCGCGCGCACGGGCTGATCGTCGTGAAACAATAGACCGTCGCGAAGCGTAAATATCCAGGTTAGCTGGTCGCCGCTGACCTCGTGACCCCTGACCATCTGCGGCTGCGGCTGCAGGGTTTCGTCGATCCCGTAGAGCGTGTCGTAGACGAGAAACCCGTGGGTGAGGGCGACGGTGGCCGTGGTCCAGACCGGGTCGATGCTGGAAAGGTCGGCCTGGGGGACGAAGCGAATAGTCTTGCCAGGGGTGGCGGCGCGGCTTGGCCGGATCAGGCCAGAGCTGGCGGCGGCACTGGCAACGGCAGCACTGGCAACAAGAAGGTCTCGACGGCGCATGGTACTCTCCGCAGGCTGATGCTAAATACCATGCAAGGCATGAGCCATTGGTTCTACTCCCTCTTTCCCAGCGGGAGAGGGCGTTGATCGTCAAGCCGCACCGTCATGATGCTGATCGCCAGCACCAGCGTCGTCGCGACTGGGAGCGCCGGCACGCCGATCGGGATCGTCGGCAGTAGCCGTCCCGCAACGTCCCACGCCGACAGTGCAGCGCCCGCCACGTAACAGGCCAGCGCCAGCACCGGCCAGCCGAACCGGGTCGCGGCGGGTTGCGCCGGTTTGTCCGGCGAGACCAGGCCGAACGCGATGTTGGCCGTGGTGCCGGTGAAATACGTCGTCGAGACCGCATGAATGCCGATTCGATGCGCCACCGCGCTCTGCAACCCCATGCCCACCGACGCCGCCCCGATCAGCCCGAACCGCAGCGCGCCCTCCGCATGCCGGTGCCACAACAGAGCAACGCCTAGCAGAACGGCCACCTGCAGGGTCAGCGTCAGCAGGAAGCGGGCCTTGCCTGGCGATCGCCGCATCAGCGCGGCGCCGATCAGCACACCGCCGAAGAAGCCGCCGAACGCGCACACATTACGGGTTGCGGCGAGTAGGTCGCCTTCGCCCAGGCTGCGGCCGAGCAGCGCTAGGTTGCCCGTCATGGCGGAGGGAAGCACCTCGCCGAGGAAGCGGAAGCAGAGAACGTCCAGATACCCCGATCCGACGCTGGCCAGCATCAACCCGGCCGCGATCGGCTTGCGCGACTTCATCCCCGGCGGGGAATCCTGAACGGCAGCATCGCCTGCACCCAGGGCGCCGTGAACCGGTCCATCACCAGGCTCTCATGCACCGCATGCACGCGCTCGCCCAGCAGCCGCGTCTCGATCACGGAGCGCGAGTAGAACGGCGCATCCTCCAGCCGCTGCCGCACGATCGGCTGCGACTGCGCGTCGCAGCGCGTGCGTGGATGCAGACCCCACAAGGTGCGGGGCAGGGTGGCCGAGGGCGGCGAGGCGAACTCCTCGACCTTGCCGGCCCCGTCGATCTTCAGCGCCAGATCCTGCCGCCCGCCGACCCGGCGGTCCGCGTTATACAGGATGATCGCCCCGTCCTTGGTCGGCGCCCGGCACCAATCCCATTCATGGAAATCGCGCTCCAGCGGTCGGTCGCCCTCGTTGCTGTCCAGATAGCCGGTGCCGAACCAGGACAGGCCGGGCTTGCTCATCGTCACCTCCACCTGGGCCGACGGCGCGATCGGCGACCAGCGGTGCCGCCCGCCGGCATCGAGCGTGAAGCTGCGCCGGGTCAGCGCATTAGGCGTGACCTTCACCACGCCGGAGAGCCGCGACGGGATCGGCGCCGTCACCTCCTCGATCCAGATCGTCAGCGACGTGCCGTCCCAATGGAGCGCACTCGGCCCGATGGTGAGGTGGTTGTCGCTGCGGGTCAGCTTGGTGCGTCCACGCTCCGTCATCGCCCAGCGCTTCGGCCGGCCGTACAGCGCGACGTTGAGACTGCAGAATTGCTCCGGGTCGGCCGGCGTCTTGCGACGTGACCAGGCGTAGAACGGCGAGAACACGCTGCCGATGAAGGCGATGATCGTGATGCCGTGCCGCCCGTCCGCGCTCAGCGCGTCGACATACCACCAGCGGTAGCCGTCATGCGGGACGGGCCGATCGAACCGAGGTCCGCCATCAGCGCCGACGCCGCCAGCCGTCCGGACAGCGCCGCCATCGGCACCCCGGCTCCAGGGTGCGCTCCGCCGCCCGCCAGATACAGGCCCCGCACCGCCGTCCGGCTCGCCGGCCGCTTGAAGCTCGCCGTCCCCCCGTGCACCGCCGGGCCGTAGAGCGCTCCCCCCGTCGCCGGAAACAGCGCCTCGAACGCTGCCGGGCCGGTCGTCGTCATGGCCAGCTCCTTGAGCCGCAGCCCGCTCTGCCCCATCAACTCCCATGCGTCCTCCCTGCATTTTTCGATTTCTCTGTCCGTCATGGCCCTGGCGTCGCCAATCGGCGGCGCGTTGATCAACACGAGTAGCCGCTCGGGTCCGCCCGGTTCGCCGGCATCGCTGCGGTCCTGCGCGCAGACATAGACGGTCGGCTCGCGCGCCATGCTGCCGCGGCCGAGCGCGTCGAACTCCGCCTTGTAGTCGCGCGAGAAGAACACGCTGTGCCGCACCAGCGGAAAGCCCTCGACCTCGGCCACGCCGGTCCAGGTCAGCGCCGAGAGCGACCGCTCCGCCGGCTTCTGCCGCTGCACCGCGCGCTGCACCGCCGGCCCGAAGCGGCCCGCCGCGATCGCCTGCGGGTCCGCATTGGCGATCACGGCATCGGCGACGACGACTTCGCCGCTGGCCAGCCGCACCCCGCTGACCCGTCCCGCCTGCGTCGCGATCTCGGCGACATCCGCGCCGTAACGGATCTCCGCCCCGCCCGCCGTCGCCAACCCGGCCAACGCCTTGGCCAACGCATGCATGCCGCCATCGACATACCAGACGCCCTGCTGTTCCACGTCCGCGACCAGCATCAGCGTCGCCGGCGCCAGGAACGGCGAGGAGCCGCAATACGTCGCATAGCGCCCGAATAATTGCCGCAGCCGTGGGTCGCGGAAATGCGTGCCGAGTTCGCCCCACAGACTCGCGAACGGCTTGATCGCCAGCAGGTCCTTGGGCCGGACGGACAGGGCGAGGGACGTCATGCTGGGCCGCTCGCCTCGGATGAACGGTCCTTCGAGTGTCTTGTAAATCCGCTGCGCCGCCGCGCAGAACGACCGGAACCCGCGCGCTTCGGCCGGTCCGGCAAACGCCTCGATCGCGGCGGCGGACTGCTCGGGGTCGGCGAACAGGTCCAGCCGATCCCCGCCCCAGGCATGCCGCGCCAACACCCCGGCCTGCGTCAGCCCGACCGCCTGGTCCAGGCGCATGCCGCACTCGGCGAACAGTGCTTCGAACACCCAGCGCATGGTGAACACGGTGGGTCCCGCGTCGATCGCCCGGCCGTCGACGCTGACCTGCCGCATCTTGCCGCCCGGTGCCGCCGCCCGCTCCAGCACCGTCACGCCGACGCCGCGATGCGCCAACAGCGCCGCCGCCGCCAAGCCGCCCATCCCCGCCCCGATGATAACGACCTGCGCTTGCGAAGGAATGGCTTGACCCCTGTGTCAGGTTAGGCTGACACTCATTGCAGACAAACAAAGTTGACACAACGGAGTGGGGACGTGATGGACGTCATGACGCGCATCGAGCGAGCGTTACAAGCCGCCCTCGCCCGGACAGGCCAGCCAGGATGCCCGCCACGCCTCGGCCAGGCCATGCACCACGCGGTGTTTCCCCGTGGCGCCCGTATCCGCCCACGCCTGACCTTGGCCGTCGCGGCCGCCTGTGGTGAGGACGCGCCCGCCGTTTCCGACGCTGCGGGCATCGCGATCGAACTGATGCACTGCGCCTCCCTGGTCCATGATGACCTGCCATGTTTCGACGATGCCGACACCCGCCGCGGCCGCCCCAGCGTGCATCGCGCCTTTGGTGAGCCGTTGGCCGTGCTGGCCGGCGACGCATTGATCGTGTTGGCCTACCAGACGCTGGCGCAGGGCGCCGTGACGCAGCCACTGCGCTTGGGTCAACTCGTGCTGACACTCGGCCAAGCCGTCGGTGTGCCCTGCGGCATCGTCGCCGGTCAGGCCTGGGAGTGCGAGCCGATGGCCGATCTGGCGCAGTACCAGCGCGAAAAGACCGGGGCGCTGTTCGCGGCAGCTACCGTGTCCGGCGCGATTGCCGCCGGTGCGGAGGGTGAGCCCTGGCGCGCGCTGGGTTCCGCGTTGGGCGAAGCGTTCCAGATCGCCGACGACATCCTCGATGCCACGTCCGACGCTGCGACGCTCGGCAAGCCGGTCGGCCAGGATCTGGCCCACGCCCGACCGAGCGCCGTCACCCAGTTCGGGCTCGATGGCGCGATCATCCACTTGCGGCATCTCGCGGAAGCAGCCGTCGATGCGGTGCCGCCTTGCCTCGGTCAGAGCGCGCTACGCAGTCACATCCTGTCCGAGACGCTGCGCCTGATCCCGCAGGAACTCGCTTTGTCCGCGGCGTGACCTCGTTTTCGTCTCCCTCTCCCGCTGTCGGGAGAGGGTTGGGGTGAGGGTGGCTGGTTCCGTAGATCCGAGTTTTCCGCCTGTTGCCTCAGCCTCGCCCAGCCCTCTCCCGCCAGCGGGTGAGGGCTTGCGAGGTCGGCTTTCCGCCTGGCGTGACCGCACCCTCGCGAGCCCCGACTTCCGCAGCTGGGCCGCGCGCTTCCCCCTCACACGCCCGATCGCGCGCCGTCGCTCGCGGGCGCTGTTCGACCTGTGCGCCGGATTTGCCTACTCGCAGATCCTGCAAAGCTGCGTCTCGCTCGACCTTTTCGCCATCCTGTACGCCGGCCCGCGCACGCCCGCCGCCTTGGCCGCGCAGATCGGCCTGACCCCCGAGCGCACGGAGCGTCTGTGCGAGGCCGCCGCCGGGCTGAAGCTCCTGCGCCGCCGAGGGGCGGCCTATGGGCTAGGCCCGCTCGGCGCCGCCATGGTCGGCAATGACGGCGTCGCCGCCATGGTGCGGCATCATGCGATCCTCTACCGCGACCTGAGCGACCCGGTGTCCCTGTTCCGCGCCGGCAAGGGCGGCACCGGCCTGGCCGCCTACTGGCCCTACGGCGCCACCGCCGACCCGGCCGCCCTCGGGACCGCCGACATCGCTGCCTACTCGACGCTGATGGCTGACTCGCAGCCGCTGGTCGCCGCCGAGATCCTGGCCGCCTACGATGTCAGCCAACATCAAGGCCTGCTCGACATCGGCGGCGGGGAGGGGGCGTTCCTCGAACAGGCCGCCGCCCGCGCGCCGAACCTGGCGCTCCACCTGTTCGACCTCCCGCCCGTCGCCGCCCGCGCCGCCACCCGGCTCGGTGCCCGCGTGACGGCCACCGGCGGCGACATGCGGCGCGACTCGTTGCCGACCGGGGCCGACCTGCTCACCCTGATCCGCGTCATCCATGATCATGACGACGCCGCGGCGATGGACATCCTTCGGACCGCCCAAGCCGCGATGCTGCCCGACGGCACGCTGCTGCTCGCCGAACCGATGCTCGAGGCGCCCGGTGCCGAGGCGGTCGGCGCTTATTTCATCCTGTATCTGCTCGCCCTCGGCAGCGGCCGTCCGCGGCGTCAAGCCGAGTTGACGGCCATGCTGCACGCTGCGGGGTTCAGTCGCGTGCGGTCGCAGGGCACCGGCAATCCGCTGATCACCAGCCTGCTCGTTGCCCAACTTTGAAACGCTGTGTAAATGTTGGTTGACAACTTATACCGTCAGTCTAGGCTGACACTTAGCGCCATAATGGCGGCCCAGTAATGGCAGACCAGAATGGCAGCCTGCCAATGGCAGCCCTCGGAGGACGACGCATGGATGCTCTAGCCGTTGTCCTCAACGCCCCTCTCGATCTGACCCTGCGTGCCCTGCCGCTCGACCCGGCCGGCGCTGACGACGTGGTCGTCGATATCGATTTCAGCGGCGTCAGCGCCGGCACCGAGCGCCTGCTCTGGTCCGGTGCCATGCCGCCCTTTCCCGGCATGGGCTACCCGCTGGTTCCCGGCTACGAAGCGGTCGGCCGCATCAACGGCGGTAACCGTGATGGTGAGCGGGTATTCGTTCCCGGTGCCCGCTGCTTCGGCCCCGTCCATGGCCTGTTCGGCGCCACCGCCTCGCGCGTGATCGTACCGGGCAGCCGTGCCCTGTCGCTCGACGGCATCGCGGCCGATCACGGCATCCTGCTCGCACTCGCCGCCACCGCGCAGCACGCGCTGTCCGGGTTCGCCCTTCCAGAGTTGATCGTCGGTCACGGCGTGCTCGGCCGCCTGCTCGCGCGCTTGGCCGTTCTGGCCGGCGGCAGCCCGACGGTATGGGAGCGCAACCCGGTCCGTGCCGAAGGCGCGGTCGGCTACACCGTGCTCGATCCCGACGCCGACAAGCGCCGCGACTACCGCGCCATCTACGACGCTTCCGGCGATGCCGCGCTGCTCGACGCGCTGATCATGCGCCTGGCGCCGGGTGGCGAGATCGTGCTGGCCGGGTTCTATTCCGACCGCCCGTCCTTCGCCTTCCCGCCCGCCTTTATGCGCGAAGCCCGCTTCCGCATCGCCGCCCAGTGGCAGCCCAGTGACCTCGTCGCCGTCCGCGATCTCGCCGCCGCCGGGTCGCTCGACCTCGACGGATTGATTACCCACCGCGCCCCGGCCGAAACGGCACCGGACGCGTACCGCACCGCATTCGAAAATCCCGACTGTCTCAAGATGGTCTTGGATTGGAAGGCATCAGCATGAACGCCATCACGCCTAACGCTATGACCGAAGCCCTGCGCTCCGAGGCCGAGATCGAGCCCGACGCTGTTCCGACCGGCCCGGTCAAGAAAGAGACCCAGGTCATCGCCATCTACGGCAAGGGCGGCATCGGCAAGAGCTTCACGTTAGCCAACCTCAGCTACATGATGGCCCAGCAGGGCAAGCGCGTGCTGCTCATCGGCTGCGACCCCAAGAGCGACACCACCTCCTTGCTGTTCGGCGGCCGTTCCTGCCCGACCATCATCGAGACCTCGTCCAAGAAGAAGGCCTCCGGCGAGAAGGTCACCATCGGCGACGTCTGCTTCATCCGCGACGGCGTGTTCGCCATGGAGCTCGGCGGTCCCGAGGTCGGCCGCGGCTGCGGCGGGCGCGGCATTATCCACGGCTTCGAATTGCTGGAAAAGCTCGGCTTCCACGATTGGGGCTTCGACTACGTGCTGCTCGACTTCCTCGGTGACGTGGTGTGCGGCGGCTTCGGCCTGCCGATCGCCCGGGACATGTGCCAGAAGGTGATCGTCGTCGGCTCCAACGACCTGCAGTCGCTCTACGTCGCCAACAACGTCTGCTCGGCGGTCGAATACTTCCGCAAGATGGGCGGCAATGTCGGCGTCGCCGGCCTGGTCATCAACAAGGATGACGGCACCGGCGAGGCGCAGGCCTTCGCTGCCGCCGCCGGCATCCCCGTCCTGGCCGCGATCCCGGCCAACGAGGATATCCGCCGCAAATCCGCCAATTACGAGATCGTCGGCCGACCCGGCGGTGAATGGGCCTCCATTTTCGAGGACCTTGCCGAGCAGGTCGCCACCGCCCCGCCGCTGCGCCCGACCCCGCTGACGCAAGACGGGCTGCTCGGCCTGTTCAAGGGCGAGGCCGTCGGCCGCGGTTACACGCTGACGCCGGCCACCGAGGCTGACATGTGCGCCGACGTCCGACTCGTCCGTCCGTCCCTCGAAGTGGTCTACGAGGGCGCATAGGCTGATGGACGCGCTGCCTCCCAGCTCCGGTAGTTGCCACGCGGGTCGCGAGACCATGCTGACGGCCGCCAGATCGGCCGGCAAAAGCGCCGTGCTCGAGCGGCTGGCCTCCGATTATCCGCAGGGACCGCACGATCAGCCGCAATCGATGTGCCCGGCTTTCGGGTCGCTGCGCGTCGGGCTGCGGATGCGCCGGGTCGCAGCGATCCTGTGCGGCTCCGCCTGCTGCGTCTATGGGCTGACCTTCACCTCGCATTTCTACGGGGCGCGGCGGACCGTCGGCTACGTGCCGTTCAACTCCGAGACGCTGGTCCGCGGCCAGCTCTACGAAGATATCCGCGACGCCGTCTATGAGTTGGCCAAGCCGGCCGATCTGGACGCGATCGTGGTCATCAACCTCTGTGTCCCGACCGCGTCGGGCGTGCCGCTGGATCGGCTGCCCAAGCAGATCGATGGCGTCCGCGTGATTGGGATCGACGTGCCGGGCTTCGGCGTGCCGACCCATGCGGAAGCCAAGGACGTGCTGGCCGGCGCCATGCTGCGCTTTGCTCGGCTCGAGGCCGAGCAGGGTCCGGTCGCGCGCCCCCGGAACGGCACCGATCTGCCGACCGTGGCGCTCCTCGGCGAAATCTTCCCCGCGGACCCGCCGGGCATCGGCGCCATGCTGGCCCCAATGGGTCTGGCGCTCGCCCCGCCGACGCCGGCGCGCGAGTGGCGCGACCTGTATGGCGCCCTCGACTGCGCCGTCGTGGGTGCCGTGCATCCGTTCTACACCGCGTCGATTCGCGAGTTCGCGGTTGCCGGCCGTCCGATCGTGGGCTCCGGCCCGGTCGGGCTCGAAGGCACGGAAGCATGGCTCGAGAACATCGGCCTTGCTGCCGGTGTATCGTTCGAGAAGCGTGACGCCGCCCGGGCTCGCGCCCTGCCGGCAATCCGCGCCGCGCTGGACGCCAACCCGATCCGCAACCGCATTACGCTCTCCGGCTACGAGGGCTCCGAGCTGCTGACCGCACGGCTGCTGGTCGAGGCCGGCGCCGAAGTGCCGTATGTCGGCACCGCTTGCCCGAAGACCGAATGGGCGCAGGCCGACCTGGACTGGCTCGAGGCCCGCGGCACGCATGTGCAGTTCCGCGCCTCGCTCGAGCAAGACACCCAGGCGATGCTGGAAGTGAAGCCCGACCTCGCCGTCGGCACCACGCCGCTGGTGCAGAAGGCCAAGGAGCTTGGCATCCCGGCGCTGTATTACACCAACATGGTCTCCGCCCGGCCGTTGTTCGGCGCGGCGGGCGCCGGGTCGCTTGCGGCGATCGTTGCCGCGCAGATCGGCAGCGCACCGCGCTTCGCCCGCATGGTGTCGTTCTTCCAGGGCGTCGGCACGCCCGAGACGGCCGGCTATGGCACTACAGGCGTTCCGACGGAACCCGCCGGGTTCCGCGATCGCCAGCGCAAGATGCGCGCGGCCAAGGTGAAGTCCGAGTCGGCGGTGGGTACCTGATGCTCGTCATCGACCACGATCGCGCCGGCGGCTACTGGGGCGCTGTTTACGCCTTCACCGCCGTCCGCGGCCTGCGCGTCGTCATCGACGGGCCGGTCGGCTGCGAGAACCTGCCGGTCACGGCGGTGCTGCACTACACTGACGGGCTGCCGCCGCACGAATTGCCGGTCGTGGTCACCGGCTTGTCGGAAGAGAACCTGTCGAGCACCGGCACCGAAGGCGCGCTGAGCCGGGCTGCCGGGAGCCAGGATCAGGAATTGCCCGGCGTGGTCGTCACCGGCTCCATTGCCGAGATGATCGGCGGCGGCGTGACGCCCGATGGCAGCAACCTGCTGCGCTTCATTCCGCGCACCATCGACGAAGATCAATGGCAGTGCGCCGACCGCGCGCTGTATTGGCTGTGGACCGAGTTCGGCGCCAAGCGTGCGCGCAAATACGTCCGCAAGGAGGGCGACGCCCCGCGCGTCAACCTGATCGGGCCGATGTACGGCACGTTCAACATGCCGTCCGACCTGGCCGAAATCCGCCGCCTGGTCGAAGGCATCGGCTGCACCGTAAACCTGGTCTTCCCGCTCGGGTCGCACCTGGACGAGGTGCCGCAGCTGGCCCAGGCCGACATCAACATCTGCCTCTACCGCGAATTCGGCCGCATGCTCTGCGAGGAGCTGGGCAAGCCCTACCTACAGGCCCCGATCGGCCTGCACGCGACCACCAACTTCCTGCGCAAGATCGCCGAACTGACCGGCCTGGACGCCGAGCCGTTCATCGAGCGCGAGAAGCACACCACCATCAAGCCGGTGTGGGACCTGTGGCGCTCCGTCACGCAGGATTTCTTCGCCTCAGCCACCTTCGGCGTGGTCGCGAATCGGACCTACGAGCATGGGCTGGTGGGTTTTCTCGAGGGCGAACTCGGGCTGCCTTGCGTGTTCCACTTCGGCCGCACCGCCGGCGAGAAGACGGACAACGCCGCCGTGCGCGAGGCGATCCACACCAAGAAGCCGTTGATCATCTACGGCTCCTACAACGAGCGGATGTACGCGGCCGAAGCGGGCGGGCGCTCGATGTTCATCCCCGCGTCGTTCCCCGGCGCGGCGATCCGCCGGGCCACAGGGACCCCCTACATGGGGTACGCCGGTGCGACGTACATCACCCAGGAGTTCTGCAACGCCCTGTTCGACGCGCTTTTCCACATCCTTCCGCTCGGCACGGAGATGGACAAAGTGGACGCGACGCCTGTGCAGCAGAGCGCCTGGAACGCGGAGCCGTGGGACGAGGCGGCGGCGGCCCTACTCGACGAGCATGTCGAGCAGGAACCTTTCATCGTCCGCATTTCAGCAGCCAAGCGGCTGCGCGAACAGATCGAGCGCGATGCGCGCGACGCACGGGAAGGGCGGATCACCGCCGACCGTGTGCGCCACACGCTCCACTCACTGCGGGGACGGGTGTCATGACCACCCGGCACCCAGGACCCACCGCATGTGCAACCATGTGGCGGTTTAGCCGGCCCCAGCCGCGCGGGGTGCGCGCGGCGACGACAGTAACGGAGGTGATCCTAATATGTCGGATGTCCAACTAAGAACGGGCTCGACCTCGGGCCTAACCGACTCAGAAGCCCGCGAGTTCCACAGCATTTTCGTCACGAGCTTCATCATTTTCGTGGCGGTCGCAGTGGTTGCGCACATTCTCGTGTGGTTCTGGCGCCCCTGGCTGCCTGGGCCGAACGGCTACGTGAATTCCTCCATGCTGATGGACGGTGTGTCCGCAGCTAAATCGCTCTTGGGATAGGAGACGAACAAATGTGGCGTGTATGGCTGCTTTTCGATCCCCGCCGTGCCCTCGTGGCGCTGTTCACTTTCCTCTTCGTCCTTGCGCTCCTGATTCACTTCATCCTGCTCAGCACGAGCCGGTTCAACTGGCTCGAGGGTCCCGCCCGCGCTGGCGCCATGTCGCAGATGACGCCGCTTCCGGGCGGTCAGGCTCTGCCGTCGCCGGCCTCCGCGCCGACGCCGGTTCCCGCGCCGCGGTAACTCCAACAATCCAGCGGGACGGGCCAAACCGTCCGTCCCGCTGTCACGCCGAACAAAGGTCCAACCCCGATGGCGATGCTCAGCTTTGAGGAAAAATACCGCGTCCGGGGCGGCACCCTGGTCGGCGGGGAACTATTCGATTTCTGGGTAGGTCCGTTCTACGTCGGCTTCTTCGGCGTGATGACCGCCTTCTTCAGCATCATCGGCACGCTGCTGATCATCTATGGCGCCGCCATCGGCCCGACCTGGAACGTGTGGCGCATCAACATTCCGCCGCCCGACCTATCGGTCGGCCTCGGCTTCGCGCCGCTGCGTGAAGGCGGCCTGTGGCAGATCATCACCATCTGCGCCGTCGGTGCCTTCGTCTCCTGGGCCCTGCGCCAGGCCGAAATCTCCCGCAAGCTGGGCATGGGCTATCACGTGCCGGTCGCCTTCGGCACCGCCGTGTTCGCTTACATCACCCTGGTCGTTATCCGGCCCGTTCTCATGGGCGCCTGGGGCCATGGCTTCCCGTATGGGATCCTCAGCCACCTCGATTGGGTCAGCAACACCGGCTACCAATACCTGCACTTCCACTACAACCCGGCGCACATGCTCGCGGTGAGCTTCTTCTTCACCACCACGCTTGCGCTCTCCATGCACGGTGGCCTGGTCCTCTCGGCCGTCAACGTGCCCAAGGGGCAAGCGGTCAAAACCGCCGAACACGAGAACACCTTCTTCCGCGACACGATCGGCTGGTCAATCGGCACGCTGGGTGTGCATCGGCTGGGCCTGTTCCTGGCGCTATCGGCCGGGTTCTGGAGCGCGGTGTGCATCGTCATCAGCGGCCCGTTCTGGACCCGCGGCTGGCCCGAGTGGTGGGGCTGGTGGTTGAACCTGCCGATCTGGGCGCATTAACGAAAAAGAAGGGAGGAGCGGGCAATGGCACAATATCAAAATATCTTCACCCGCATTCAGGTGCGCGGCCCGGCCTATGCCGGTGTTCCGCTCAAGACGACCGGGTGGACGCGTACGGGCGAGCCGTTCTTCATCCATCTGTTCGGCGTCATCGGCGACGCGCAGGTGGGGCCGATCTATCTCGGCGTCACCGGCATCGCCTCGCTGATCTGCGGCTTCATCGCCTTCGAGATCATCGGCCTCAACATGTGGGCGTCGGTGAACTGGAACATCGTCGAGTTTGTCCGTCAGCTACCCTGGCTGGCGCTCGAGCCGCCCTCACCGGCGCTCGGCCTGACCGTCATGCCACCGCTGGCCGAAGGCGGATGGTGGCTCATGGCAGGGTTCTTCCTGACCGCGTCCATTCTGCTGTGGTGGGTGCGCATCTACACCCGCGCTCGCGCCCTCGGCATGGGAACCCACGTGGCCTGGGCGTTCGCCGCCGCGATCTGGCTTTATCTGGTGCTCGGCTTCATTCGGCCCATCATGATGGGCTCTTGGGGTGAGGCGGTGCCGTTCGGCATCTTCCCGCATCTCGATTGGACGGCGTCGTTTTCGATCCGTTATGGTAACTTGTTCTACAACCCGTTCCACATGCTCTCGATCGTGTTCCTGTATGGCGCGACGCTCCTGTTCGCCATGCATGGCGCGACCGTGTTGGCCACCAGCCGCTTCGGCGCCGAGCGCGAGGTCGAGCAGATCCTCGACCGTGGCACCGCCTTCGAGCGTGGTGCGCTGTTCTGGCGCTGGACGATGGGCTTCTGCGCCACGGCGGAGTCGATCCATCGCTGGGCCTGGTGGTTCGCGGTGCTCTGCCCGATCTGCGGCGGCATCGGCATCCTGTTGACCGGCACCGCCGTGGACAACTGGTATCTCTGGGGCGTCAAGCATGGCATCGCGCCGCCGTATCCGCAGATGTGGGGCCCGATCGTCGACCCGGCGCTGAACGCAGTATCCGGGGTGGTTCGATGATCCCCGGTCTCGGCCAGGCACTGGCCGGCGTCGCCGTCGTCGCGGCCGCCCTCCTCACGGTCACCGTCGTCACCACCTTCGACCGCCCGTCACCGGAGACCGTCCAGCGCGGCTTCCGCGGCGTGGCGATGGGCCTGGTCTACAATCCGCGCGAGGTGCAGACCTACCTCGCCGCCAACAAAATCCCGGCCTCCTTGCCGCAGCTGCCGGCCGCCGGTCCCAAGGCGGGCGTGGTGTACAAGAACGTCCAGGTGCTCGGTAATCTCAGCGTCGGGCAGTTTACCCGGCTGATGGCGTCCATCACCACCTGGGTGGCCCCCCAGGGCGGCTGCGCCTACTGCCACAACACGGCCAACATGGCCGAGGACAGCAAATACACCAAGGTCGTCGCGCGCCGGATGATCCAGATGGTCCAGCACGTCAACGCCGACTACAAGACACACGTCCAAGAAACCGGCGTCACCTGCTACACCTGTCACCGCGGCAACCCGGTCCCGGCCAACGTCTGGTTCACCGACCCGCTGCCCAACCGTTTCGGTGGCGGTGTGGCGGCCACAAGTAGCGGTGAAGGGCATCCGACGGCGGCGATCAACAACAGCTCGCTGCCCTACGACCCGTTCACACCGATGCTCGAGAACGCGGCCGATATCCGTGTGCAGGGCGAGCAGGCACTGCCGGGCACCAACCGGCACTCGATCCAGCAGACCGAGTGGACCTATGCCCTGATGGTGCACTTCTCGCAGTCGCTCGGCGTCAACTGCACCTACTGCCACAACTCCCGTTCCTTCGGAGACTGGTCGCAGAGCACGCCGCAGCGGGTGACCACTTGGTATGGCATCAACATGGTCCGTGACCTCAACGACGAGTATCTCAACTCGTTGGGCGGGGTGTTCCCGCCGGCTCGCCTCGGGCCGCACGGCGACGTCGCCAAAGTTAACTGCGCCACCTGCCACAACGGCGTCTACAAGCCGCTGTTCGGGGTGAGCATGGTCAAGACGTTCCCCGAGCTACAGGGGCCGACCACGCTTGCTACCGCTGCGCCGGCAAAGCCCTAGACCGGGTCCCGCAGGTCACGCCCGCGCGGTTTTTGCGCTTCCTCGATTGACACATCCCGCAAGGATGGCAATTGAAGAGGCAAGAAGAC
>JBPBQE010000022.1:0-19582 GCA_050954595.1 Janthinobacterium lividum | reverse complement strand
CAGGGTGGCGGCGCCCACAACCCGGTTTTCTGATGCACCGCTTCCCTGTTTTCTTCTTCTCGGCGACCGCATTATTGGTTCTGTCCGGTTGCGGCGCGTCCTCCGCGACAGCTGTGGCGCCGACCCCCGAAATGGCTGACATCCTCAGCGAACGCGTGGCGATGAACGCCAAGGAACGATCCTCAGTCAGCCTACAGGAAGCACGCGACGTGCCGAGCCTGGTGGAGGCGGGGCACGCTATCTTCAATGTCCAGGGTTTGCCGGCGCCGGGCATTGAGGTCAGTCAATTTACTCAACCTGCCGCCAGTGGCGCAGCCGGGTCAATCGGCGCAACGCTGTATCGGCCGGCGCTGGCCAAGAACACGCCGGTCATCGTCTATTTCCCGGGCGGCACCTGGGTGACTCGGCGCGATGCCGACGCCGATGAAACCGCGCGGCAGCTTTCCATCCGCACTGGCTGGGTCGTCGTGAGCTTGCAGCCGCGCCTGGCACCGGAGGCGCATTTTCCCGCCATTCACGACGATGCGCTCGCCGCCTATCAATGGGCGCGGGGCCAGATGCGGAGCTGGGGCGGGGACCCGACCCGGGTCGTGCTGGCAGGCGAGGGGCCAGGCGCGAATCTGGCACTCTCGACCGCGCTGGCGGCACGCGATCGCCATGTTGCGGTGCCGGACGGGCTGCTGCTGATCACGCCGTGGGCGGGCACCGCGACCAACACGCCCAGCATGCGCGAGTATGGCGGCAGCCAACCGTTGACGCGCGCAACGGTGCGGTGGGCACAGAACCAATATGCGCCGGATAATCTGGCCGATCCGCGGCTGGACCTGGCTGGACGGCGCGACCTGGCCGGCATGCCGCCGACGATGGTCGTGCTGGCCGACATCGATCCACTGCGGTCGCAAGCCGAGACGCTGGCGGCTAACCTGCAACAAGCCGGAGCCCGCGTCGACGTACGGCGATATGCCGGAGTCACCTATGACTTCTTCGGACTCGGCGCCTACGTGCCGCGCGCCGCGGATGCGGAGCAGGACGTCGCATCGGCGCTGAAGGCCCGCTACGATCGTCCTGCGGAGCCTGCCCCGGTCAGTAGGTCGCGCGCCCGCCGCTGACGTCGAACACGCCGCCGGTGCTGAACGAGCAATCCTCCGTAGCGAGCCAGCACGCCAGGGCGGCGATCTCGTCCACCGTCACGAAGCGGTTCATCGGGATTTTGGACAGCATGTAGGCAATCTGCGTCTCGCTCATCTGCACGAACAACTCCGTCTTGGCCGCGGCGGGGGTGACGCAGTTGACCAGGACGCCGGTGCCGACCAGTTCCTTGCCGAGCGACTTGGTCAGCGCGATCAGCCCGGCCTTGCTGGCGCTGTAATGGCTCGCGTTCGGATTGCCCTCCTTGCCGGCGACCGACGCGATGTTCACGACCCGGCCGTAGCCCGCCGCGATCATGTACGGCAGCAGAGCGGACGAGACGAGGTAGGGCCCGACCAGGTTGACCTCGAGCACCGCCCGCCATTCCGCGCTTGGCAGCTGCCAGGTCGGTGCGTTGCCGCCGGTGATGCCGGCATTGTTTACCAGGATGTCGACCCGGCCGTGTCGCGCCACCGTGGCTTCCGCAGCGGCGTGGACGGCTCCCTCGTCGGTCTGGTCCACCGCGTGAGCACTCGCACGGTCGCCCAGCGCGGCGGCGGTGCTTTCCGCCTGCGAACCGTCGCGATCCCATAATGCGACCGTGGCACCCGAGGCGAGCATGCGTTCCGCGATGGCGCGGCCGATGCCGCGCGCCCCGCCGGTGACGACGGCGACACGGCCGGCGAGATCAAGTTGGTTCATGGAGGTCTGCCGATCAGAACGGGATGGCGCCGGGCTTGAGCCGGGTTGCCATGAGAGCGATCTCGCGGGACGCGGCCAGGGCGGCCTCGAGCGCGCGGACGCGGATCGGCAGCGAGTCGGTGCTCTGGGCGGTGGCGACCTCGTGGGCAATGTCGAGCAGGAGCAAGCGAAACTCGGTTTGCTGTCCTTCCGGCATATGGGCCGGGCCAATCGGGAACTCGTTTGGCGTCGTCGCCCCCTCGGCATTGAGGTTGTACTGGCTGGCGAAGAAGAAATGCAGCTGTCCGTCATGGCCGTGGACCGGCGAGATGAACAGCAGATTGTAGAAGCTGCTGCCATCCCGGCGGTAGTTGGTGAGGAATTGCACGCAGCCATTGCCACGGCGGAGCGTGGTGCCGAGTTGGCGCACGGCATCGCGGTCGGTTTCGTCACCCTGGAGAAAGCGGCAGTTGCGGCCGCTCAGCTCGCTCTCCGAATACAGCGTCAACTGCTCGAACGGCTTGTTCACGGCGATGATGGGATTGTCGGGCTGGTGCGGATCGCTCACGACCATCGGTTCCGCGCTGAGCCGGATGGCGGCAAGCAGACCGTTGAGGAGCAAGCCGCGCTCGGTATTTTGGCCGGCCATTCGTTCATCCCTACCGTGTTTGCCCGGAAGGCTACTGCCGCAGATGCCTGCGCGTCCACCGTCCTGGCCGCAGGACCTTGTGTTTTGCCTGTAAATCAGCCATATGCGCCCCGCCTGCGTGATCGGTAACGATCGCGGGGGTAATTCACACGTGGGGTGCCTTTCCGGGTCGATGATCCGGTTCCGGTGCCGAAAGGCCTGACCCCACGGAGGCTCAACCGGACAACACGGAAAGGAACCGCCCTCATGGCGATGCCCGATTTCACCCTACGTCAACTTCTCGAAGCCGGCGTTCACTTCGGCCACCATACCCGCCGCTGGAACCCGCGCATGTCGCCGTACATCTTCGGCATCCGCAATCAGGTCCACATCATCGACCTGCAGCAGACCGTGCCGATGCTGGACCGTGCGCTCAAGGCCGTGCGCGACACAACCGCCGCCGGTGGCCGCGTGTTGTTCGTCGGCACCAAGCGCGCTGCGGCCGAATACGTCGCCGACAGCGCCCGCCGCTGCGGCCAGTATTACGTCAACCACCGTTGGCTCGGCGGCATGCTGACCAACTGGAAGACCATCACGGGCTCCATCAAGCGCCTGCGCCAGATCGACGACATGCTGGCCGGCGACATCCAGGGCCTGACCAAGAAGGAAGTTCTCGACATCACCCGCGACCGCGAGAAGCTCGAGCGCGCGCTGGGCGGCATCAAGGACATGGGCGGCCTGCCGGACATCCTGTTCGTGATCGACACGAACAAGGAGAAGCTCGCGGTCGAGGAAGCCACCAAGCTGGGCATCCCCGTCATCGCCGTGCTCGACAGCAACTCCGACCCGACCGGTGTCACCTATCCGATCCCGGGCAATGACGACGCGATCCGCGCCATCACCATGTATTGCGACCTCGTCGCCGGCGCCGTGCTGGACGGTATCAGCGCTGAGATGGTTGCTTCGGGCCGCGACATGGGCGCTTCGGAAGAACTGCCGCCGGACGCTATCCCGCCCGAGGCGCTGCAGGCGGAGCCTGAGGCTGCCCCCGAGCAGGTCCCGGCGTAACGAACGGCATTACGGAGAGTATGATGGCCGAGATTACGGCATCGATGGTTCGTGACCTGCGCGAGAAGACCGGCGCGGGCATGATGGACTGCAAGAAGGCGCTGACCGAAGCTGGCGGCGACATGGAGACGGCAGTCGACTGGCTGCGCAAGAAGGGTCTCGCCGCGGCGGCCAAGAAGAGCGGTCGCACGGCGGCTGAGGGCTTGGTCGGCGTGACCAGCGGCAAGAACAAGGCGGCGATGGTCGAGGTCAATGCCGAGACCGACTTCGTTGCCCGCAACGAAGCGTTCCAGGCGCTGGTCGAAAGCGTGGCGAAGGTTGCGCTTGAGGTCGGCGAAGACATCGAGACCATCAAGGCGACCAAGCTCCCAGGCGGCGAGCGTACAGTGGCCGAGGAGATCACGCATCTCGTCGCGACCATCGGCGAGAACATGTCGCTGCGTCGCGCCCGGGTGATGTCGGTCGAGAACGGCACCGTCGCCACCTACGTGCACGGCGCATTGCGGCCTGGCCTGGGCAAGATCGGCGTGCTGGTTGCGCTGGAAGGCGGCTCCGAGATCGAGACGCTGGAGCAGCTCGGTCGTCAGATCGGCATGCATGTTGCTGCCACGCGTCCGGACGCCCTCGACACCACCGGGATCGACCCGGCGGCGCTCGAGCGCGAAAAGGCCGTGCTGACCGAACAGGCGCGTGCGTCGGGCAAGCCGGACGCGATCATCGAGAAGATGGTCGTGGGCCGCATCCAGAAATACTACGAGGAGGTCGTCCTCCTCGAGCAGGTCTGGGTCCATGACGGCGAGAGCCGTGTCAAGGCGGTCGTCAAGAAGTCCGGCGGCGAGTTGGTCGGGTTCGCCCGCTTCACGCTCGGTGAAGGTATCGAGAAGGAGAGCGGCGATTTTGCCGCCGAAGTGGCTGCTGCCGCGGGTCTCGCACTCGGCGCCTAACGTCCACACAAGCAAACTTGTGACGGGTTGTCGCAGCGACTAGGTTGCGGCGACCCGTTTCACTACGCTCGAGCTACTCCGAAGGATTTCATGCCCGTTCAGCCGGCCTACAAGCGTGTCTTGTTGAAGGTTTCCGGCGAAGCTCTCATGGGACGGCACGAATACGGTCTCGATCGTGAGACGCTGTCCCGGATCTCTGCCGATATCTCCGAAGTCGTCAATACAGGTGTTCAGGTTTGCCTGGTCGTTGGCGGCGGTAACATCTTCCGCGGGGTTTCCGGCGCGGCTGCCGGCATGGATCGCGCTTCGGCCGACTATATGGGCATGCTGGCGACCGTGATGAATGCCCTCGGCCTGCAGAGCGTGATGGAGCGGCACGGCGTGCAGACCCGTGTGCAGTCGGCGATCCCGATGAGTTCGGTGTGCGAGCCCTATATTCGTCGTCGTGCGGAACGGCACATGGAGAAGGGCCGGGTCGTCATCTTTGCTGCCGGCACCGGCAACCCGTTCTTCACCACCGACACGGCGGCTGCATTGCGGGCGGCGGAGATGAACTGCGATGCCTTGTTCAAAGGCACCCAGGTCGATGGTGTCTACAGCGCCGACCCGCGCAAGCATCCGGACGCGTCCCGCTACACTGAATTGACCTATCACGACGTCCTCGCCCGTGACCTCGCTGTGATGGATGCGGCCGCGATCAGCGTGGCGCGTGAGAATGGCTTTCCCATCGTCGTCTTCGATATCCATGCACCGGGCTCGTTCGCGGCCGTCATGCGCGGCGAAGGACGGTTCACCACCATCATCGAGCCGCATTAGGAGTCGACCGTGCCTGCGGATTTGAATGCCCTCAAGACAGACCTAACCCGGCGCATGGATGGCGCCCTGGAGACGTTACGCCGCGACTTCTCCGGTCTCCGCACCGGGCGGGCCAGCCCCGGATTGCTTGAACCCGTCAAGGTCGAGGCCTATGGCACCGAAGTGCCGATTACTCAGGTGGGGACGATTGGCGTGCCGGAGCCGCGGCTCATCACCGTCCAAGTCTGGGATCGGACCATGGTCGGTGCCGTCGAGCGCGCCATTCGTGATTGCGGGCTGGGGCTCAATCCCGGTTCGGACGGCCAGTTGGTTCGGGTGCCGATCCCGCAATTGACCGCCGAGCGTCGCGCCGAACTGGCCAAGGCAGCCGGGCGCTATGCCGAGGGCGCACGGATTGCCATTCGCGGCGTACGTCGCGACGGGATGGATCAGATCAAGGGCTTCGAGAAGAAGCACGAGATCGGCGAGGACGAGCAGAAGAACTGGTCCGAAGATGTGCAAAAGCTCACCGATGGCTACATCAAGCGGATCGACGACTCCCTGACCGACAAGGACAAGGAAATCCGTCAGGTCTGAGGCGGTGAGCATCATCTCCGTCGCTTCTTCCGCGCCGCAGCCCGGCTCCGCCACGGCCGTTCCCGCCCACGTCGCCATCATCATGGATGGCAATGGTCGCTGGGCACGGTCTCGTGGGTTGCCGCGCGTGGCCGGGCATCGTGCCGGAGCACAGGCCGTGCGCCGGACGATCGAGGCTGCGATCGGCTGCGGCGTCAAATGGCTGACCATCTACGCGTTTAGCAGCGAGAACTGGCGCCGGCCGGCTGAGGAGGTGCTCGACCTCACGGGTCTGTTGCGCCGCTACCTGCGTCAGGAACTGGCCGAGATGTCCCGGGAGGGCGTGCGGCTTCGTGTGCTGGGAAATCCGCAGCGCTTTGACAGTGATTTGCAGACGGAGTTGGCGCGGGCCGAACAGTCCACCCGAGGCAATTCGCGACTCAACCTGAACATCGCACTTTCCTACGGCGCCCGTGACGAGATCGTCGCGGCGGCAAAGGCGGTGGCGGCCGCGGTGGCTGCGGGCGAGTTGAAGCCGGGCGATCTGGACGAGGCACAATTCGCGCGCTTCCTGTTCACGGCCGACATGCCCGACCCCGATCTGATGATCCGGACATCGGGCGAGCAGCGTTTGTCCAATTTCCTGCTCTGGCAAGCCGCCTATGCCGAACTGGTGTTTCTCGACGTGCTGTGGCCGGATTTCTCCCGTGCCGATTTTGAATTCGCCCTGACAGAGTTCTCGCGACGCGAACGGCGGTACGGTGGGTGAGTCTACCCGTTCGTCCGGCGCGCCGACACGTTGGAGCGATTTGGGGCGGCGGGCGATTTCGGCGTCGATCCTGGCACCGCTGGTGCTGGCCTGCATCTGGTTCGGTGGCTTCGCCTTCGATGTGCTGATGTTGGGCGCTGCGATCGGGTTGTCGCTGGAGTGGGTGGCACTGTGCCGCGCCAAGCCGACGACGATGCCCGGGTTGCTGGTCCCGATGGTGATGGTGATGGCGGCGGCGGCGGCATGCGACGGCTATGCCGCGATCGGGTTGGCGATCCTCGTCGCGGGTGCGGCAGTCGTGGGGACCATGCAACGGCGCGTATTGATGGCGGCCGGCTTGATAGCGATCGGGATCGGGGTCGTCGCGCTGGTGTGGTTGCGGCACGGGGACGCAGTCGGTGGCCGATGGACGGTGTTGTTCGTCGTGCTTACGGTTTGGGCCAGCGATATCGGTGCCTACTCGGCGGGCCGGCTGCTGCGCGGGCCCAAGCTAGCGCCGAGCTTGTCGCCGGCCAAAACGTGGTCGGGCGCAGCCGGCGGGTTGGCGATTGCCATGCTGGTCGGAGAAGCGGTGGCTGGACACGTGACGCTCGCGACGGCGGTAGTCGCCGCCGTGCTGGCCGTCGCGTGCCAGGCGGGGGACTTGCTCGAGAGCGGCATCAAGAGGCATGTCGGGGTCAAGGACTCGGGAAATTTGATCCCGGGCCACGGCGGGTTGCTGGACCGGTTGGATGGGCTGCTTGCGGCAGCTCCAGCGGCGGCTCTCGTCGTTCTTGCGAGCGGGGAGGCAATTTTTTGGCACTAGACCAACGCAGCGTTTCGGTTTTGGGCAGCACGGGCAGCATCGGCACCAGCACCGTTGATCTGTTGCTGGCCAATCCGGACCAGTTCCGCGTGCGGGCTCTGGCGGGCGGGCGGAACGTGGCATTGCTGGCGCAGCAGGCGCGGGCGCTCAAGGCCGAGGTTGCGGTGATTGCCGATGTCGCGTGCTTGCCGGAGTTGGAACGGTTGCTCGCCGGGTCCGGTATAGCGGTGGCGGCCGGTGCGGACGAGGTAACGGCGGCGGCGGCGCTACCGGCGGACTGGACCATGGCGGCGATCACCGGCGCGGCCGGGCTGCCCAGCACTCTGGCCGCCATCCGGCGTGGTGGCGCCGTGGCTCTGGCCAACAAGGAGGCGCTGGTCTGCGCCGGCGACGTGATGTTGCGCGCGGTGTCGGATGCTGGGGCGACCTTGCTGCCGGTCGACTCCGAGCACAACGCGATCTTCCAGGCGATGGCCGAGGGCAATGCCGAGTCAGTCGAGCGAATCGTGCTCACTGCGTCCGGTGGCCCGTTCCGCAATGCCACGGTCGAGGAGATGACCCGTGCGAGCCCGGAAGCGGCGTTGCGGCATCCGACCTGGACCATGGGCGCCAAGATCAGCATCGACTCGGCGACCATGTTCAATAAAGGCCTGGAGTTGATTGAGGCGGCGCGCCTGTTCGACATGACCGAGGACCGTATTGGCGTCCTGGTGCATCCGCAATCGGTGGTGCACGGCATCGTCCACTGGCGTGACGGCAGCATGCTCGCCCAGCTCGGTTCGCCCGACATGCGCATCCCGATCGCGCACGCGCTGGCCTGGCCGGGTCGGTTAGCGACGTCGTCGCCGCGGCTCGATCTCGCAGCGTTGGGGCAGCTCGAGTTCTTTGAACCCGACATGGCGCGCTTTCCGGCGCTTCGTCTGGCGCGCGATGCCTTGCGGGCGGGCGGCGGCGGACCCACAATATTATCAGCGGCCAATGAAGTGGCCGTTGATGCATTTCTTAGCCGCCGGCTGGGCTTTACCGATATCGCGGCGCTCGTTGAGGCCGTGCTGGATCGGTTGGGCAGCCCGGCAGCCGATACGCTCGATGACGTCATGGAGTTGGATGGTGCCGCGCGGCGGGCCGCCCTAACGATCGCCGCCGCCAAAGCGGCCTAAGAACCGCCGCCGCCAAGGCGGCTCAGGACAGGACTGCCCATGCATCTCCCCGATTTCGTCCGCACTCCGCTCTCCTTCGTGGTCGTACTCGGCGTCTTGGTATTCATCCATGAGATGGGTCATTACCTGGCCGCCCGATGGGTGGGCGTGCACGTCGAGGCATTCTCCATCGGTTTCGGCCGCGCGATCCTGCAGTGGACCGACCGGGTCGGTACGGTGTGGAAGCTCTCGTGGATCCCGCTTGGCGGCTACGTGAAGCTCCATGGGCAGGAGCGACCGGAAGATGTTGATGAAGCCACGCGGGCGGCCTGGTTCGAAGGACGCACGTTCCACGGCAAGAGTGTTGCGCGCCGCGCCATTGTGGTCGCAGCCGGTCCGATCGCCAATTTCCTCCTTGCCGCCGTGCTGTTCGCCGCCTTGTTCGCCACGGCGGGCCGGCCTGTCAGCATCCCGGTCATCGGCGACGTGCAAGCGGAAAGTGCCGCCGCGCAAGCCGGGTTGAAGACTGGCGACCGGGTCACGGCGATCGACGGGCAGAAAGTATCCCGCTTCGAGGATCTACAGCGCATCATCGCCGGTGCGGCGGACCAGACGGTCAATGTCGAGTTCGAGCGCAATGGTTCGCTGCAGGCGGCCAGTGTTCACGTCGCCTCTCGCGAGGGTGCGCTGGGTCGCCGCATGGGTGTGCTCGGCGTTCGTGGTGGTGCTCCGGAATACAAGCAGTTGGACCCGGGGAGCGCCATCGTGGCGGGCGTCCAGCAGACATGGGATGTGCTGGTCCAGACCTTGCAGGGGCTCGGTCAGATGCTCAGCGGCCAGCGCAGCGCCGACGAGCTGAGTGGTCCATTGGGGATTCTCCAGCTCTCGGGCCAGGTGGCCTCCTTGGGAATCGCCAGCCTGGTGAGCTTCATCGCCGTCTTGTCGGTGAATCTCGGGTTGATCAACCTGTTCCCGATCCCGGTGCTCGACGGCGGGCATCTCGTGTTGTTCGCTATCGAGGCCATCCGGGGCCGCCCCGTGCCGCCGAAGGTGCAGGAATTCGGCTTCCGCGCCGGTTTTGCGGTGTTGGCCGGGTTGTTCGTGTTTGCGACATGGAATGATCTGTCGCATCTGGGCCTATTCCACTGGTTGAAGGGCTGACGAGAAGAATCTCATCGCATTGGCAAAATCGCCGATGTTGCCCTCGCGCCGGGTGACGCTTAGAAGCACCCGCTGAGTGCGTGAGCCCGATGCATCTGCATCGTGCTCTATCGCCAGGAGGGATTCCGGATTGTCCACCATACGCGCGAAACTGCTGGCGACCGCGTGCATGTTGCCGTTGCTGGTTCCGACCGAGGTCAATGCGCAGCAGCGTCAGGCCCGTCCGGCCCGCGTTGCCACTCAGGCGCGGGTCGCGCCGGGTGGAGCCATCTCCGCCATCAAGATCGAGGGTAACCAGCGCATCGAGGAGAGCACGATCCGCTCCTACATGCTGGTGCAGCCCGGCGACGCCTACGATGCCGACCGCGTCGACCGCAGCCTAAAGAGCCTATTCTCGACCGGCTTGTTCGCCGACGTGGCGTTTCAGCGCCAGGGCGGGACGCTGGTGGTCAAGGTGGTTGAGAACCCGATCATCAACCGGATTGCCTTTGAAGGTAACCGCAAGCTGACCGACGACCAGCTGCGGACGTCGGTGCAGCTGAAGCCGCGCGGGGTGTTCACCCCCCAGCTCGCGCAGGCGGATCGTCAGCGGGTTCTCAACGCTTACGCCAAGGCGGGCCGTTATGCGGCGACTGTGGAGCCGAAGATCATCCGGCTCGACCAGAATCGCGTCGATGTCGTGTTCGAGGTCAACGAGGGTGCGACAACGCTCATCAGCCGCGTCGCCGTAGTCGGCAACAAGGCCTACAGCGAAAACCGCCTCCGCGAAGTGATTGCCAGCCGCGAGGAGGCGTTCTGGCGCTTCCTGTCCAACAGCGACCAGTATGATCCAGAGCGCGTGAACTTCGACAAGGAGTTGCTGCGCCGGTTCTACCTGAAGAACGGTTATGCCGATTTCGAGGTCAAGAGCGCCACTGCCGAGCTGGTGCCGGACCGCTCGGCCTTTCTGTTGACCTTTGTGCTCAACGAGGGCGAGAAATACTCCGTCGGCAAGGTCGACATCGACAGCAAGCTCCGCAACCTCGACGTGGATACCCTCAAGCCACTGGTCGGCATCGGGCCGGGCGATACCTATGACGGCGACGCCGTCGAGAAGACGTCGCAAGCCCTGCAGGACGCGATCCAACAGCGCGGCTTTGCCTTCGTCGAGGTCAAGCCGCGGATCGCGCGTGACCGGGTCAAGCATACGGTCGATCTGGTGTTCGACATCGGCGAGGGCCCACGGGTCTATGTCGAGCGGATCGACATCTCGGGCAACACGCGCACTAAGGACAAGGTGATCCGCCGCGAGTTCCGCATCGCCGAGGGCGACGCGTTCGATTCGTCCGCAGCCCGCGTGACCCGGCAACGGCTGCAGGATCTCGGCTACTTCAACGGCGTGACCGTGACGCCGTCACCGGGTTCGGCGCCGGACAAGGCGATCATCAACACGGTGGTTGACGAAAAGGCGACGGGTGAGCTGACCCTCGGCGGCGGTTATTCGACGGATGCCGGCGCGCTCGTCAACGTCGGTCTACGCGAGCGAAATCTTGTCGGCACCGGCATCGACGCCAGCATCAACGGCGTGCTGGCGCAGAAGAGTAGCCAGGTCGACCTGTCGGTGACCGACCCATTCTTCCTCGACCGCAACCTCGCCGCGGGCTTCGACCTCTTCAATATCCGCAACAACAACCAGACGATCGCCGCATATAGCGAGCGGCGGACCGGTGGCGCGTTGCGGCTGGGCTACGAGTTCAACGAGCATCTGCGGCAGGCATGGACCTACTCGCTGGTCGACCGGAACGTGTACGACATCCAGTCCGGCGCCAGCGTCTACATCACCAACCAGGCCGGGGCGTCGCTACTTTCGCAGCTCGGGTCGACGGTCTCCATCGACTATCGTGACAGCCGAGTGGATCCGCATGCGGGCGGGTTGGTCCGGATCGGCGTGGACTTCGCCGGCATCGGCGGTACCGCGCACTACGTGCGCTCGAAGATCGACACGAACTACTACATCCCGCTCGAATCGATCACCGGTGATGACGCCTGGGTGCTCGCCTTTTCGGCGGGCGGTGGTTACCTCGAGCAACTCGGGCACGAAGAGAAGATCATCGACCGGTTCTTCCTCGGCGGCGATAACTTGCGAGGCTTCCAATCCGGCGGTGCTGGTCCGCACGCGATTGGAACCGACTCGATCGACAGCATCGGTGGCCGGGTGATCTACACCGGGACGACCGAGCTACGCTTCCCGCTGCCGATCTCGTCGGATTTCGGCTTGTCCGGCCGTGCCTTCGTCGACCTTGGTTCATTATCCAAGGTGACGCAGTTGGCCGGCACTTCCGTCGTCAATAGTGCAACACCACGCGTCGGCACCGGTGTCGGTGTGTCGTGGAAAACGCCCTTTGGCTTGATCAACATCGATATTGCCGAGGCTGTGGTGAAACAAAAAAATGACCAAACTCAGCTTTTCCGCTTTGGCTTCGGGACGAGGTTCTAACTTGTTCATTTCACGCATCATTCGTCCCACGGTCCTCGCGGCTGGATTGACGCTCCCGCTGGCCCCGGTGTTGGCACAGTCGAACCCGGGCTACTTCATTCCGCCGACCGGCCGGCCGGCGCAGTCATCGCCGCAGCCCCAGCAACGCCCTGCCCAGCCGCGGCCGCAGCCGCGCCCGGTCCAGGCGCCGATCCAGCAACAGCAGCCGCAGCAGGCGCCCGGCGGGGTCGCCGGAGCGGCACCGGACGAGGGGCCGCCGATGCAGCTTCAGCTGCCCCCGGCGCCCGAGTTGCCGGCCCTGGCCAAGGCGACCCCGCCGCCGGCCGCCTCCATCGGCGTGCTCGGCATCCCGGAGATCATGCGCGCCTCCTCCGCCGCCCAGCAGGTGGAAAAGACCATCGGCGAACGGCGTGAGAAGCTGAACGAGGATGCCCAAAAAGAGCAGCTCGTCTGGCGCGAGATGCAGCAGGCCCTCGCCAACGAACGCAGCAAGCTGAGCGCCGACCAAATCCGCGCTCGCGAGAAGGAGTTGCAGGATCGTATCACCGGGGCGCAGCGCACGTTCCGAGACCGCAACCGTATTATCCAAGAGGCCGGTCAGTATGGCCTGGCGCAGATCGAGCGGATGCTCGTCAGCGTCATTCGCCAGGTCTCCGAGAGCCACGGCATGAACATCGTCCTGCACCGTGCGCAGGTGGCGCTCAACGTCAACGAGTTCGACATCACCGAGCAGGTGGTGACGCAGCTGAACAAGACGCTGGCGACCGTCGCTCTGCCGGCGGATGGCGTTTCGCCACCGATGGCGCAGGCTCCGACTAACCCGGCTATCACCCCGACCACGGCATCTGCGCCGGCAACGCCGCCTGCGACGCCGTCAGGCGCTGCGCCGGCGACGACCGCCCCGGCAAGACCAGCAAAGCCGTAGGCACCTTGGCCGCCACCGACCCGCGCGAGTTGCCTCCCGGCGACTCGCGCTTTTTCGCCCGGACCGGTCCACACCGGCTGGCCGACATCGCCAAGATCGCCGGCGCCGACGTAGACGCTGACGATCGACTGATCCACGGTGTGGCGCCGTTGCAGACGGCGACTCCTGAGCACGTCAGCTTTCTCGACAACCGACGCTATGCCGACCTGCTGTCGACCACGCGGGCCGGCGCAGTGATCGTGCATCCAGAACTGGCGGCGCATGTGCCGCCGACCAGCATCGCGCTTCCCACGGCGATGCCGTATGCCGTTTGGGCAAAGGTCGCCACGTTGTTCTTCCCGCCGTCGCCGGCCGAACCGGGCGTGCATCCTTCCGCCGTCGTCGACTCGTCGGCGCAGATTGACCCGACGGCGGAGATCGGGCCAAACGCGGTCGTCGAGGCCGACGCCGTCATTGGCGCACGCTCGCGAATTGGGCCCGGGGCATTGATCGCCAGGGGCGTCTCGATCGGAGCGGATTGCAGGGTCGGTGCGTCGGCGACCGTGTCGCATGCGGTTGTGGGTGATCGGGTGACGCTGTTTCCCGGCGTGCGGGTGGGGCAGGAGGGGTTCGGCTTCGCGCAGACCGACCGAGGCTTCACGACCGTGCCGCAACTCGGCCGTGTCATCTTGGAGCACGACGTGGAGATCGGCGCTAACACGACGATCGACCGTGGGTCGATGCAGGACACGATCATTGGTGCCGGGTCGCGCGTCGATAATCTGGTAATGATCGGCCACAACGTGCGCCTCGGGCGCTGCTGCGTTATCGTCGCGCAGGCGGGCGTTGCGGGCTCGACCACGCTCGACGATTTTGTCGTCATCGCCGCGCAGGCCGGTATCGCTGGCCATCTGGCCATTGGCCGGAAGGCTCGGATCGGTGCGCAAGCCGGCGTCATGTCGAACATATCGGAGGGGGCTGACGTCGTCGGCAGCCCGGCCGAGCCGGTGCGTGACTTCTTTCGCGGCGTTGCGACATTGCGAAAGCTGTCCCGCCGGCCCAAAACACCCCCAAACCAGTCGTCGGATTGACCGGAATGGATGGCACCCACTCTTCCCAGGACGCGCAGGCCGAGCACGAGGCGACGGGCGATACCCCAGCCGCGCCCAAGACGCTCGATTTGCAGCGAATCATGCGTGCGATCCCGCACCGCTACCCGATGCTGATGATCGACCGCATGGTCGACCTGATCCACAACGAGTCCGCGACCGGCGTGAAGAACGTCACGATGAACGAGCAGTTCTTCCAGGGACATTTTCCGGGTCATCCGGTGATGCCGGGCGTGCTGATCATCGAGTCGATGGCGCAAACGGCTGCCGTACTGGTGGTCGAAACGCTCGGCGAGCACGCGATGGGTAAACTGGTCTACTTCATGACCATCGATGCCGCGAAGTTCCGCCGGCCGGTCGTGCCGGGCGATCAGTTGCGGGTGCACGTGTCCAAGGTCCGCAGCCGCAACAACGTCTGGAAGTTCGCCGGGATCGCCCGGGTCGATGGCGTGGCCGTGGCAGAGGCGACGTTCTCAGCCATGATCATGGATCGTTGAGCAGTCCGCTACGGACATGATCGGCAATAATGTTTGAGTTGGTCAGGAACACATGTCCGCCCACGGTTCGCCCATGCTCGATGAAAACGCCGCTGCGGCACCAGGCGGGAACCGCGCCTTGATCCACCCCAGTGCGGTCATCGAGCCCGGTGCGCAGGTCGGTGCCGGAGTCAATATCGGGCCGTTTTGTCATGTCGGCAGCGATGTCGTCCTACACGACGAGGTGCGGCTGATGTCGCACGTCGTCGTCGACGGTCGGACGACGATCGGGGAGGGCGCAGTGCTCTACCCGTTCTGCACGGTGGGCATGGCGCCGCAGGACCTGAAATACAAAGGCGAGGCGACCCGGTGCGAGATCGGTGCCCGCACGCAAATCCGTGAGCATTGCTCCATTCACCGTGGCACCGTCACCGGAACCGGGCTGACGCGGGTGGGAGCGGATTGCCTGCTGATGGCCGTCGTCCATGTCGCGCATGACTGCGACATCGGCAACTCCGTGGTGATTGCCAACAACGTCGTCATGGGTGGCCATGTGTCGATCGGCGACGGGGCGGTCGTCGGCGGGGCGGCGGCGATCCATCAGTTCGTTCGCATCGGACGTGGCGCCATGATCGGCGGCGTCTCGGGCGTCGAGGCGGATGTGATCCCGTTCGGCAGCGTGATCGGCAATCGTGCGCGGTTGGCCGGGCTCAACGTCATCGGCCTCCGTCGGCGCGGCGTGGATCGTAGCCGGTTGCTGACGCTTCGCGCTGCTGTGCGCACGCTGTTCTGGGGCGACGGCGTGCTGGCCGACCGTATGGGCGCCGTTCGGGCGGAGTTCGGCGACGACGATCTCGTCGCCGAAGTGTTAGATTTCGCCGCCGTGCAGAGCAAGCGCGGGCTGATCCGCGCTGGCTCGGTGGGCGATGAGGCTGGTTGACAGCTAGTGGACGAGTTCCGCGGTCACCCGGCCCACCTTGGCCGATGCGGGTTCGTTCGTCTCCATCAGGCACGAGTCGATGGCGTGTCTCAATGCGAGATGCGTGTGTTTGAGACCGAGTAGCATGCTCTCCTCGGCAAGCGCCTGGAGGGCTCGCAACAGTCCAACGGAGCTTGGAGTTACTTTGCCGTTCACCGGAAATCCTAAGTCTAGCCGATGAATGAATGCCTACCCATTAGCTGTTGTTACACGCAAGCGAATTACACCCGCGCATGAGTGCCTCCACAACGCTGGGTATCATCGCCGGCGGTGGACCGTTTCCGGCGCGGGTGGCGGCAGCCGCGATCGCTACCGGACGCGCCGTGTTCGTCGTGGCGTTGCGTGGGTTTGCCGAGCTTGGCGCTCTGGCTGACTACCCTCATCGCGAGATCCGGCTCGGCGCAGCGGGCGAGATCCTGGCCGCGTTGCGCGGTGCCGGATGTGGTGACCTCGTCCTGATCGGGCCGGTCCGGCGACCCTCCCTGGTTTCCATTCGGCCGGATGCGGAGGGTGCCCGAATCATGGCCCGCATTGGGCGCGCCGCCTTTACCGGCGACGACGGGCTTTTGGCTGCCGTGGTCCGCGTCCTGGGCGAGGAAGGCTTCCGCGTCATCGGCGCCCATGAAGTTTTGACGGAGGCGGTCGGCGCTGCGGGTGTGCTCGGCCGACATGGGCCGGATGCGGCCGCGCGCGCCGATATCGCGCGCGGCCAGACAGTGGTGCGGGCGCTCGGGCAGGTCGATGTCGGGCAGGGTTGTGTGGTGCAGCAGGGCATCGTGCTGGCTGTGGAGGCAATCGAGGGGACCGACGCCATGCTCGGCCGAGCCACCGCGCTGGCCCGGCCGGGACCCGGCGGTGTCCTCATCAAGCTGGTCAAACCCGGGCAGGATCGCCGCGCCGACCTGCCGACCATCGGGCCGAACACGATTGCGGCAGCGGTCGCCGCCGGGCTGCGTGGCATTGCGTTTGAAGCTGGCGGGACGTTGTTGATCGATCGCGACGGCTGCATCGCCGCGGCAGATGCGGCAGGGCTGTTCCTGCTGGGTCTGAGCCCCGATATCCATCCCCTATCTGAAGGAACTCCCCCATGAGCCAACCCCGCACGTTGCATACGATGCTGCGCGTCAAGGACCTCGAGAAGAGCGTCGATTTCTACACCAAGAAGATGGGCATGCATGAGCTACGCCGTTCCGAGGTGCCGGACGGTAAATACACCCTCGTCTTCGTCGGCTTCGCACCGGACAGCGAGCAGTCGGCCGTCGAGCTGACCTACAACTGGGATCAGACCGATGGCTACGAGATCGGCACCGGGTTCGGGCATCTCGCCTTTGGTCTGCCCGACATCTACAAGGCATGCGACGAAATGCGTGCCGCCGGGGTGAAGATCACGCGCGAGCCCGGGCCGGTGAAGTTCGGCACCACGGTGATCGCGTTCGTGGAAGACCCCGATGGTTACAAAATCGAACTGATCCAGCGTAACTGATCCGCCCGGTCGGTCCGCCGCTATGGAGCTGAACTGGCGCCTGCCGCTCGATTTGGTGGCGGGCCGAACGGTGCGCATCGGCGTGACCGGCCTCGCGCGGGCCGGCAAGACCGCATTCCTGACCTCGGTGGCGGCAAATTTGTTGGCGCTCGGAGCGCGGCGGCCGGTGCTGCCGGCGGTGGCGGATCGGCTGCGGGGCCGGCTGCCGCGTGTTTCGATCGCGCCGGCAGGGGTATCGAACCTGCCGCGCTTCGACGTTGCGGGCAATCTGGCGGCCTTGGCGCAGGATCCGCCTGCCTGGCCGGCGCGCACGGATGCGGCGTCGCTCCTGGCGTTGGATCTGACGATACCGCGCACCGGACTGGCCAGTGCGCTACCGGATTTCGCGTTGCGACTGGAATTTTTGGACTATCCCGGCGAGTGGCTACTGGATCTGCCGCTGCTCCGGCAGAACTTCGCCGATTGGTCGCAGGTGACACTCCGCCGACTGGAGGGGCGGCCGGAAGCAGCGGCGTTTCTGGCGTTCGCCACCGCGCTGCCAGTCGGCGCCTCGGCCGACGAGGCGATCGCGGCCACGGGGCACCGGTTATTCCGCGCGCTGCTGATGACTTTGCGCGATGCCGGGCTAGCTTTGCTGCAGCCCGGGCGGTTCCTGATGCCGGCACCCGGGGCGGAGCCGCCCTGGATGGCGTTCTTTCCCCTGCGCGGGCAGAGCGACCTCGCCGGGCTGATGGAGCAGCGGTTCGATGCCTACAAGGATGCGGTGCAGGCCGATCTGTCGGACCCGCTGTTCGGGCAGCTCGACCGCATGGTGGTGCTCGTGGACTTGTTGTCGGCGCTGCATGCGGGTGCGGCGGCGTTCGCCGATCTCAGCGCGGCGCTGAAGGAGGCGTCGGCCTCGCTGCGCTGGGAGCGTGACTGGGTGGAGGCAGCGCTGTCGATCGGCAAGCTGCGCTGGCCGCCACCGGTGCTGTCGCGGGTGGCATTCGCGGCGACCAAGTCGGACCACGTCGCCGAGCGGCAGCGGGGCAACCTGTCGGCGCTGCTGCGCACGGTGGCGGCGCCGACGATTGATGTGCGGGCCGGCTACTTCTCGTTGAGCGCGGTGCGCTGCACGGAGGACATCGTCATGCAAGTGGGCGAGCATGCGCTGTCGGCGGTGCGGGGCCGGCGGATCGGGGATGCGGCGCCGGGTCGCTCGTATCCGGGTGAAGTGCCGGATCGCCCGCCGGGTGCCGAGTTCTGGGCGCATAAATTCCTGCAGATCCCGCAATTCGAGCCGCTGCGGCCGCCGGATGCCGGCAAGGGCGGCGTGCCGAATATCGGCCTGGATGACCTGCTGCTATTCCTTTTGGACGATCTGCTATGAGCCCGGAGCCGTTTTTCGAACTCGAGGAGCGCGCTGCGCCGCGGCTGGAGCCGGTGCCGATCACGCTTGCGATCGAGCCGGCACCCCGCACGGCCACGCCGATGCTCATGCTGGCGGGTATATCGACCTTGGCGATCGGCTTCGCGGGCCTGGGTGCGGCGAACTTCGTCATCGACCAGTTTGCCCGCTCCACGGTGCTGGGCGGGGTGACCCTTGGCGTGACCGTGGCCGGGTTCGGGTTGGTCGGCGCCGGGTTGTGGCGCGAGCTTCGGGCGTTGTTCGCGCTGGGGCATGTCGATCATCTGCGGGCTGATTTTCAGTCGGGGGAGGCGGGTCGAATCGCCGATGCGGCCCGGCGCTGGGCGGCGGAAACCGACCCGACGCTGCTGCCAGCCTTGCGGCAGATCAACGATCCGGATGCGGCGCTGGCGCTGGTGCGTGCGGGTCCCGGCAAGCGACTGCGCGAGGCGGCCGATGCCCTGGGTCGGACGGCGTCGGTGCAGGTTGTAGCAGGGATCGCGGCGATGCCGTCACCGGCCTTGGACGTCGCCCTGGTGACGTGGCGGGGCGTGCGGCTGGTGCGGCAGGTGTCGGCCCTATACGGGATGCGACCAGGCTTGCTGGGCACGATATCGCTGCTGCGGCGGACGGCGCTGTCGGCGACGTTCGTGGGTGCGGTGGAATTTGCCGGCAACACGGCCGCTCACGCGCTGCTGTCCAACCCGTTGCTGGCTCATGCGTTGGGCGACCTGGCAGGCGCCGGCGTGGCGGCGCGGCGGATGACCGTGTTGGCGCGCGCGACGGCCGCGGCGTGTGATCCGGTGCCGCCCGCCTGATCAGCCACGCAGCCGCGTGATGACCGCTGCGAACGGGATCAGCAACGCCCCGATTGCGACGCCGAGAATGCCCGAAACGCCGGCGGTGACGAACCATTCGCCGGGTCCGGTCGCTAAAGCGAAATGGTGCAGCATCTCATACGGTGCCGGCCAGCCCACATTGGCGCTAAAATAGGCCCCGGACTGGATATTTGATGTGGGGTTTTCGCGCTCGTGGTGCATTGGCGAGATGTCGATGCACGATGGCGCGGGGCGC
>JBPBQE010000009.1:0-19617 GCA_050954595.1 Janthinobacterium lividum | reverse complement strand
GCGACGGGGACGCGGCGGGCCGGGTCGATGGGATGGCCGGCGATCTGCGTGTGGTGGGTGGCAAAGGCAGTGTTGGCGGTGTCCAGCTCGAGCCGGTCTTCCGGGTTACGCGGCCCGGCGATGCAGGGGCGGATGGAGGCCAGGTCGAGCGTGATGACGGTGTCGAACACCGGGGCCGCGGTGGTCTCGTCGCGCCACAGCATCTGCGCGCGCGAGTAGGCCTCGATGAGGGCGATCTCGGATTCTTCGCGGCCGGTGGTGCGGAGGTAGTCGATGGTGAGCCGGTCGACCGGGAAGAAGATCGCGGTGGCGCCATATTCGGGGGCCATGTTGGCGATCATGCCGCGGTCGCCAAGCGAGAGCCGATCCACACCGGGGCCGAAGAACTCGACAAACTTGCCGACCACGCCCATGTCGCGCAGCAGCTTGGTGATGGTCAGCACCAAGTCGGTGGGCAGAACGCCATCGGGCAGTTCGCCGGTGACCTCGATGCCGACCACCTCGGGCAAGGCGATGGCGACGGGCTTGCCGACCATGACGGCCTCCGCCTCGATGCCGCCCACGCCCCAGCCGAGCACGCCGAGGCCATTGATCATCGGTGTATGGCTGTCAGTGCCGACGCAGCTATCGGGATAGGCCAAGTCGTCCTTCGTCCAGACCACACGGCCGATGTTCTCGATGTGCAGCTGGTGCATGATGCCCTTGCCGGGCGGCACGACGCGGACGCCGTCGAAGCTGCTGGCGCACCAGCGCAGGAAAGCAAAGCGCTCGCCGTTGCGCTCGTATTCGCGGGCCAGGTTGATTCGGGCGGCGTCGGGGTTGGCCCAGCTATCGACTTGCAGCGAGTGGTCGATGATGACGTCGACGGCAACTTTCGGGCTGACGGTGGAGGGGTCGCCACCGGCCTGCTCCACGGCATCGCGCATCGCGGCCATGTCGAGCAACATGACCAGGCCGAGGATGTCCTGCCCGAACACGCGGGCCGGATAGAAGGTGATGCCGGCACCGGCCTCGCGGGCGAGCAGGGCGTCGATCTCGGCCTGCGTGTCGGCGCCATCGATCGCCGCCTGGCGGCAAAGGTTTTCCAGCAGGATGCGAAGCGAGAAGGGCAGGCGCTCGACGCCCGGAATGTCGGTGATCGACACGTAGCGGAGGGTGCGGCCGCCGATCGCCAGAGACGAGACAGTCGATGCAAGGGCTGAGCTGACGGCCATGGAGCCTCCGGAAATAAGATAAGCCCTTTTGTACCGCGGGCCGACGTAATACAAGGGCAGGATGAGTTCGTTGCACGTCCTCCTGGCGCATCGTGTGCTCGACCATATCCGGGCCGAGCGGCTGCCGGCGGGTCATCACCTGACGGAGCAGTCGCTGGAAGGTGTGCTCGGCACGTCGCGGTCGCCGATCCGGGGCGCGCTCGCGCATCTGGCCGAACGAGGCGTGCTGATGACCCGGCCGCCGCGGCGGGGGCTGTTCCTCGTGCGCGATGGCGCGGCGCTCGATGTCGTGGAGAGCGAGGAGGCCACCGAGGAGCGTGGCTACCTGGCGCTGGCGCGGGATCGGCTGGCGGGCGCGTTGCCCGAGGTGCTGACGGAAAATGCGGCCATGGCGCGCTACGGGCTGACTCGCGAGCGAGTTCGGCGAATCCTGGGCCGAGCGGCGCAGGAAGGCTGGATCGAGCCGCGGGCCAGCAAGGGGTGGTCGTTCCTGCCAATGATCGACGGACCCGCCGCCTATGCCGAGAGCTACGCGCTGCGGGCGGTGCTGGAGCCGGCGGCGATGATGATGCCGGGCTTCACCGCCGACCCGGCGGTGCTGCGGCGGCTGCGGGGGCAGCAGCAGGCATTGGCCGATGGCGGTTACCGCACGGCGGGCCGAGTCGAGCTGTTCCAGGCCAATGCGACGTTCCACGAGGCGCTGGCCGGGCTGTCGGGCAACCGGTTCGTCGAGCAGGTGATCGCGCGGCAGAACCAGTTGCGTCGGCTCCTCGAATACCGGTTCGCCTCCGATGACCGCGCGCGGGTGGGGCGGCAGTGCAGCGAGCATCTGGCGATCCTGTCGTTGATCGAGCGCGGGCAGCGCGACAAGGCCGCCCGGCGGCTGGGCGAGCATCTCGGTGCCGCCGGCGCGGATAAAGTCCGTCAATTAGAAGCCATCAAGGAGATCTCCCCATGAAGCAGACATCGATCCCGGCCGTGTTCATGCGTGGCGGCACCAGCAAGGCCCTGATGCTGCACACGCGCGACTTACCTCCGGCACGCGACGAGTGGGGCCCGATCTTCACCGCGGCAATGGGCAGCCCGGACCCGTATGGGCGCCAACTCGACGGCATGGGCGGCGGCGTGTCGTCGGTGTCGAAGGTTTGCATCATCGGGCCGTCGGCGCGCGAGGATGCAGACGTGGACTACACGTTCTGCCAGGTGCTGGTGAAGGACTCCGCGGTCCAATATAAAGGCAATTGCGGCAACATGAGCTCCGCCGTCGGGCCGTTCGCGGTGGACGAGAAGCTGGTGCGGCCGAACGGCGACAGCGCCACGGTGCGGATCTTCAACACCAACACGCAGAAGATCATCAACGGTACCTTCCCGCTCGAGGACGGCGTGGCGCGCTACGACGGCGACATGGTGATCCCCGGCGTGTCGGGCAGCGGCGCGCCGATCCGGCTCGACTTTGTGCAGCCCGGTGGTGCCACCACCGGCAAGCTGCTGCCGACTGGACATGTGCTCGAACGCCTGGAGGTGCCGGGGCTGGGCACGATCGAGGCGTCGATGATCGATGCCGCCAACGCGGCGGTATTCGTGCGGGCGCGCGACGTGGGGCTCACCGGGCTGGAGCTACCGGACGAGTTGGAGGCGCGGCCGGAGATGCTGGCGCTGCTGGACGCGATCCGGGTGCAGGCCTCCGTGCGCATGGGCATCGCGGCCACCGAGGAGGAAGCGCGGCGGGTGACCATCGTGCCGTTCGTGGCCATCGTGTCACCGGCATCGAACAGCCCGACCCTGTCCGGCGAACCGGTGCGGGCGGAGGATGTGGACCTGACGGTGCGGGTGATCTCCAATGGGCAGCCGCACCGGGCGCTGCCGTTGACGATCTCGCTCTGCACGGCGGTGGCGGCGCGCATCGGCGGCACCCTGGTGGCCGAGGCGGCGCGGGAAACCGCGGCAAGCGAGCCGATCCGGTTGGGGATGCCGTCCGGGATCCTGACCGTCGGCTCCGATGTCGGGCAGGAGAACGGGGCGTGGGTGGCGCGGGCCGGGTCGTTCTATCGGACGGCGCGGCGCTTGTTCGATGGCCGGGTCTGGGTCCCCGGCGCCGCCTGAGGCAGCGGCCTCAGGCGCGGTTGCAGATCATCCCGAGCCCGAGCGAGGCCATCCCTGCGCCGAGCATGTCGAGCATGATCGGGCCAGGGATGGCGACCGTGAGCAGCAGGAAGGCGGCGGTTGCGCCAACTATGGTCGGAAGATTGTTGCCCATCTCAGCGCCTCATCACAGGTGTTGAGGGGAGGCGTTCGCAAGTCCCGTGCCGGTAAATGTTATCAAATAGTTAACGGCGCCGGAGCGGCAAAGGTGTAAAGTTTATCGCTCCATCGACGGCTGGCGAAGTTCCGATTGCGCAAATCCGGGTGACGGCGAATGATCGACCCCAATAATAAGGGGGGATCATACCGTGACGCTTTGCCGCCGCAGCCTCGTCGCTGCCAGTGCCTTGATACCGTTCGTCGCCCGTGCGCAATCCCGCCCCGTCATCAAGATCGGCGTGCTGAACGACATGTCGGGCCCGTATCGTGATGCGACTGGCACCGGGTCGGTCGTTTGCGTGCAGGCCGCCGTGCGCGAATTCGCCAGCGCTGGGTTCGACGTGCAGGTGATCCCCGGCGATCATCAGAACAAGCCGGACGTGGGCGCCGCCCTGGCCCGGCAATGGTACGATCGCGACGGCGTCGACGTCATCATGGACGTGCCGACCTCGTCCGTGGCGTTGGCGGTCAACACCGTCGCTCGCGAGAAGAACAAGCTCTACATCAACACCGGCGCCGGCACCGGCGACCTGACGGGCACCCAGTGCACGCCGGTGACGATCCATTGGTCCTACGACACCTACATGCTGGCCCGCTCGACCGCGTCGCAGGTCACCAAGCTGGGTGGCAACAAATGGTTCTTCATCACCGCCGACTACGTGTTCGGCCAGCAACTGGCGCGCGATGCGATGCGGTTCGCCAAGGAGGGCGGCGCCCAGGTGCTCGGCGAACGGCGTTATCCGTTCCCCGCCACGGCAGACTTTTCGGCGCTGCTGTTGGACGGCAAGGCCTCCGGTGCCAACGTGATCGGTTTCGCCAATGCCGGCGTGGATACGTCCAACGCGATCAAGCAGGCGCACGAATTTGGGCTGTTCCAGACCATGAAGGCCGCCGCGCTGCTGATGGAGATCACCGACGTGGAGGCGATCGGGACGGAGATCGGCGGCGGGCTGTATCTGACCGCGACCTTCTATTGGGACCAGACCGACGCGACCCGGCGCTTCACCAAATTGGTGCAACCGGCCATGCCGAGCCGGCATCCGCCCAACATGATCCAGGCCGGATGCTATGCCAGCGCGCTGCACTACCTGAAAGCGGTGACGGCGATGGGGGTCGACAAGGCACGCGACGGGACGGCGATCTGCGCCCAGATGAAAGCGATGCCGACCTCCGACGATGCCTTTGGTCAACACCACATCCGTGCGGACGGGCTGTGTCTGTTGCCGGCCTTTCTTTACCAGGTGAAGACCCCGACGGAGAGCACCTCGCAATGGGATCTGCAGAAGCTGCTGGCGACGACGCCGGCCGATGAAGCCTGGAAGCCGTTGGCGGAGGAGGGCTGTCCGCTCGCCCCGGCCTGACCCGGTGCGGGCGAGTTGACGGTGGCCGAACGGCCGGCGATGGTTGCCGGCAAGAAGGCAGTCGACAAGCCTTCATAGGGGAAACGTTCATGCCACAAACGCATCTGGCGCGCGCGGCGATCGCGGGCGCCGTCATCGCGGTGACGGTTGGCTCGGCCGGCGTGGCGCAGGCCGCGGAACCGTTCAGGATCGGCGTCGTCGAAGACCTGAACGGCACCTATTCCGGCAATGGCGGGCCTAATTCCGTGCTCGCGACCAAGATGGCGGTCGAGGATTTCGGCGGCACCGTCCTGGGCCGCCCGATCGAGGTCATCGCGGTCGATCACCAGACCAAGCCCGACCTCGGCGTCAACTTGACCAAGCAGCTGATCGACCAGAACCACGTCTCGATGCTCAACATCGGCGGCTCCAGCGGCGTCGGGCTCGCGGTGCAAAATGTCGCCAAGGACCGCAAGATCACCACGATCCAAAGCGGCAACTACGCCGCCTCGATCGCGGGCAAGTCATGCTCGCCCTACGGCACGCAATGGGCGGTCTCGACCACGGCGCTGGCGCGTGCGGCGGCCACCGCGCTGGTGCGGGCAGGCGCCAAGACATGGTTCATCATCGAAGCCGACTACGCGTTCGGGCATGACTTGGCCAACGACGTGCAGCAGACTGTCCAGGCCGACGGCGCCAAGGTGATCGGGCGCACGCTGCATCCGTTGGCGACTACGGACATGTCGTCGCCGCTGTTGCAGGCGCAATCATCCAAAGCGGAGATGATCGCCTTCGCCAATGCCGGGCCGGATCTGGTGAACTCGGTCAAGCAAGCCAAGGAATTCGGCATCACCAATACCGCCGCGCTGCTGGTGTTCATCAACAATGTGGTCGCCATGGGTCTCGATACCGCGCAGGGTTTGCGCTTCCCAGTCAGCTTCTACTGGGACTCCAACGATGGCAGCCGCGCCTTTGCCAAACGCTTCATGGCGCGCAATGGCGGCACCGCACCGGGCATGAGCCACGGCATGTCGTACGCTGGGACAACGCACTACCTGCAGGCCGTTGCCAAAGTCGGCAGCGACGACCCGGTCGCCGTCAACAAGGCCATGCGCGACATGCCGTTCACCGACGGCATGTTGCGCAACCCGCGAGTCCAGACCAATGGCAGCGTCGCGATGGATCTGTTGCTGGTCCAAGTCAAAACGCCGACGGAGTCGAAATACCCGAACGACCTCTACAAGGTGGTAGACACCGTTCCGGCGGCCGAGTTGTTCCCGACCGCCGAGCAGAGCGGCTGCACCGAACTGCAACCCTGAACTACCTCCGAAGCCTGTCGGCTCGGAGGTAGCGCTCTAGGTCGCCCGGAACCCGCGCGCGATCAGCCGAGCACCGCATGCGTGTGATCGCGCATCATGCCAAAGCACTCGCACGTTGATTTCTCGAGGCCGGGCTGGTCGATGATCATCAGCTGCCCGGCCGAGTATCGGATCAGCCCGGCTTCCTGCAATCGCTTGGCAGCGACTGAGACGCTTGGGCGATGCGCTGACAGCAGCGCGGCCAGCGTCTCATGGGTGACCGGTATGTCGTTGGAGCGGTAGCGGTCACGCAAGGTCAGCAGGCACCGGGCCAGCCTTGCCTCCAGCCCGTGATGGACGTTGCACGCCGCTAATTGTAGCGCCTGCGTGCGCCTCGCCTCGCCGTAGTGAAGCAGCAACCGTGAGAACTCGGGAAGCTGCGTCATGGCTTTGTGGAATGCGGCTGCCGGTAAGCGCAATGCCTCGCTCGGCGACTGCACGATCGCCGTCGTGACATCGACCTTGATGCCGTAGATCAACGGCACCCCGACCATGCCTTCCGGGCCGACGAGGCCGGCATCGGCCTGGAAGCCGTCGTCAAAATTAATGATCAAAGATATACAGCCGCGTCGCGGGAAGTAGGCGTATTCGAGTGTTTGATGACGTTCGAACAACACCGTTCGTTGGTCAAGATCTACAGGCCGAAGATCGGCCTGTAAGACTTCCCACTCCCTACCAGGGATACGGGACAACAACGAATTAATACCATGCTGAAAGGGGGTTTGAACTGCAATCATTTCAGCGACCCTTACATTTGATCTCACACTAGACCACGGGCCGACTATAACGCTTCCTTATCCGGATACTTAATTCTCCTGGTCCGGGAATCAGCGATTTAAGACATATACGGTTGGCTTATTATCTGCCTGACCAAGTGAACCTTGCTACCGCTTCAAATCTTCCCGGAGTTTTCGGTACGCAGAGGCATTGATACGCTTCAATCCCAAAATACAAAGATTTGATGACGGTTACGATCTGGAATTCAAATCATTACAATACTTTTTCGCTACTCAACGCCTGTCGATCCGGTGCGCCATCGAATTGCCCAGCTACGGCGCTTGGACTTCGATAGGCCTAGGCAGGGCAAAATTAAAATCTTGTTCCACTTTAGCAAGAAACACGCGCCGGCAGTGCACGGATCGGCCGAGTTGACGACAGCCAGCAGGCGGCCGGATCAAAGGATCCGCCCGCCTGAAACCGACTGCCGGCAGTGCGGATCAGTAGCGAGCGGTGCCGACGGTGCCCACATTGCTCGTCACGGGGCCGGCAACGCTGTCGCCCGGCGGCAGGCTGTTGGCCGACTCAGGCTCCTTGGACGCAGCGCCTGGAGATGTGGAACTGACACCCATTGGTCTGGCTCCGGTGGCCGTGCTGCCGGAGAAGCCGGCGCATCCGGCCAGCATGGCTGACGCGAATGACGCGATAACGATCGTTTTGACGTTCATGGTGCAGACTTCCAATGAGAGTGCCTAACGCAAATGGACCGAGGCATTTGGAAACCAAGACTTACCTCGGGGATGGGTGCATTGCAGAAACACTGATGTCAGGGATCGCGTGATCAATGACCGTGCTATCGTAGGGCCGACGAGGAAGGGAGCAGGAGATGGCGACAGGCGGCGACGTCATCGTTCTCGGAGCCGGAATCGCCGGCGTGTCGACCGCGCTGGCGCTGCAGTCGCGCGGGCGATCGGTGCTGATCGTCGATCGTGGCACCGTGGGTCGGGAAACCAGCTTCGGCAATTCCGGTATCATCCAGAGCGAGGCGGTGGAGCCCTATGCCATGCCGCGGCAAGCCCGGATGGTGGCCAGCATGGCACTCGCCCGCACCAATACCGTGCGCTATCGCATGAGTTCGATGCCCAGCCATGCCGGCCCACTCCGCCGCTACTGGCAGCATTCCGCGGCAGCGCCGTACCAACGTGCTGTCGATGGTCATTCCAGCATTATCCTGCACGCCGCCGCCGAGCACGATGAGCTGATCGAGCGCGCCGGCTGCGGCGACCTGGTGCGGCGCGATGGCTACCGGGTGTTCCATCGCACCCAGGCCGCGCTCGACGAAACCGTCGCCACGGCTGCCCGCGTGCATGAACGGTTCGGCATCGGCTATCGCGTGCTGACACCCGCGGCGCTGCTGGCCGCCGAGCCGGCCTTGCGACACGCCGGTGCCGGCGCGGTGCACTGGACCGATCCATGGTCGGTTCGCGACCCTGGCGCGCTCGTCGCGGCCTATGCCGAGCTGTTCGTCCGCTCCGGCGGACGCATCGTACAAGGAGACGCGCAAACCCTGACCCGGCATGGCTCGGGTTGGCAGGTCGCGACGAGCGATGGTCCATCGGAGGCCGCCGACATCGTCGTCTGCCTTGGGCCCTGGACGACGCAGTTCATGCGCGGGTTCGGAGGCCGTTTCCCCATGGTTCGCAAGCGCGGCTACCACGCGCATTACGCCACGATGCCGTCGCTAAATCTGCCGTTGCTCGACCCGGTGTTCGGCTTCGTGATGGCGCCGATGGTGAAGGGAACCCGCATTACCACAGGGGCGGAACTGACCGGAGCGGATGCGCCACCGACGCCGATCCAGCTGCGACAGGCAGAGCGGGCCGCGCGCGATCTGCTGGAGCTGGGCGATGTCGTGCTGAACGATCTGTGGATCGGAACCAGGCCCTGTATGCCGGACATGCGACCGGTCATCGGGCAGGCGAGCGGCCAAACGGGCTTATGGCTCAATTTCGGTCACGGACATCAGGGCTTCACCCTGGGCCCCGTCACCGGACGGTTGTTGGCTGAGATGATGACCGGGGAAGAACCCCTCGTCGATCCCGCGCCATTCGCGCCGGATCGATACGACGATCAATAGGCGAGGGTGCCGCCGCCGAACCCGCAGGCTCGACGGCGGCGATTTTTCCTAGACGACCGCGCCGCGGATCGCGCGACTCTGGATGCCGACCGATCCGCCGATCGCGGCGGCGATCGCCCCGACCAACAAGGCGACGAAAGCACCGAACGCGGTGCGCGACGCGGCTGAAGCGGCTGCGTCGGCCGCCGTCTTGGCAGCTTGCACCACTTGAGCTTTGGCCTGCTCGACCTTTGCTTGCGCATCGTCGAACTGCTTACCGGCCTGGTCCGGGGAGATGTGCTGTTGGGCGGCCATGATCGCGATGATGCGCGTCTTGGCGGTCGCGGCGTCGGGTCCACCCTTGGCGTAGGTCGCCAGGTTGGTTGCGATCTCCTTTTGTGCGTCGTGCGGGGACATGGTGGCCGGGTCGGGGTTGGTGGGCTTGAGATACATCTGCGCTTGCTGCTGGATCAGGTCCGGCGTGATGCCCGCGGCCTCGGCCACCGGCTGGGCGGCGCTCTTGATGCCGTTGCCGGCTGTCGATGCCAGACCACCCAGGGCGGAGGCGCTGCCGCCGATAATGCCGCCGATGGCGGACGTCAGCAGCCACATGGTGAGCATTGTGGCGATGCCCCAGGTGATCAGCCCGTGGAGTAGGCGGCCATCGAACCGGTGTCCGATGCCGGCCAACCAGGCCGAGACATAGCCGCCGAATGCGAGTGCGACCACGCTGCTGATCAGGAACCAGACGCCCGCGCCGATGCCGATGCTGCTGGCGTCGGGCGCGGTGCCAGCCTGGGCGTCGACGGTCGTGAAACCGATGCCGGCGCCGAGCAGGCTCAGCAGCAACTGCACCGTGATGACCATGACGACGCCGCCGAAGATGGCAGCCCATGACACCCGGCGACGCACATGATCGGGGCCGCCCCGCGGGGAACCGACCGGCTCGACCCGGCGGACGGGTTCGTTACTGTAAGTGGCAGACAATAGAAGCTCCTTGTAGTGATCCGGCACGGAGGTGCCGGACAGTCAGACTTGAGTCACGGGGCAATCATCGGTCACCAGCCCGCACTCGATCACCAAGTCCGGTGGTGCAGCGCACTGGTTTCTAGTGCGGTTATTCGACGACGAACCGACGAACGCGACTGCCGCCGCGATTGGTGACCATTTGGGAGGTCGTCGGGTCAGCGCTGCGATCGGCCGAGGGCGCACCCGCCCCGCTGGCCCCGTAGCTTATCGCGCGCTCGTCGATGTCGATCGGCTGGTGGCTTTCGACGATTTCCATCACGCGGGTGACGTATTTGTCGGGTGTCTCCACGATCAGCACCGAGGCTCCGTCGCCGACGCTGCGCTCGTAGACCGCCGTGTCGTGATCGGGCGAGCCACCGAACAGGCGGCTCCAGAAACCCGGCTCGCGCTGCGCCGTCTTCCCGGTGTGATCCGGGTCGATGGCTCCGGCATGGATGGTGATTGCATGCTCGGGAACGCCGGCTTCGCGCAGGTCGGCCGCCGCGAGTTTGGCGTGAGCGGGTGTGTCGTAGATCGCGACGATGGTCTCATCACTCATGCTGCTCTCCTGTATTCGTGCTGCCGCCGGTAGCGCTCAGAGCTTTGGCAGCACCTGGTCGCCGGAATCGGTGCCGGAATCGATCCCGCGCACGATCTGATGGCCGGCCGAACGGTCGCTCATGATGCGAACGAGCGCTTCCCGTACGGAAGCGGCGACACGAAGTGCTGCTTCCTCACGCTGCTTGTAGTCCATGATACGCTCGCCCCTGCTTCAGGGACGTTGACGCGGTGTCCCCCTTCAGGGCGTAACCCAGGCCGACACGCCGCGAAAGAATTGATTCCTCGGCGAACGGCGTGCAGTTCCATAGTGGAATTGCACTACGTTGTTCGACGGATTCAACTATGCCGTCGTCGTCGGCCGTTTTTTCCGCGTCGTTTTCCGCGACTTGGCGGTCGCCCCCAAACCACGCTCGCGCGCCCACACGATCACCGCGCTGCGCTTGCGGATTTGCAGCCGGTTGTAGATCACAGAGACGTGATTGCGGACGGTGTTCTTGCTGATACCGAGCTGTCCGGCGATGTCGTCATCCGACAATCCCTGCGCGATCAACGACAACACTTCGCGGACTCGCGCGGGCAGGGACGATATCTCCGGCGTGTCGCCAGCCGGGCGGCCAGTGCGGTTGAGCGTCGCCATGCGCTCGACGATGCGCTGGCCCAGCCAGGACGTGTCCTGCATCACTGATTGCACGGCCGCCAGCAGCTCCGTCTCGGTCTGCTTGCGTTCCGTGATGTCGAGCATCAGGCTCAGGACGCACGCCGAACCGTTGATCTCCACCGTGTCGGCCGACAGCAGGAAGTCGGTGACCGTGCCGTCCTTGGATCGGCCCTGAACGTCGATGCCGCGAACATGGCCGCTGCGATGCAGGCTATCCACGATCTCGGCCCGCCCGGCCCCGCTGCCCCACAGCGACAGATCGGCCTCCTTGCGCCCGACCACCTCCTCCCGCCGCCATCCCGTCGCCGAGGTGAAGGCGACGTTGACGTCGATGATCTGCAATTCGTCGAACGCCAGGATCACCATCGGGCCCGGCGCCATGTTGAACGCCTTGGCGAACCGCTCCTCGCTGTGACGCAGGGCATGCTGTGCCACGTGGCGCGGCTGCAGGTCGGCGAAGGTGAACAGCATACAGGGCTCGTCGCCGATCTCGATCGGTTGCCCACCCAGCAGCACCACGCGCTCGGTGCCGTCCGGCAGCGACAGGCACCCTTCCATCTGCGGGATAGTCAGCCCGGCGTGCAGCCGCTCCACGGCGAGCGACCGCCGTTCGGCCCCGGCCAGCACGTCGAAATCATGCACGGACCGCCCGATCAGATTATCCTGCTCGAAGCCGGTCAGCTCGAGAAAGCCGTGATTGACCCTGACGTAACGCATGTCAGATAGCCGGACGATGACGGCAGGCGCGGGATTAGCATTGAACGCCTGTTCGAATCGCTCCTCGGCGTTGAAGCGCTCCGTCTCGTCGTTGATGATCATCACCAGGCAGTCCGGCAGCCCGGCGTCGTCGGTCAACACCAGCGTGCGCAGCTGGTGCGTCCAGCTTTCCCGGGTTCCGACGTTGCGGACGTCGACCACCACCTCGCTGAACGCCTCGCCGGCGAGCAGCCGCTCCATCGGATAGCTACCGGCCGGCAGCTTGTGCTGGTTACGGTATGTCAACTCGAACTTGCTGCGGTAGTCCGATACGTCGACGCCCAGCGCTGCCAAAGAGTCGACCCCGTGCAGCTTCAGCGCGGTCTCGTTGGCCCAGGAGATGGTCTGGTCCGGGTCGATCAGGATGACCCCTTCCGTCAACCCGGCGATGATCTGCTGCAGCTGACGCCGATCTGCGCCCAGCGGTGGCAGATTGGCGTCACTCCGCTGCGTCGCGGACTTGGCCTGCGACGGCGGGTTGGTCTGCGTCAAGCCTCGCTGCTCCCGTTCATGCGGGGTTGTGGGCCGACCGCACCGGTTTCGGTTCCGTCGGCCACCGCCCGATCAGTAGATCACCGGCTCCGGCACCGGCGCGCCGAACTCGGTGCGCAGGAAGTCGAAGTCGCAGCCGTCGCTGGCCTGCTGGATGTGCTTGCTGAACATATAGCCGTAGCCCCGCTCGTAGATCGGTGCCGGCTTGACCCAGGCGGCCTGACGCCGGGCCATCTCCGCATCGTCGACCTCCATGCAGATCGTGCGGGCGTCGACGTCCAGCGTGACGATGTCGCCGGTCTTCAGCAACGCCAGCGGACCGCCGACGAAGCTCTCCGGGCTGACGTGCAGCACGCAGGCGCCGTAGCTGGTGCCGCTCATGCGCGCATCGCTCATGCGCAGCATGTCGCGGTGGCCTTCCTTCAGCAGCTTCTTGGGCATCGGCAGCATGCCCCATTCCGGCATCCCGGGCCCACCCTGCGGCCCGGCGTTGCGCAGCACCAGAACGTGGTCGGCGGTGATGTCCCAGCTCTCGTCGTCGACGGCTTTCTTCAGGCTCGGATAGTCGTCGAACACCACGGCCGGGCCGGAGTGCTTGAGGAAGCGCTGGTCCATCGCCGCCGGCTTGATGACGCAGCCATCGGGCGCCAGATTGCCGTGCAGAACCGCCAGCGAGCCCTCGCCGTAAATCGGGTCGCTGGTCGGCCGGATCACGTCGTCATTGTAAACCCGCGCGCCCTCGATGTTCTCGCCGAGGGTGCGGCCGGTGACGGTAAGGCAGTCCAGGTCGAGGTATTGCTTGATGTTTTGCATCAACCCGCGAATACCGCCGGCGTAGAAGAAATCCTCCATCAGATACTTGTCGCCGGACGGGCGAACGTTGCCGATGACCGGCACCTTGCGGCTGAACTTCTCGAAATCGTCGAGCCCGACATCCTGGCCGGCGCGGCGCGCCATGGCGATCAGGTGGATGATGGCGTTGGTCGAGCAGCCCATGGCCATGGCGACCGCGATGGCGTTCTCGAATGCCGGCCGGGTCAGGATCTTATGCGGCGTGAGATCTTCCCAAACCATGTCGACGATGCGGCGCCCACTTTCCGACGCCATGCGGATGTGGCCGGCATCGGCCGCCGGAATCGAGCTGCCGCCGGGCAGCACCATGCCGCAGGCTTCGGCGATGGCGGTCATGGTACTGGCGGTGCCCATGGTCATGCAGGTGCCATAGGAGCGCGCAATGCCGCCCTCGACGCCGAGCCAGTCCTGGTCGGTAATTTTGCCCGCCCGCAACTCGTCCCAGTATTTCCAGCTATCGCTGCCGGAACCCAGCACCTTGCCCTGCCAGTTGCCGCGCAACATCGGCCCAGCCGGCATGAAGATAGCGGGGATGTTCATGCTGGTCGCACCCAGCAGCAGACCCGGCGTCGACTTGTCGCAGCCACCCATCAGCACGCAGCCGTCGATCGGGTGCGCGCGGAGCAACTCCTCCGTCTCCATCGCCAGCATGTTGCGGTACAGCATCGAGGTCGGCTTGAGATAGCTCTCGCTCATCGACAACGCTGGTAGCTCGACCGGGAAGCCGCCGGCCATGAGGATGCCGCGCTTGACGTCGTCGACCCGGGTCTTGAAGTGCATGTGGCACGGCTGCAGGTCGGACCAGGTGTTCAGGATGCCGATGATCGGCTTGCCGGCCCATTCCTCGGGCGCGTAGCCCATTTGCATGGCGCGGCTGCGATGGCCGAAGGAGCGCAGGTCGGCCGGGCCGAACCAGCGAGCGGAGCGGAGCGTGGCCGGGTCGCGGCGGGATAGCGGTTCCGCCGGGATCGGGCCGGGCTCGAGGGCAGGATTCTGGACGTCGTTCTGGACGTCGTTCTGAATGGGGGTATCGGGCATCTGGGTTCTCCCGGAGGTCTAGCGACCGTTCTCTTGGCGCCACGCGGTGAAGGCTTCGAGGTTACTCGGATCCGTGGGCGGATAAAGCCCGAACGTCTTCTGCCCGCCGCGAACCTTTTCCGTCACGAAATCCTCGAACGCGGTCATCTCGACCGCCTCGCGGGCGATCTCGTCGGCGATGCCGGCCGGGATCACGATGCAGCCGTCGCCGTCGCCCACGATGATGTCGCCCGGGAACACCGGCGCGTCGCCGCAGCCGATCGGGTCGTTGATGGCGATGGCCTGGTGCAGCGTCAGGTTGGTGGGCGCCGACGGCCGCGTATGAAAGGACGGCATGTCCAGCTTCGCGATCTCCGCCGAATCACGGAACCCGCCATCGGTCACCACACCGGCGACGCCGCGCACCATCAGCCGCGTGCACAGGATGCCGCCCGCCGAGGCGGCGTGCGCGTCCTTGCGGCTATCCATCACCAGCACCGCGCCGGGCGGGCACTCCTCGACGGCCCGGCGTTGCGGGTGCGAATGGTCGCGGAACACGTCCATCGAATTGAGGTCTTCGCGCGCCGGCATGTAGCGCAGCGTATAGGCGGGCCCGACCATGCTGCCGCCCTTGGGCGCGCTCAACGGCACGACGCCCTGGATCATCTGCTTGAACAGACCGCGCTTGAATAGGGCGCTGGCGAGCGTCGCGGTGCTGACGGTGCGGAGCCGCTCGATGGTGTCTTGGTTTACGGTCGGCATGGGTGTCCTCAAACGGGCCGGAGATGGAAGCGGCGGATTTCTCCAACCACCACGAGATAGCTGACGATCGCGACCAGGGCGTTGGCGGCGATGAACAAGAGGGCGCCGTCGAACGAGCCGGTGCCCTGGATGATGTAGCCGATGATGATCGGCGTGGTGATGGACGAGATGTTGCCGAACATGTTGAACAGCCCGCCCGACACCCCGGCGATCTCGCGTGGCGCCGTATCGGCGATCACCGCCCAGCCCAGCGCGCCGACGCCCTTGCCGAAAAACGCGACCGCCATGACCGCGACGACCAGCCATTGGGCGTCGACGTAGTTGCAGATGATCATACTCATCGACATCAGCATCCCGGCCACGATCGGCGTCTTACGCGCCGCCGTCAGCGACCAGCCGCGCCGGAGCAGCCCGTCGGACCAGATGCCGCCGAGCACGCCGCCGACGAAGCCGCAGATCGCCGGAATGGACGCCACGATGCCGGCGTTCAGGATCGACATGCCGCGCTGCTGCACGAGGTAGACCGGGAACCAGGTGATGAAGAAATAGGTGATGGCGTTGATGCAGAACTGGCCCAGGAAGATGCCGATCATCATGCGGTTGCCCAGCAACTGCTTCAGGTAACCCCCAAGCGGCAGGGCCTCCGGGGCCGGTGCAGCCGCAGGAGCAGTTGAACCATTCCGGCTGTCCATGTTCACCAAGGCGCCGCCACGCTCGATGTAGTCGAACTCGGCGGCCGAGATGCGCGGATGGGTGCGCGGCGTGTAGATCACTTTCAGCCAGATCAGGCCGACGACGATTCCGAGCCCGCCCATGAAGTAGAACACATGCGGCCAGCCATAGGTGACGGTGATGTAGCCCATGATCGGGGCGAACAGCACGGTGGCGAAATATTGCGCGGAGTTGAAGATCGCCGACGCCGTGCCGCGCTCCTTGGCCGGAAACCACGCCGCCACGATGCGGCTATTGGCCGGAAACGATGGCGCCTCGGCAAAGCCGACCAGCAGCCGCAGCCCGAACAACGCATAAACCGCGGTCGCACCGGCCAAGCCGGTCAGCGTGCCGATCAGCACGGTGAACAGCGACCAGAAGGTGATGCTGGCGAAGTAAACGTTCTTGGAGCCGAACCGGTCGAGCAACCAGCCGCCGGGCAACTGGCCGATCACGTAGGACCAGCCGAACGCGGAGAAGATGAACCCCATCTGCACCGCGCTGAGCCCGAGATCCTTCGCCATCACCGGGCCGGCGATCGCGATGGTGGCGCGGTCGGCATAGTTCACGATCGTGACGAGGAACAACATCGCAACGATCGAGAAACGCACCCGGCTCTGCACTGCACCCATTGTGGCGCCCGCGCTCGACATCTCGTTTCCTCTAAATCTTTGGATCAGCTTCGCCTGTTCGCGGTGACGTGCCAACCCCTCGCATCCGCTGCACCAAACCGGTGGTGGATTGCCCATCCACTAAGGCGGCGAGCACGACGCTGCCACCGCGGGCCCGCACGAAATCGCCGCCTACCACGCTGTCCGCGGTGTAATCGGCGCCCTTGACCAGAACGTCCGGTGCCAGCGCCTCGATCGCCGCCAGCGGCGTGTCCTGGTCGAACGACACCACGCAATCGACGTCGCGCAAGGCGCCGATGACGCGGGCACGGTTCTCCAGCGTGTTGATCGGCCGGGTCGCGCCCTTGAGGCGGCGCACGCTGTTGTCAGTGTTGAGCGCCACGATCAGCCGGTCGCAGGCCGCGCGCGCTTGCGACAACAGCGCCACATGACCCGCATGCAGGATGTCGAAGCAGCCATTGGTGAACCCGACCCGCAGCTTGTCGGCACGCCACCGCGCGACCAGCGCCCGCGCCCGGTCCATCTCCAGCAAGCCCGGCGCCGGCGTAGCCGGGCCGCCCTGGCTGCCGTTCATCTCGGCCATCACCTCGTCCAGGCTCGCGGTGGCGGTGCCGACTTTCCCGACCACCACGCCCGCGGCGGCGTTGGCCACCCGCATCGCCTGCGACAACGGCAGACCCACGGCGCGGCAGACCGCCATCGTGGCAATCACGGTGTCACCGGCGCCCGAGACGTCGAACACCTCGCGGACGCGCGATGGAATAACATCGACGTTGCCGCCGCGCTCGACCAGCATCATGCCCTTCTCCGACCGCGTGACCAGGATCGCCTCCGCGTCGGTCACCTCGATCAGCTCCTGCGCGGCGGCGGCGATGGCGGCCTCGTCGGCCAAGGGTGCTCCGTGAGCCCTGGCGAGTTCCTTCAGGTTTGGTGTGATGCAGGCCGCGCCCCGGTAGATCGAGAAGTCGCTGGATTTCGGATCAACGAACACCGGCAAGCCGTGCCGCCGCGCCACCGCCATGATGTCGGCGATCAAGCCCGGCGAGAGCACCCCCTTGCTGTAATCGCCCAGGATGACCGCGTCGCCTTCTGCCGCAACCGCCTCGACCGCGGCGAGCAACTGCGCGGTGTCCTGCGCCGGGCAGGCGGTGGTGTCCTCCTGGTCGGCCCGCAGCACCTGTTGGTTGCCGGCGATGTAACGGATCTTGCAGGTGGTCGCCCGACCCGGCGACACGATGCTGCAATCCTTAATCAGCGGGTCCGCGCCGAGCAACTCGGTAACGCGGGCGCCCGAATCGTCGCTGCCGATCAGCCCGATCAGAATCGAGCGACTCCCGAGCGAGGCGACGTTCTTGGCGACGTTGCCGACCCCCCCGAGCATCTCGGTGGTATGGCGCCCGCGCAACACCGGCACAGGCGCTTCCGGCGAGATCCGATGAACGTCGCCATAGACGAAGCGATCGAGCATGATGTCGCCGACGCAGATCAGCGTCGCCCGTGAGAAATCAAACATGAATGTCGAAAATTCGTCGGAGCGCGTCCACACTCAATTGTCGGGTCGTCGCAGCCTGGTTCATGCTCTTGGTTAATCGAAGCCGGGCTGGACAGTCCAGGCCCGGTGCTTGTAGCAGGCTTGTCTTCATCACGATTACGGTAGGAGGGTCGGTGCGCCGCTTACAAGCCCGTTTGGTCAGTGGGGTAACGGCCGCCGCGTTGGCGCTATCGGCCTGCAGCAGCCTGCCGACGTCTGGTCCCAGTAACTCGCAAATTCAGGACGCATTCGCCGATACCGCCACCAACCCGTCGGGCGCGCGGCTGGTCGAGCTGACGCCGGCCGTCACCGAAGCGTTGCGCACCGTGCCGGACCAGGCGATGGGCGCCATCGACAAGCTGCGCTCGAGCCGCCCGGTGGACTTGCTGGGCCCGGGCGACATGATCTCCGTCACCATCTATGAAGCCGGCAGCGGCCTGTTCAACGGCCACCGTGGCGCCGAACTCGGCGCCGGCGTGGACCCGGCGCCCGCACCCACCGGCTCCTCCGGCGAGACGCTGCCGCGGCTGCAGGTAGATCGGAACGGCACGGTCTCGATCCCGTATGCTGGCACGATCCACGTCTCCGGGCACACGACTGCCCAGGTGCAGAAGATGATCGAGGGCCGCCTGTCGCAACAGGCGGCCCAGGCGCAGGTGCTGGTCACGCTGCTGAGCAACGGCAGCAACGTCGTCTACATTTCGGGGGACGTGAAGAACTCGGGTCGCTTCCCGCTATCGCTGACCCGCGAACGCTTGCTCGACATCATTGCGCTGGCGGGCGGGCCGACGCACAGCCCGCAGGACACCGTCGTCAAGGTGACGCGGCGCGACCGCCAGGCGACCACTTCGCTCACCGCGATCCAGACCAGTGCGGCCGAGAACATCGCCGTCGAACCGCTGGATCGTATCCAGGCGGATTACGTGCCGCGCTCGTTCCTGTCATTCGGCGCCACCGGCCGGGTCGCGCAACTGCCGTTCGATTCCGCGCAAGTCTCCTTGGCCGAAGCCGTCGCGCGCCTCGGAGGCCTTGCCGACGACCGCGCAAATCCGGAAGGCGTGTATCTGTTCCGCTTCGAGGATGCTCAGAATGCGCGCGCGGTCGGGCTGCCGGTGGCGCCGGATGTGATGACGCCATCCAAGACGCCGGGCACGTTGCCGCAGGGCATCCCGGTCGTCTATCACGTCAACATGCGGGACCCGCAGAGCTACTTCGCCCTGCAGCGCTTCACCATGCGCGATAAGGACGTGCTCTACATCGCCAACGCGCCGACGGTGCAGATCTACAAGTTCCTGCAGCTGATCTACACCTTCGCCACGCCGGCGCTCGCGGCAAAGGTGGCCACGCAGTAGGTTTTGGTCGCGTCAGTCCATCATCTTGCGCGCCAGGATGTCCAAGCCGCGGGCTGCGCCCCGCGTCTTGTCCAGCGCGCGAGCGACGGCCGCCGCGATCTCGGTTAAACGCGCCGGGTCATGATCGGCGGTGATGAAGAAGCGTAGCCTTGCCGTCCGCTCCGGCACTGCCGGGTAGATGATGGGGTGGACGTTGATGCCCTCCTCGAACAGCAGGTCCGCCGCCTTGGCGGCATGGA
>JBPBQE010000500.1:0-20128 GCA_050954595.1 Janthinobacterium lividum | reverse complement strand
TTCCTGATCATCGGCGTTTGGGGTGGCACGCGCCGGGTCTACGCGAGCTTCAAGTTCTTCCTCTACACGCTGCTCGGCTCGATCCTCATGCTGCTGGCGGTGCTAGCCGTCTGGCATGTGGCGGGGACCACCGACATCGCCGAGTTGATGACCTTCCAATTCCCGGCCCGGATGCAGTTCTGGCTGTTCCTGGCGTTCCTGGCCTCGTTTGCCGTCAAGGTGCCAATGTGGCCGGTGCATACCTGGTTGCCCGATGCCCACGTCGAGGCCCCGACCGCTGGTTCGGTCATCCTCGCGGGCGTGCTGTTGAAGATGGGCGCTTACGGCTTCCTGCGCTTTTCACTGCCGATGCTGCCACAAGCGTCGGCGGAGTTCGCGCCGCTGATGTTCGCGTTGGGCGTGATCGCGGTGATCTACACGTCGCTGGTGGCGCTGGCGCAGACGGACATGAAGAAGCTGATTGCCTATTCGTCGGTCGCTCACATGGGTGTCGTCGTCATCGGCATCTTCACCTTTAATGCCCAGGGTATTCAGGGCGCGCTGTTCCAGATGCTGTCGCATGGCATCGTCTCTGCGGCGTTGTTCCTGTGCGTCGGCGTCGTTTACGACCGGATGCATACGCGGGAGATCACCCGCTATGGCGGCCTGGCACAGCGGATGCCGGCGTACGCCATCGTGTTCATGCTGTTCACCATGGCGACGATCGGTTTGCCGGGAACGGCCGGCTTCGTCGGTGAGTTCCTGGTTCTAGTTGGAGCGTTCCAGGTCAATTTCTGGCTCGCCTTGCTGGGCAGTATGGGGATGATCCTGGGGGCGGGTTACTCGTTGTATCTGTATCGCCGGGTCGTGTTCGGGGCGTTGACCAAGGATGACCTCAAGGGTCTGCTTGATCTGTCACCGCGCGAGATCGCGATCTTCGCCCCGCTCGTCGTGCTGACGCTGTGGATGGGCATCTATCCCAGCAGCTTCACCGGCTTCTTTGAAGCCACCGTCCACGCGATGGTCGAACAACACGCTGCCGCCTTGAACGCCAATAGCTTCGCGAGTGCTGCACAATGAACTGGGCTGTTGCCTTGCCCGAGATCGTGCTCGCTCTGAGCGCGATGGGCATCTTGATTTTCGGCGTCCTGCAAAAGCGCAATGCCGCTTTCTCCTGCACCATGCTCGCCATCGGTGCGCTGGTGCTGGCAGGCGCGCTGGTGATGTCCGGCACGTCGGGCGTCGGCTATAACGGGCTGTTCGTGGTCGATCCATTTGCCGACTTCATGAAGGTGCTGGTGCTGATCGGCGCTGGTCTCAGCATCATCTTGGCGCTCGACTACAACGTGCACGAGGGAATCAGCCGGTTCGAGTTCCCGGTGCTGGTGCTGCTGTCCACGGTCGGCATGATGATCATGTGCAGCACGGCCAACATGATGACGCTGTATCTGGGGCTCGAGCTGCAGTCCCTGGCGCTTTACGTGCTTTGCGCCTTCAACCGCGACGACACGCGTTCCTCCGAGTCCGGATTGAAGTTTTTCATCCTCGGCGCGCTGGCGTCCGGCCTGCTGCTTTACGGCATCTCGCTCGCCTACGGCTTTGCGGGAACGATGGATTTTGCCGAACTCGGCCGTGCGCTCGCCCAGCCCGGTGCGGCTTCGCCCGGCCTGATCGTCGGCGTAGTGTTCATCATCGCCGGACTGTCCTTCAAGTTGTCGGCGGTGCCGTTCCACATGTGGACGCCCGACGTCTACGAGGGTGCGCCGGCGCCGGTGACGGCTTTCATGAGCACGGCGCCGAAAGTCGCAGCGATCGCGCTCCTGCTACGTGCGCTCGAAGTGCCGTTCCATCCCATCGTCCAGCAATGGTCCGGGCTGATCGTGCTGGTCTCGATCGCATCGATGCTGTTGGGCGCGCTCGCCGCCATCGGCCAGAAGAACATCAAGCGGCTGATGGCGTATTCCAGCATCGGCCACATCGGCTACGCGCTAGTGGGCCTGGCACCTGGGACGCAGGAAGGCATCCGGGGCGTGATGATCTACATGGTGACCTATGTGTTCATGAGCGCCGGTGTGTTCGCCGTGGTGATCGCCATGCGCCGCCGTGGCCGTGCCCTGGAGCAGATCAGCGACCTTTCCGGCCTCAGCAAGACCGATCCGGGCCTGGCGCTGATCATGACGATCCTGATGTTCAGCATGGCCGGTATCCCGCCGTTTTCCGGGTTCTTCGGCAAGCTGTATGTGTTCCGCGCCGCGGTTGATGCCGGGTTCTGGACCTTGGCCGTAATCGGCGTACTGACCAGCGTCGCCGGTGCGTTCTATTATCTGCGCATCATCAAGGTGATGTACTTCGATGCCGCCGAGCCGGCGTTCGATCCGCGCAGTACATCGCTCACCTTCGTGGGCGTCGTCGGTGCGCTGGTGACGACGTTCTTCTTCCTGCTTCCTGCCCCGATCGTCGGCGCGGCACAGACCGCCGCGCAGTTGCTGTTCGGCTAGCATGCCCATGCTGCTCGTCGTCGATGCAGGCAATACCAACGTCGTGTTCGCCGTCCATGACGGCGAACGCTGGCGTGGCAATTGGCGTATTGCGACGGAACCGCAGCGGACGTCGGATGAGTATGCCGTCTGGCTGCTGACTTTGCTGACGTTCAACGGCATCAAGCCGGCCGACATAGGTCAGGCCGTCATTGGCACGGTTGTCCCAGCGGCGCTGTATCATCTGCGCCGGCTGTGCCGTGATTACTTCGAGACGGAACCGCTGATCGCTCGCTCCGGGCTGAATTGGGGCTTCGAGATCCGGCTCGAGAACCCGGCCGAAGTGGGTGCGGACCGGTTGCTCAATGCCCTGGCAGCGCATCAGGCGTATTCCGGCCCGCTGATCGTAGTGGATTTCGGTACTGCTACGACGTTCGACGTCGTCGAGGCCGATGGAGCCTATCTGGGCGGCGTGATCGCGCCCGGGATCAACCTGTCGCTGGAAGCGTTGCACAAGGCGGCGGCCCGGCTGCCGCGGATAGGCATCGGCCGACCTCAGGCGGTGATCGGCCGTTCGACCGTCCCGGCGATGCAGTCGGGTATTTATTGGGGCTATGTCGGGCTGATTGAGGGCTTGGTTGCCCGGATCCAGGCGGAATACGACAGCCCGCTGAAGGTGATCGCCACGGGCGGGTTGGCGCCCTTGCTGGCCGAGGGAACCACGGTCATCGGTGTGATCGCTCCCGAATTGACACTAGACGGGCTTCGGTTGTTGGCGGAGCGCAACCCCGCCCCCACATTAAGCCGTGACAGAATGCGAGCGTTAGAAAGCGACTGAATGGACGCGGAAAATGGTGACTTGGCCTTCCTGCCGTTGGGCGGGACAGGCGAGATTGGAATGAACCTGAATTTATACCGATGCGACGGCAAATGGCTTGCCGTCGATTGTGGCATCGGCTTCGGCGGAAGTGAGAACCCCGAGGTAGAAATAATGATGCCGGACCCCGGCTTCCTGGCAGAGCGCCGGGACAAGTTGGTCGGTATGGTGATCACGCACGCGCACGAGGATCACATCGGCGCGGTCGCGCATCTATGGAAGATGCTCCGCTGCCCGCTCTATGCCACCCCGTTCGCAGCGGCCGTGCTGCGGCGCAAGCTGGGTGAGGCCGGGCTGCTCAACGAGGTCCGGATCCATACCGTGGTCTCCGGCGGCGTGTTCGAGCTGGGCCCATTCAATCTGCAGTTCCTGCCGGTGTCGCATTCGATCCCGGAAGCACAGGCGCTGGTGATCCGCACGCATTATGGCATCATCCTGCATACCGGCGACTTCAAGCTCGATCCCACACCGCTGGTGGGCAATCCGACCGACGAGGCTGCCTTCGCGCGGCTTGGGGAGGAAGGGGTGCTGGCGATGATCTGCGATAGCACCAACGCCATGGTTGACGGCACGTCGGGCTCTGAACTCGAAGTGCGGGAAAGCATGTTCGACCTCATCGCATCGCTCGACGGGCGCATCGCGGTGACGTGCTTCGCGAGCAACGTGGCGCGTGTGGAGAGCATCGCCTTGGCGGCGCAGAAAGCTGGTCGCCGAGTCGCGCTGGTCGGGCGGTCGCTACGCAATCTGGAGGCAGCGGCGCGCGAGTGTGGCTATCTGCAGAAGGTGGCACCGTTCTTGTCGGAAGACGCTGCCAATGCGTGCGACGACGATGACGTGTTGATCATCGTCACAGGTAGCCAGGGCGAGGCCAAGAGCGCGCTGGCGCGTATCGCTGCCGACACGCACCAGAACATCGCGCTGGGTGAGGGTGACACCGTCATCTTCAGTTCGCGCATGATCCCGGGCAACGAGCGGGCAGTGGTGTCGGTGCAGGATGGTCTGGTACGGCGCGGCGTTCGCGTCATCACCGACGATGATCATCCTGTGCACGTTTCCGGGCATCCGGCGCGCGAGGAGTTGCGGACGCTGTACCGTCTAGTGCGGCCGAAGTATGCCGTGCCGACCCATGGCGAGTGGCGGCATCTGTCGGCGCACGCGGATCTCGCGCGTGGCTGTGGGGCGATCCCCATCATGCTCGAGGACGGTGACGTGCTCGAGTTGGCACCAGGTAAGCCGGAAGTGGTCGACAGTGCTCCGGTCGGGCGTCTCGTCCTCGACGGCAATCGCGTGGTGCCGCTCGATGGCGGCGTTCTGGCAGCCCGGCGGCGCATGCTGTTCAATGGCGTGGTGTTGGGAAGCATCGCAGTCGATCAGCACGGTAAGCTGCTCGGCGTGGCGCGGGTCAGTGCGCCGGGTCTTCTCGAGCAGGACGATCCGGAGACGACGCGAATCGCCGCCGAGTTCGGGCGCGCGATCAACGAGCTTCCGTCAGGGCTGCGCGGTGATGATGCTGCATTGACCGATGCGGCGCGGGCGGCATTACGACGGGCGCTTGGCCGCCGCTTGCAGAAGCGGCCCATGGTGGACGTGCACCTCCTGCGCGTCTGATGGATTGGTTCACGGCCTTTGTCGTGTTCATGTTGGTATGGTGGACGCTGTTGTTCACCGTGCTGCCATTATGGACACGTCCGCATCCGGAGGCCGACGAGGCCACCGGATGGCGCGGGGTTCCGGAACGCCCGCTAATTCTGCGCAAGGTTATTGTGACGACTGTGCTCGCGCTGTTCGTGTGGGCTGCGATCATGTGGGTGATACAAAGCCCGTATCTGTCGTTCCGAACGGGCTTGTGAGTAAATGCTAGGCAGAGCGAAAGCCGGTGCGCGCTCAAGCGCCATATCTCGATTGAGCCGGCTATTTAGTTGTCATTTGGTGCGGAAAAACTTTGGACAGCCCGTCGCCAATCGGACACCATGACGCATCAGAACAGGGCTTGGCCCGTTCCGATGCGTAGATGGCGTTTCCTCCCTAAACTTGGCCCGTTGCGCCTTGGCGCTCGGGCCTTTCTTTTTGTTATCTCCCGGACGCATGCCTGTCACTCTTTTTTCCGGCAACACGTCTGATTTTAGTCGATAATCGTTTGTGCGCCGCAGCATCGAGCAGCCGGCCCACGTTGATCCCAACCGCGGTTTTTCCAAGGGCAACCGATTTGGTGTAGAGGACCTGCGCCCGGCGGAAATGTCGGACGTCGTGACGCCCAAAGGACCTCAATGCGCCTCTCCCATTCCCTGATCCCGACCCTCAAAGAGAACCCGGCCGAAGCGCAGATCACGTCGCATCGCCTCATGCTGCGCGCCGGCCTGGTGCGGCAGACATCGGCGGGGATCTATGCCTGGTTGCCCGTCGGATGGCGCGTGCTGCAGCGGATCGCGCAGATCGTGCGCGAGGAGCAGGACCGGATCGGCGCGCAGGAAGTGCTGATGCCGACCATTCAATCGGCCGATTTGTGGCGCAAGAGCGGGCGCTACGACGCCTACGGGCCGGAGATGCTGCGGATCAAGGATCGCGGCGAGCGCGAGATGCTGTTCGGGCCGACCAATGAAGAGATGATCACCGATTTGGTTCGGCAATCGATCAACAGTTACCGGCAGTTGCCGCAGATCGTTTATCACATTCAATGGAAGTTCCGCGACGAGACACGCCCCCGCTTTGGCGTGATGCGCGGCCGCGAGTTCTTGATGAAGGACGCGTATAGCTTCGATCTGGACTACGCGGGTGCCGTCGTCAGCTACCGCAAGATGATGCTGGCCTACATGCGGACGTTCCAGCGGCTCGGCGTCGCGGCGATCCCGATGGTGGCCGATACCGGCCCGATCGGCGGCGACCTCAGCCATGAGTTCATCATCCTGGCACCGACGGGCGAGAGCCAGGTGTTCTACGATGCCGCTTTCGAAGGCATCGACTATAGCGGCGACAGCTTCGACGCTGCTAAGCCCGACGACCTCGAGCGGTTCTTCGGCTTGATGACCACGCCCTATGCCACGACCGAGGAGATGCACGACACCGCCGCTTGGGAGAAGGTCGACCCGGCGCAGCGTCGCGAAGGCCGCGGCATCGAGGTTGGGCACATCTTCTATTTTGGCACCAAGTATAGCGCGCCGCTGGAACTGAGCGTCGCCGGGTCGGACGGCAAGCCGGTGACGCCTGAGATGGGCAGCTATGGCGTCGGTGTCTCGCGCTTGGTGGGCGCGGTGATCGAGGCGTCGCATGACGATGCCGGGATCATCTGGCCGGATAGCATTGCGCCATTCCGGGCGGCGATCCTCAACCTCAAGCAGGGCGATGCCAAGTGCGACGCGATCTGCGAGCAGGCCTATGCGCATTTTGCAGGCAACGCGCTGTATGACGACCGCGCCGAGCGCGCCGGGCCGAAATTCGCCGATGCCGACCTGATGGGGCATCCCTGGCAGATCATCGTGGGGCCGCGCGGCGCGGCCGACGGTTTGGTGGAGCTGAAGCGGCGGGCCACCGGCGAGCGTGAGGAATTGTCGCTCGAGGCTGCGCTCGCAAAGATCGCCCAGGCCCAATAGTGTTCGGCGCATTCGAGCGGACGGTCGCGGGACGCTATCTGCGCGCGCGGCGGGGCGAGCGGTTCGTCTCGGTGATCGCCGGGTTCAGCCTAGTGGGGATCGCGCTGGGGGTAGCGACGCTGATCATCGTGATGTCGGTGATGGGTGGGTTTCAGACGGATCTGCTCAACCGCATCCTGGGGTTCAACGGGCATCTCGGCGTTTACGCGACCGCGGGCAAGCTGCAGGACTTCGATGCGGCGGCGGCAAAGATCCGAGCGGTGCCGGGGGTCGCGTCGGCGGCGCCGGTGATCGACGGCCAGGTGTTGCTGAGCGGGCCGCGGGGGCAGTCGTCCGGCGGATTGGTGCGCGGCATCGAGCCGAAGGACTTTGCCGAGATGAGCGCGATCAAGATCCCGGCGGGCTCGCTGGCCGACTTCAAGGGTGAGGACGCGATCGCGATCGGGTCGGGGTTGGCAGGCAAGTTCGGCTTGGGCGTCGGCGACGAGTTGACGCTAGTGTCGCCGCAGGGTGCCGCCACCGCGTTCGGGACCATCCCGCGAGTGCGTGCCTACAAGATCGTGGCGATCTTCTCGGTCGGCATGAACGAGTACGATACGGCCTATGTGTTCCTGCCGTTGCAGGCGGCGCAGATCTTCTTCCAGTCGCCGGGCGCGGTATCGCAGATCGAGGTGCGGGTCGATGATCCCGATCGGGTGCGACAGATCGGCCAGCAGATCGGCGCCGCGCTGGCCGGTACTCCGGTGCGGGTGGTGGATTGGCAGCAGAACAACAACAGCTTCTTTGCCGCCGTGAAGGTGGAGCAGAACGTCATGTTCCTGATCCTGACGCTGATCATCGTCGTAGCGGCATTCAACGTGATCTCGTCGTTGATCATGATGGTCAAGGACAAGACGCGCGACATCGCCGTGTTGAGGACGATCGGGGCAGGGCGGGGGGCGATCCTGCGCATCTTCCTGATGTGCGGCGCCTCCGTGGGCGTGACGGGGACGCTGGTCGGCGTGGTGATCGGGGTGCTGTTCTGCCTCAACATCCAAGAGATTCAGGGCTGGGTCGAGGCGGTGACGGGCGCGCGGGTGTTCAACCCGGAGGTTTATTACCTCACGCACCTGCCGGCCAAGCTGAACTCCGGCGAGGTGATCCAGGTCGTGGTGATGTCGCTGGCGCTGTCGCTGCTGGCGACGATCTACCCGAGTTGGCGTGCCGCACGGACCGACCCGGTGGAGGCGTTGCGGCATGAATGAACCATTGCGCCTCCAGGGCGTGGGCCGGTCCTATCGCAGCGGCGAGACCGATCTGCATGTGCTGCAGGATGCCGAGTTGACGCTGCACCCCGGAGAGATCGTGGCGCTGGTGGCGCCGTCCGGGACGGGGAAAAGCACGCTGCTGCATGTGGCCGGGTTACTGGAGCGGCCTGATCGCGGCGCGGTGTTGATCGACGGGCGCGATTCGGGACGGCTGGCGGATACCGAACGGACGGCGATCCGGCGGGACCGGATCGGCTTCGTGTATCAGTCGCACCAGCTGCTGGCGGAGTTCACGGCGCTGGAGAACGTCATGCTGCCGCAGATGGTGGCGGGCGTGTCGCGCCGGCAGGCGGGCGAGCGGGCCACCGGGTTGCTGACGCAGTTCGGGCTGGGGAGCCGGCTGAAGCATCTGCCGGGCAAGCTGTCGGGCGGCGAGAAGCAGCGCGTGGCGATCGCGCGGGCGCTGGCCAACGCGCCGGGCGTGCTGCTGGCCGACGAGCCGACCGGCAACCTCGACGTCGGCACCAGCGACGTGGTGTTCGAGGAATTGCTGCATGTGGTGCGGGCGCAGGGGGTGGCGGCGCTGATCGCGACGCACAACCCGACGCTGGCGGCACGGATGGACCGGCGCGTGACGCTGCACGACGGGCGGATCGTGGAAGCCTGACGCAACCATGAAGCCGGCTCCCTGTTCTGCTCGGGCAGTGGGGAGTTGGTGGAATGCGTAGAATTGCGACCGTGTGGCTGTTGGGTGCGCTGTTCGTGACGTCGGCGCAGGCACCGCTCATGACGGTGCCGCCGGCGCCGCTGCCCACGGTGCAGGATCCACGGCTGCAACTGGCCTATACGTTCGGGCGCATCCCCAATGCGGTCACCACGACGGTGGACGGACGCATCTTCGTCGGTTTTCCGCAGACGGAAGGGCCGGAGGTGCAGGTGCAGGAGATCCTGCCCGGGTCGGGAGAGGCTCGGCCTTATCCGGATGCGGCCTGGAACCGTGGGCCGGCGGCGGCTGGCGGCGATCTGTCGCATAGCTTCGTGCTGATCAACGCGCTGCGGATCGGGCCGGATGGGGCGTTGTGGCTGATGGACGCGGGGTCGCCGGGGATCGGCAAGCCGGCGGTACCAGGAGGCGCGCGGCTGTTCCGCGTGGACCTGGCGACCAACACGGTGAGCCGGGTCTACGACCTGTCGTCAGCGTCGCGGACGATGTCGTATATCGACGATGTCCGCTTCAACGGCAGCCGGGCTTATCTGAGCGATGCGGGCGACCCGGCTTTGCTCGTGCTCGATCTCGAAACCGGCCAGGTGCGCCGCGTTCTGGATCACGACCCATCCACGACGGACACGAAGACCATGCAGGCGGACGGCAAGGAGCTGTTCGACGAGAAGGGGCAGCCCAAGCGCGTCCACGCCGACCAGCTCGAGGTCTCACCCGATGGGCGCTGGCTCTACTACCTGCCCGCGTCGGGACCGATCTCGCGCATCGAGACGCGCTGGCTCGATAACCCGGCGCTTCCGGCGACCCAGCTTGCCTCGCACGTCGAACCCTGGCTCGACACGCCGACCACGGGCGGGACAGCAATCGATGCGACCGGCACGATCTACTACGGCGACGCCGATGCCCGCCGCATCCTGCTGATCCATCCGGACCGGTCGGTGACGACGCTCATTGCCGACCCCCGACTGATCTGGATCGACGCCATGTGGATCGATACGCACGGGACGCTCTGGATACCGGCGAACCAGCAGAACCTCAGCCCCGGCTTCAATGGCGCCAAATCCGAGGTGCGGTATCCGGTGGCGATCTACACCATGAAGGTCGACGCGCAGCCGTCACCGATCGACCACGGCGGCGCACACTAGCGTGCCGTCCGGTTCGGGGGAGCGCCGGGCTAAAGGGTGATGACAAAACGGCGGCAATGATGCCCATCTCTGTCCCATGAGCGCCGCCGACTTCGTCCATCTCCGAGTCCATTCCGCCTATTCGCTCAGCGAGGGCGCCATCAAGCCGGACAAGATCGCGGCGCTGGCGCTGGCGGATCGGCAGCCGGCGGTCGCCATCGCCGATAGCGGCAATCTGTTCGGGGCGTTGGAGTTCAGCCAGGCCTGCGTGGGCAAGGGCGTGCAGCCGATCGTCGGGTGCCAGATCAGCCTCGTGCGCGCTGAAAAGCCCGGGCTGGCGCCGGAGCCGATCGTGGTGCTGGCGCAGGACGAGGTTGGGCTCGCCAACCTGCGGTCATTGTCCTCCATCGGCTTCATCGAGTCCGATCCGGCGCTGCCGCAGATCGGGCTCGACCGGTTGCTGTCGCATTCGGCCGGGCTGATCCTGTTGACCGGTGGGACGCGGGGGCCGTTGGTGCGGTTGCTGGCGGAGGGGCGGCAGGCGGAGGCGGAGGCGTTGCTGGCGCAGTTCGCCGAAGCGTTCCCGGGTCGCTGCATGATGGAGTTGCACCGACATGGGCTGGCGATCGAGGCTGCGGTCGAGCCCGGGCTGATCGCGCTGGCCGATGCGCGCCGCATCCCGTTGATCGCCACTAACGAGTGTTTCTACGCCACGCCGGGAATGCACGAGGCTCACGATGCGCTGCTGTGCATCGCCGAGGGGCGGCAGGTGAGCGAGCAGTCGAGGCGCCGGGTCACGCCGGAGCATTGGTTCAAGCCGGCAAAGGCAATGCGGGCGCTGTTCGCGGACCTGCCCGATGCCTGCGACAACACGATCGCGGTGGCGCGCATGTGTGCGGTGATGGCCGAATCCCGCAAGCCGCTGCTGCCGGTGAGCCCAAAGGTGCTGACGGGGCAGACGGAAGACGCGACGATCCGGGCCATGGCGGTCGAGGGGCTGGAGCGACGGATGGTCGCGATGGAGGCCGATGCCGAGACCCGGACGCGGTATGCGACGCAGTTGAACTACGAACTGGATGTCATCGCGGGGATGGGGTTCCCGGGCTACTTCCTGATCGTGGCCGACTTCATCCAGTGGGCGAAGTCGCAGGACATCCCGGTCGGTCCCGGCCGTGGCTCTGGCGCCGGGTCGGTGGTGGCGTGGGCATTGACGATCACCGATCTGGACCCGCTACGCTGGGGGCTGCTGTTCGAGCGGTTCCTCAACCCGGAACGCGTGTCGATGCCGGACTTCGACATCGATTTCTGCCAGGACCGGCGCGACGAGGTCATCTCCTACGTACGCCGGGAATACGGCAACGACCGGGTGGCGCAGATCATCACCTTCGGCAAGCTGCAGGCGCGGGCGGCGGTGCGCGACGTGGGGCGGGTGCTAGGGCTGGGATTCGGGCAGGTGAACCGCGTCGCCGAGCTGATCCCCAACAACCCGGCCAAGCCGGTGACGCTGGCGCAAGCCATCGAGGGCGAGCCGCGGCTGCAGGAGATGCGGGACGGCGATGAGGCGATTCGGCGGCTGCTGGAAGTCGCGCTGCAGCTAGAGGGGCTGTATCGCCATGCCTCGACCCATGCGGCGGGTGTGGTCATTGGCGATCGGCCGCTAGTCGAACTGGTGCCGCTATATCGCGATCCGAAGGCGGATACGCTGGTCACGCAATACTCGATGAAATACGTCGAGCAGGCCGGGTTGGTGAAATTCGACTTCCTCGGGCTGACCACGCTGACGATCCTGCAGCGGGCGCAGCAGATGCTGACCCGGCTGGGCACGCCGGTGGTGCTGGAAACCATTCCGCTCGACGATGCCGCGACCTACGAGATGCTGTCGCGCGGCGATGCCGGCGGGGTGTTCCAGTTCGAAGGCCAGGGCATGCGCGACGTCTTGCGGCAGATGCGGCCGAACCGGCTGGAGGATCTGATCGCGGCGGTGTCGCTGTATCGGCCGGGCCCGATGGCGAACATCCCGGATTACTGCCGCCGCAAGCACGGTGAGGCCTGGGCGCCGCCGCATCCGGAGCTGCAGGAGATCCTGGGCGAGACCTACGGCATCATGGTCTATCAGGAACAGGTGATGCAGATCGCCCAGAAGATGGGCGGCTACAGCCTGGGCGGGGCGGACTTGTTGCGGCGCGCAATGGGCAAGAAGATTCGCTCGGAAATGGAGCTGCAGCGGCAGGTTTTCACCGACGGGGCCACCGGGCGGGGCATCCCGAAGGCCAAGGCGAACGAGGTGTTCGACCTGATGGCCAAGTTCGCCGATTACGGCTTCAACAAGAGCCACGCGGCGGCCTACGCGCTGGTGTCGTACCAAACCGCCTGGATGAAGGCGAACTATCCGGTGGCGTTCCTGGCCGCCTGCATGGATCTGGCGCTCGGCAACACCGACAAGCTCGCGGCCCTGCGGCAGGAGGCACAGCGGATGAACGTCGCCGTGCTGCCGCCGGACATCAACCGGTCGGAAGCACGGTTCAAGGTCGAGGTCGCCGAGGATGGCACGCAATCGATCCGATACGCGCTGGCGGCGGTGAAGAAGGTTGGGCTGGAGGCGATGCTGACGCTGGTGGCAACACGCGGCGACGTGCCGTTCCGCGATGTCGGGGACCTGGCGGCGCGGGTCGATCCGCGGCAGCTGAACAAGATGCAGTTGGAGAATCTGGCGCGCGCCGGGGCGTTCGACGCGCTGCATCCTAATCGGCAGCAGGTCTTCGCCGGTGCGGAGATGATCCTGCGGAGGGCACAGGCACAGGCGGAGGAGGCCAATACCGGGCAGACCGGGCTGTTCGGCGGGACGGAGGAGGCCGTGACGCTGCGATTGCCGTCAGGGCCGGATTGGCCCGGCATGGAGCGGCTGGGCTACGAGGCCGACGCGGTTGGGTTCCATCTGACCGCGCACCCGCTGGACAGCTACGTGCCGTTGCTCAAGCGGCTCGGGGTGGTGTCGTCGAAGGATCTCGAGCTGAAGGCGGCGGCAGGGGCGACGCGGGTCAGGGTGGCCGGCAACGTCATTGCCACCAAGGAGCGGCCGACGCGAACGGGGAGTCGCATGGCCTGGATTCGGCTGTCAGACGGCAGCGGCAGCTTCGAAGTGACGGTGTTCAGCGAGGTGCTGAACTCGGCCCGCGACGTGCTCAAGGGCGGCGAGGCGGTGCTGATGGGCGTCGAGCTGAAGCTCGAGGGCGAGGCCCTGCGGATCACGGCAACGGATTGCGTGAGCCTGGACGCGGCGGCGAACGCGGCCGGGGCGGGGATGCGGATCTGGCTCGACTGTAGCGAGGCGGTGCCGCACATCCGGGCGGTGCTGGCGCGGGGCGAGGCCAATGGCGGACGCGGCAAGGGCCGGGTCACGCTGGTGCCGCGGGTCGACGAGGCGCAGGAGGTGGAGATCACGCTGCCTGGTGGCTTCCAGGTTACACCGCGGTTGGTGCAGGCGCTCAAGGCGGTGGTCGGGGTGGAGCGGGTCGAGGAGATCTGATTGATTTACCACCGAGCTTGGGTGGTCACCTTCGATCAACCGTATTCAGAGCACGAATAGGCCATATTCGACCGGCTAAATGCACTTGGCTTAAGGAACATTACCGATGAAGAAGGCTCTGCTTGCTCTGGTGCTACTAGCGACGTGTCGCGGTCTCCGGCTGCTTCTATCCGCCCTATGGATACGGCCGTCCGCGCCCCGGTTTCTGCTACTATCATCCGTACCGGTGCTGATCAGCCCGGGTGGAAAAACTCATAGACCCGGCGTGCCGTCTCCCGGTTGATGCCGGGGGCGGCCTCGAGGTCCGATAGTCCGGCCTGTTTCACGCCGCGGGCTGACCCGAAATGGTTTAGCAGCGCGCGCTTGCGGGCCGCGCCGACGCCGGGCACCTCGTCCAACTCGCTGGTGACCAGCCCCTTGCTGCGGCTGGCCCGGTGGGTGGTGATGGCGAAGCGGTGCGTCTCGTCGCGGACGCGCTGTAAGTAGTAGAGCACCGGGTCGCGCGGCGGCAGCTGGAAGGCGTCCCGGCCGGCCATGTGGAACCACTCCTTGCCGGCGTCGCGGTCCGGGCCCTTGGCAATCCCCACCACGGGAATCTGGTGGATGCCCAGATCCTGCAGGATGCCGCGCACGGCCGAGAGCTGACCGGCGCCACCATCGATCAAGAGCAGGTCCGGCAACACCGGGGGGGCGCCCTCGCCGGCGTCGCTGGCGGCCTGCTCGCGCATGGCGCGGGAGAAGCGCCGATCCAGCACCTCGCGCATCATGGCAAAGTCGTCGCCGGGCGTGATCGGCCCCTTGATAGAATACTTGCGGTAGGCGTTTTTCTGGAAGCCGTCCGGGCCGGCGACGATCATCACTCCGTAAGCGTTGCTGCCCATGATGTGGCTGTTGTCGTAGCACTCGATGCGCTCGGGGGTCGCTGCCAGCCCGAACACCTCGGCGACGCCGGTGAGCAGCTTCTGCTGGCCGGCACTCTCGGCCATCTTGCGCTCCAGAGCCTCCCGCGCATTGGTCTGCGCGTGCAACACCACGGCGCGCTTCTCGCCACGCACCGGCACGCTCATGCTGACCTTGCGCTCGGCCTTGAGCGACAGCGCCTCGGCCAGCAGATCCTGTTCCACGACGGCGTGGCTGAGCAGGATCACCGGCGGCACCGGCTTGTCATCGTAGAATTGCCCAAGGAAGGCGGCCAGCACGGCATCCGGCTCCTCGTCCCGCGTGTGGGTCGGGAAGAAGGCGCGGTTGCCGTTGTTGTTGCCGCCGCGGACAAAGAACACCTGCACGCAGGTTTGGCCGCCGATCTGGTGCGCTGCGACGATATCGGCGTCGGTGAGGCTGGCCGGGTTGATGACGGCCGTGCCTTGAACGTGAGTCAGGCCGCGGATGCGGTCGCGCACGGCGGCGGCATGCTCGAACTCGAGGTTTTCGGAGGCGGCCTCCATCTCGCGCGCCAACTCGCGTTGCACGTCGCCGGCCTTGCCGCCGAGGAAGGCGCGCGCCTGGGCAACGTAATGCCCGTATTCCACCGCGTCGACCCGGCCCACGCATGGCGCCGAGCAGCGCTTGATTTGATGCAGCAGGCAGGGGCGCGAGCGATTGTTGAACACGGTGTCCTGGCAGGAGCGCAGCAGGAACACGCGCTGCATCGCGGTCACGGTCTGATTGACCGCCCAGGATGACGCGAACGGGCCGTAATAGCTGCCCTTCCGTGAGCGGGTGCCACGATGCTTGGTGATCTGCGGAAAGGCATGATCCTCCGTCAGCATCAGCCACGGATAGCTCTTGTCGTCCCGGAGCACGATGTTGAAGCGCGGCTTGAGCCGCTTGATGAGGTTGGCCTCAAGGAGCAGCGCCTCGGCCTCCGTGTGCGTGGTGACGATCTCCATCGTGACCGTCTCGTGCACCATCCGCTTCAGCCGCTCGGGCAGCCGGACCAGCTGGGTGTAGTTGATGACCCGCTTCTTGAGGTTACGCGCCTTGCCGACGTAGAGCGCCTCGCCGCGGGCATCGAGCATCCGATACACGCCCGGGCTCTGCGGCATGGTGGCGAGCGCCCGTTCGATCACCTTGACGCCGGCGAGCGTGCGTGGAACTTCAGCTTCATCCATCGGGGCTGATTAGGCGGCAGAAGGCCCCAAGCTCAAGCCCCCCAAACGTCATCGAAAAATCATCCACCGTTCCTGTGGATAAGCTTGTGGGTGAAGTGGGTAGTTAAGGTGCAAGAGGCCGTAAACAGTGACGATCGTCCGGGTTGCCTATTTTTTAGGCACTAAGCTAACCTATTGATTTCACTCGTTAACCGCACAAGCCTCTGGTAGAAGGGTGGTTGAACGAGGAAACCTCCCATAGTTTCAAATGCTTTGCCCGATCGGTGGATGAGTCACGGGCTGACAACGCTCCACCTCGACTCCGGCGGCCCACATGTCGGCAAACACGTCAAGTTTTTCTACCCGCACACGTGCCGAGCGGATTCGTTCATCGCGCAAACAGTCCTGCGCGATTCGCTCCGCCAGAGTCTCGACCAGTTGCACGTGACCGCTCGTGGCTAAGTCGCGGACGCGTTGCGCCAGCGCCTCATAGTCGACCACCCGGCCGATCCGGTCGGTCTCGTCGCTGCGGTCCTCGCTGACGCCGAGATCGACGTTGATGCGCACCCGCTGAGTCGCGACATGTTCGTGGGCATACACGCCGATGCTGAGCTGCAGCATCATGTCGCGCAGGAAGACGTGCCGGATTCCGTCGGCGGCGTTGGCGATGTGCATGTTATTCGACCTCCGCCGCGCCGGTCGGCGACCATTGCAGGTGTTGCCCGCCGTCGAGCGCAATCATCTGCCCGGTGACCGAGGGCAGCATCAGCAAGGCCAGCACCGCCCGCCCGACTTCCTCCGGGCTGGTGCCGTGCTGCAGGGGCACGCTGGCCGCCTGGCGCGCGAACTGCTCGGTCGACTGCCGTTCGCTCGGCAGTGCGGGACCGGGCCCGATCGCGTTGACCCGGATACGCGGTGCCAAGGCCAGCGCCATCTGCTGCGTCAATGCCCAGAGCGCAGCCTTGGAGACGGTGTAGGACACGAAATGCGGCGTCAGCGACCAGACGCGCTGGTCAAGCAGGTTGATCACCACGCCTTCCGCCTCGGTTGGCAAAGCCCGTGCCATCGCCTGCATCAGCACAAACGGCGCGCGGACGTTCGGCTCCAGATGACGATCCCAGCTCGCCCGCGTCGCATCGTGCCACTCGTCGCGTTCGAACACGCTGGCGTTGTTGACCAGCACGCCGACCGGGCCGAGCGCGTCAGCGACCCGACCCATCAGCGCCGCGGTTGCCGTTTCGTCAGCCAGGTCGGCCTGGATGGCGATCGCCGCCTCACCGATCTCGTCGGCGAGTTCAGCCGCTTCCGAGCTACTAGCGTTATAGTGGATTGCCACGCGGAACCCTGCCGATGCCAGGGAATGGCACATGGCTCGTCCCAACCGTTTCGCACCGCCAGTGACGAGCGCGGTGCGGGGGAGGGACGGGGAGAAGGGAAGTGCGATGGTGGCGGGCAAGGGGGGAAGCCGATCTGTTTCGCCGCAGGCTGACACGCGCTGAACCGAGCCGCTAGGGAGGGAGGCCGCGGAGTTGGAGCATTCGAAAAGCGCCGGTCTGCATGGTCTGCGTCACGGCTGTCATGCCGGTCTCGTAGACCCGCGATCTGGCCGCTCCATGCTCTTGAGTCGGTTGGGATCGCTCACCATTTTAGTGCGACGCCGCGTCGCCTGTTCAGGGACGCGTCTGCATTCGTCGCCTCATGAAGGGACATCAAGACATGGACATTGAGAAATTTACCGAACGCTCGCGCGGATTTTTGCAAGCCGCGCAGACCATCGCGATCCGCGATTTTCATCAGCGGCTGACGCCGGAGCATCTGCTCAAGGCGCTGCTGGACGATCCGGAGGGAGCGGCCGCCGGGCTGATTCGTGCCGCGGGTGGCGATCCGCAGGCAGCGCTGCGGACGACGGAGGCCGAGCTAGGCCGCATCCCGAAAGTGCAGGGCGGCAACGGCGGACAGCCGCAGATCACGCCAGAACTGGTGCGCTTGCTCGATGCCGCGCAGCAGCAATCGAGCAAAGCCGGCGACGCGTTCGTCGCGCAGGACCGGTTGCTGGTGGCCCTCGCGATGAGCGACACGCCCGCGGCCCGGGCGTTGCGCGATGCCGGCGCGACGCCGCCGGCGCTCGACAAGGCGGTGACGGAGATCCGCAAGGGCAGGGTGGTCGATAGCGCCGCGGCCGAGGCCAATTTCGACGCCTTGAAGAAATACGCCCGCGACGTGACCGAGCTCGGCCGCGCCGGCAAGCTCGACCCGGTGATCGGGCGCGACGAAGAAATCCGCCGCACCATCCAGATCCTGGCACGTCGCACCAAGAACAACCCGGTGCTGATCGGTGAGCCCGGCGTCGGCAAGACCGCCATCGTGGAGGGCCTCGCTCTGCGGATCGTCAACGGTGACGTGCCGGAGGCGCTGCGCAACAAGCGGCTGATGTCGCTCGACCTCGGCGCGATGGTCGCCGGGTCGAAGTTCCGGGGTGAATTCGAGGAACGGTTGAAGGCCGTGCTCAAGGAAATTGAGGCCGCGAACGGCAGCGTCATCCTGTTCATCGACGAGATGCACACGCTGGTCGGCGCCGGAAAGGCGGATGGCGCGATGGATGCGAGCAATCTGCTGAAGCCGGAATTGGCCCGCGGCGCGCTACACTGCATCGGGGCGACCACGCTCGACGAGTATCGCAAGCACATCGAGAAGGACGCAGCGCTGGCCCGTCGCTTCCAGTCCGTGTTCGTGGGCGAGCCGACGGTGGAGGACACGATCAGCATCCTGCGCGGCATCAAGGACAAATATGAGCTGCATCACGGGATCAAGATCACCGACGCTGCCATCGTGGCGGCGGCGACGCTGTCCAATCGCTACATCACCGACCGCTTCCTGCCCGACAAGGCGATCGATCTGATCGACGAGGCTTCCAGCCGGTTGCGCATGGTGGTGGACAGCAAGCCCGAGGCGTTGGACGAGCTGGATCGCCGGCTGATGCAGCTGAAGATCGAGCGCGAAGCGTTACGGCGCGAGAGCGATGCTGCCAGCCGGGAACGGTTGGAGAAGCTCGAGGGCGAGATCGCCGGACTGGCCGAACGGTCGGATGCGATGTCGGCAGCGTGGAAGGCCGAAAAGGATCGCGTGACGGAGACGCAGCGATACAAGGAGCAACTCGACCAAGCGCGCTCGGAAATCGAGATCGCGACCCGGCGCGGCGACTACGCCCGCGCCGGTGAGCTGACCTACGGCAGCATTCCGGACCTCGAGCGCAAGATCGCCGAAAGCGGCGATGGCGGGCACTTGGTCAACGAGGCTGTCACGGAGGACCAGATCGCGGCCGTCGTCGCGCGCTGGACCGGCATTCCCATGGAGCGGATGCTCGAAGGTGAACGCTCCAAGCTGGTGCGCATGGAAGACGAGCTGCGACATCGTGTGGTGGGTCAGGAAGAGGCGCTACGGCACGTGTCGGACGCAGTGCGTCGGGCGCGCGCCGGGTTGCAGGATCCGAACCGGCCGATCGGCAGCTTCCTGTTCTTGGGGCCGACCGGTGTCGGCAAAACGGAGCTGACCAAGGCGTTAGCCGCGTTCCTGTTCGACGATGACCGGGCGATGGTGCGGATCGACATGAGCGAGTTCATGGAAAAGCACTCCGTATCTCGCTTGGTGGGCGCACCACCGGGTTACGTTGGGTATGACGAAGGTGGCGTGCTTACCGAGGCGGTGCGTCGGCGACCCTATCAAGTCATCCTGTTCGACGAGGTGGAGAAGGCACACGAAGACGTCTTCAACATCCTGTTGCAGGTTCTCGACGATGGCCGGCTGACCGATGGACAGGGGAGAACGGTCGACTTCCGCAACTGCATTATCGTGCTGACCAGTAATCTGGGCAGCGACGTATTGGCCGCGCAGCCTGATGGCGAGATCTCAGCCTTGGCACAGGCTCAGGTGATGAAGGGAGTGCGCGAGCATTTCCGGCCGGAGTTCTTGAACCGGTTGGACGAGATCGTGCTGTTCCGGCGCTTGCAGCGGTCGGATATGGCGCGGATCGTCGACATCCAGTTGGCTCGTTTGCGCGAACTGCTGCGCCATCGTCACATCACGCTGGATCTCGACCCGGCGGCGACCGAATGGTTGGCCGATCAAGGTTATGACCCGGTCTATGGTGCGCGCCCGCTCAAGCGGGTGATCCAGCGTAGCGTGCAGAACCCGCTTGCGGGCATGCTGCTCGACGGCACGGTGCATGATGGTGAGACGGTGCACGTTTCGGCATCGCGTGACGGGCTGGTGATCGGCGACACGCAAGCAGAGGCGGCCTGAAGAGACACTCACCCCTGCGCGTGTGGCGCGGGGGTGAGCTTCGTCCACATTTAAATATGCATGGCTGATGGTAGGCTTACTGGCTGTCATCGTGTTGACACCTTCGAGGCGGGGCCATATATCCCTCCTCACCGGCGGCGACCAAATGGTTCCCGCCCCGCTCTTTGAAAAGTAAATCTGAAATACGGACGGATATGTTGG
>JBPBQE010000477.1:0-20180 GCA_050954595.1 Janthinobacterium lividum | reverse complement strand
CGGCACTGCAGGGGCGTAGCTCAATTGGCTAGAGCGCCGGTCTCCAAAACCGGAGGTTGAGAGTTCGAGACCCTCCGCCCCTGCCATTCTCTCAGTACAGTTCTTTTGCTCAGGTTAGGTGTCTAAGTGGCGGTCAATCCGGCGAAATTCCTTCGCGACGTGCGGCTCGAAGTCGGCAAGATCACCTGGCCCTCCCGCAAGGAGACCATGGTGACCACCGGTCTCGTGTTCGCCCTCTCCGGTATCGCCGCCCTCCTGCTCTTCGCCGCCGACCAGCTCATCGGCATCGGGGTGCGCGCCTTGTTCGGGGTGGGGTCGTAGGAAAAAGTTATGGCCAAGCGTTGGTATGTCGTTCACGTCTATTCCGGCTTCGAGAAGAAGATCGCCCAGCAGGTCAAGGAGCAGGCCGCCCAGAAGGGCCTGGCCGACCTCGTCGATGAGGTGCTGGTCCCCGCCGAGGAGGTGGTCGAGATCCGCCGCGGCCAGAAGATCAACACCGAGCGCAAGTTCTTCCCCGGCTACGTGCTGGTGAAGATGGAGCTCACCGACGACACCTGGCACTTGATCAAGGACACGCCGAAGGTCACCGGCTTCCTGGGCACCAAGACCCGGCCGTCGCCGATTCCCGAGGCCGAAGCCGAGCGCATGCTCAAGCAATCCGCCGAGGGCGTGGAGCGGACACGTCCCGCCGTGCTGTTCGAGATTGGCGAGCAGATCCGCGTGGCCGACGGGCCGTTCACCAGCTTCAACGGCGTCGTTGAAGAAATCGACGAGGAAAAGGGCCGCGTAAAGGTCAGCGTCTCCATCTTCGGTCGTTCGACCCCGGTCGAGCTGGAATACGCTCAGGTCGAAAAGGTCTAGCCTACAGGAACGACACCGGGTCGACGTCCACGTCGATCCGCGCCGTCCCTGTTGCCCGCACGTGGGTCAGCCATTCCCGTAGGATCGGCTGCACCGCGACGTCTCGCCGGGTCTTGAGCAGCAACCGCCGCCGATGCCGCCCGCGCAGGATCGCAAACGGCGCCGGTGCCGGCCCCAATACCGTCACGCCCTCGCCGCGCGGCGCCGCCCGGCCCACATCGCGCGCCAACTCGTCGGCCGCCGCCGCGGTATCGGCGCTGATGATCAGCGCCGCCAGCCGGCCATAGGGCGGCCAACCGCCGGGTCGCCGGATCTCCGCTTCCGTTGCCATGAAGCCGGCCAGGTCGCCCTCGATCAGCGCCTGCATCACCGGATGTTCCGGGCTGAACGTCTGCAGCAGCACCCGACCCGGCGCCTCCGCCCGCCCGGCGCGGCCCGCCACCTGGTGCAGCAACTGCACCGTCCGCTCTGCTGCCCGCAGGTCGCCGCCCGCGAGCCCGAGATCGGCATCCACCACGCCTACCAGCGTCAGATGCGGGAAGTGCCACCCCTTGGCGACAATCTGCGTCCCGATGATCAGGTCCACCTCGCGCTGTTCGATCCGGTGCGCCGCCTCCGCCGCCGCGTTCGGCCCGGTCAGCGTGTCGCTCGCCATCACCAGCCGCCGCGCGTCGGGGAACACCGCCTCTGCCTCCTCGGTGATGCGCTCCACGCCGGGCCCGATCGGCACCAGGCTGTGCGGCGCTTCGCAGCTCGGGCAGGTCGGCGGGATCGGTTCGTTATGCCCACAATGGTGACACGCCAGCGTCCGGCGCGCCCGGTGCTCCACCAGCCACGCCGTGCAGTTCGGGCACTGCATCCGGTGCCCGCAGGTCCGGCACAGCGTCAGCGGCGCGTAGCCACGCCGGTTCAGGAACAGCATCGCCTGCTCCCCGCGCGCGAACGTTTCCTCGATTGCCGCAATCAGCCGCGGTGACAGGAACCGCCCCCGCTCCGGCGGAAACTCCCTGAGGTCGATCGCCTCCACCGCCGGCAGGCTCGCCCCGCCATGCCGCGCTTGCAGCGTCACCTGCCCGTATCGCCCGGCCTCCACGTTCGCCAACGTCTCCAGGCTCGGGGTCGCCGACACCAGCACCGCCGGCGCCTCGCTCAACCGCGCCCGCACCACCGCCATGTCCCGTGCGTGATACACCACGCCGTCTTCCTGCTTGAACGCCGTCTCGTGCTCTTCGTCGACCACGATCAGCCCCAGATCCGGAAACGGCAGGAATAGCGCCGACCGCGCACCGACCACCACCGGCGCCGTCCCTTCCGCCACTGCCCGCCACGTGACCCGGCGCGTCCGCGACCCAAGATCCGAATGCCACACCGCCGGCGCCGCCCCGAACCGCCGCTCGAACCGCTCCAGCCATTGCGACGACAGCGCGATCTCCGGCAGCAGCACCAGCGCCTGTCGCCCCGCCTCCAGGCACGCCGCCACCGCCTCGAGATAAACCTCTGTCTTGCCCGAGCCGGTCACCCCGTCCAGCAACGTCACCCCGAACGTCCGCGCCGTTACTGCGTCTCGCAGCAATTGCCCCGCCGCCGCCTGATCCGCTGATAGGGTCGGCCCCACCCGCCCCGCATCCGGCCGATCGAACGGTGCCCTGGACAGCAGCAGCGCCGGCTCCAGCAGCCCGGCCTGCCCCATCCCGCGCACCACCCCGGCACTCACCCCGGCCGCCCGCGCCAGATCGCTTGTGGTCCGCGCCACTCCGTCCGCCAACGCCGCCGCCACCTTCGCCCGCGCCGCTGTCGACGCGGGGGCGCCGGGCTTCAACCGCCAGCCGACCGGCGGCGTCTCCGGCAGCATCGCTGGGATCCGCAGCGCCATCGCTAACACCTCGCCCGGCGTGGCCAGCGTGTAGGCCGCCACCCAGTCGACGAATTTGCGCAACGCAGCCGGCATCGGCAGCACGTCCAGCACCGCCGTGATCGGCCGGAGCTTGTTGTCGCCTACCCCGTTATCGGCGACGCCGTCCCACACGACGCCGACTTCCTCGCGCCGGTTAAGCGGCACCATGACGACGTCGCCCGGCACCGGCTCCTGCCCGGGCGCCACGGCATAGTCAAACGGCCCGCGGAACGGCCGCGGGAGCAGAACGGGAACACGCTTTCGGGTCGGCGCCTCGAAGAGTAGGCTCGGTTCATCCGAGCGGAGAGAAACCATAATCCTGGATGACGCAGCGCAGGCGCGATTGCAACGGGAGGCGCAAGCCGCCAGCGATGACGGCCGCTCGATCGCTACTTTCCTGCGCGCTAATCCCGGCTGGCTCGCCGCTCACCCTGAGCTCTATGCCGTGCTGGACCCGCCCCGCCGGCTACATGGCGAAGCCATGGCCGACCACATGGCCGCCATGCTCGATCAGGCCCGCCGCCATGGCACGGACGCTGCCGCCGGCCGCCGCGCCGTCGAGAACTTCACCGCGCTGGTGCAGGACGCCGTTCTCGCCCTCATGCGCGCGCCCGACCCGGTCTGCTGCCTTCACAACGACATTCCTCTTCTCCTCCGCATCGAAAGTGCCCGCCTTTCCGCCGAAACGGACATCCCGGGCGCCACCTTGATCCCCCGTGGGACCGTTGATCTCGTCCTCGGCCAACGCGATGCCATCGTCCGCGATGCCGGTGCCGACCGCACGCTGCATGGAGAAGCCGCACCGCTCACCATCCGCGAGGCTCTGGTCCGCGTCCCGCTCGCCGGAGCGCCTGCGCTTCTGGCCATCGCCGTCCGCTCCCAAGCCGGCCTCGACGGCGCGGCCACCCCGGCGCTCACTTTTCTGGGTCGAGCCGCCGCCGCCGCGTTGGACCGGGTATGACGGGTTTCGACGCTGTCAAAGCCTACTTGGACTGGCTACTCCGCGAGCGCCGCGCCGCGCCGCTCACCGTTGCTGCCTATCAAACCGACCTGGCGGGCTTCCTGGGCTTTCTCACGAACCATCTCGGACATGAGCCGACCGTCTCCGATCTTACGGCGATCGGCCAGTCCGACCTTCGCGCCTGGCTCGCCGCCGAAGCCAGCACCGGCACCACCAACGCCACCCGCGCCCGCCATCTCTCTGCGGTCCGCAGCCTGTTCGACTACCTCGCCCGGCATCATGGCGTGGTCAACCCGGCGCCCTCGCTGCTCGGACGCCCCCGCATCCGCGCGCCAGTTCCCCGTGCCCTGACGCCCGAGCAAGCCACAACCCTCGTCGACGACATCGGTGCCGAACACGCCGACCCTCGCTGGCAAGCCCGTGACACCGCGCTGTTTACCTTGCTGTACGGCGCTGGGCTGCGGATCGCCGAAGCCCTAGCCCTCGATGTCGGCGCCTTCAGCACCGCCGCACCGGCCCTGCGCGTCCTCGGTAAAGGCAGCAAGGAACGCATCGTCCCGCTTCTGCCCGCGATTCGCGAGGCCGTGACTGCCTGGCTTGCGCTCCATCCCTCGGGCGACAAGGCCTCGCCGCTATTCATCGGCGCCCGCGGTGCCCGGCTCGACCCGGCCGTCGCACGCAAGACCATGCGCGATTACCGTCGTGGCGCCGGTTTACCGGAGCACGCCTCACCGCATGCCCTGCGTCACAGCTTCGCCACGCACCTGCTTGGTGCCGGCGCCGATCTGCGCTCCATTCAGGAACTTCTAGGCCACGCCAGCCTATCGACGACGCAGCGTTACACCTCCGTTGACGCCACTGGCCTGCGCGACGTGTGGTCGCGCACTCATCCTCGCCAGGATTAAGCCGGTGGCGCCCTAACGGAAAGTTGGGCCGTTAAACGCTTGGCTTGACGCTCGTGTTCTCTGCTTCCTCAAGATCGTGTACGACCTCTTCGACCGCCGACGGATCGAGCTTCTTGGCTTCGGCGATGAGCTTATCGGCTTCCTTGCGGTCACCTTCCTCCATCGCGTCGAGCGCCTGCTCCGTCAAATCTACGGCCTTCTCGTGCTTGTTGTCCGACATCGGTCCACTCCTTATTGCAGCCAATACATCGCTCGGTACTACACCGAGTTCAGTGTCGAGCTGCCTGGATCAGCGCACGCATTCGTTTGACCACGCCGGGTAGCCCATCCATCAGCGCCTGCCCCATCAGGAAATGCCCGATGTTCAACTCGTCGACTTCCGGCATGGCAGCGATCGGCAGCACGTTGGCATAGGTCAGCCCGTGTCCGGCATGGCACTCGACACCGAGGCGAACCAGCTGCGCCGCACCGGCCTGCAGCCGCTCCAACTCACCCGGATGCCCGTGCGCGTAAGCGCCCGTATGCAGTTCGACGACCTCGGCGCCGAGCCGAGCCGCCGCATCGAGTTGCGCCGGGTCAGGCGCCAGAAACAGCGACACCCTGATCCCGGCCGCTTTCAGCATTTCGATCTTGGGCCCGAGCGAGGCCGACTGGCCCAGCGCATCCAACCCGCCTTCGGTCGTCACTTCCTCGCGCCGCTCCGGCACGATGCAGCACGCGGCCGGGCGCAACCGCAGCGCGATTGCGACCATCTCGTCGGTTGCCGCCATTTCGAAGTTGAGCCGGATCTCCGGCGACGACGCCAGCCGCTCCAGATCGCCGTCGCGTACATGGCGCCGATCCTCGCGCAGATGGGCCGTGATACCGTCCGCCCCCGCACCCACAGCCACCAGGGCCGCCGCGAACGGGTCGGGGTGCGCTCCGCCGCGTGCATTCCGTACCGTGGCGACATGATCGATGTTCACACCCAGCCGCGCTGTCATGAAGCTGCTCCCACGCGATTGACTGGGTAATCGGACGGCTCGGCCGGGTCGCTCACACCGCGCCTTATCATGGCGAGGGAAGGAACACGGGCTCGTGCCGGATCGGGAAGTTGATTGAATTCGCAATGAAGCACTTGGCTTGTGCCTCGGCATGCAGCGCTGTCGCCCGTCCGAGATCAGACCCGGCTTTGAGCCTTATCTCCGGCTGCAAGATCACCTGGCTGAACCGTCCACCGCCATCGGCATCCTCTACCATCACGCCTTCGGCGATGTCCTGATAGCTCTCGACGGTGATTCCCTCGACGCAGCACAGGTGCAGGTACCACAGCATGTGGCAGGAGGAGAGGGATGCCACGAGCATCTCCTCCGGATTGTACCGAGCGGGATCGCCAAGAAACTCTGGATCCGAGGATCCCGGCAAGACCGGCTTCCCGCGCACCTCGACGTCATGCGCCCGTGTGTACCCGCGGTAGCTGCTGGTGCCTGAACCGGTATTTCCGGTCCAGGTCACACTGACGGCGTAGCTGTGCTCTTTAGCCGCTTTGAACGCCATGAACCCGCCTTTAGATGTGGATGGCGCGTCCTTCGACGGCCATCGCCGCTTCCTTGACCGCTTCGCTGAGGCTGGGATGCGCGTGACAGGTGCGTGCGATGTCTTCGCTGCTCGCGCCGAATTCCATCGCCGTCGCGATCTCGGCGATCAACGTGCCGGCATCGGGCCCGATGATGTGCGCGCCCAACACCTTATCGCTCGCTTTGTCCGCCAGGATCTTCACGAAGCCATCCGTGCTGCCCATCGCCCGGGCTCGCCCGTTGGCGGTGAACGGGAACTTGCCCACGGCGTAAGCGACGCCCTGCTGCTTCAGCTGTTCCTCGGTCGACCCGATGCTCGCGACTTCCGGCCACGTATAGACGACGCCGGGGATCACCCCGTAATTCACGTGTCCCGCCTGACCAGCGATTTGCTCCGCGAGCGCCACGCCTTCTTCCTCGGCCTTGTGCGCCAGCATCGGCCCGGCGATCAGATCGCCGATCGCGTAGATGCCCGGTACGTTGCTGGCGTAATGCGCATCCACCTCGACCCGGCCGCGCTCGTCCCGTTTGACGCCGATCGCGTCGAGCCCTAGCCCATCCGTGAACGCCCGCCGCCCGATCGCCACCAGCACCACGTCCGCCTCGATCGTCTCCGCCGTGCCGCCCTTGGCCGGCTCGACCGTCAGCTTGATCTGGTTGCCGCTCGTGTCCGCCGCCGTCACCTTGGTGCCCAGCCGGAATGAGATACCCTGCTTGCCCAGCACACGCTCGAACATTTTGGCGATCTCGGCATCCATCCCTGGAACCAGCCGATCGAGATACTCGACCACCGTCACATCGGCGCCGAGGCGCTTCCAGACGCTGCCCAACTCGAGCCCAATGTAGCCGCCACCGATGACGACCATCTTGTCCGGCACCTGATCGAGCTCAAGCGCGCCGGTGCTGCTCACCACGCGCTTCTCATCAACGTCTACGCCCGGCAGGGGAATGCTCTCGCTTCCCGTCGCCAGCACGATGTGCTTGGCCGCGTATTCCGTCCCGTCGACCGATACCATCCCAGGCGCGGTGATGGTTCCAGCGCCCTTCAGCCAGGCAACCTTGTTCTTCTTGAACAGGAACTCGACGCCCTTGGTATTGGCGCCGACCACCTCGTCCTTCCGCGCCTGCATCCGCCCGAGATCGAGCTTCACGCTCTCGATCATCACGCCATGGTCGGCGAAATGATCCCGCGCTTCCGTGAAGTTCTCCGACGATTGCAGCAGCGCCTTGCTTGGGATGCAGCCGATGTTGAGGCACGTCCCGCCCAGAGTCGCCCGCTTCTCGACGCACGCCGTCTTCAACCCGAGCTGTGCCGCCCGGATCGCGCAGACGTAACCGCCGGGTCCACCGCCAATGACGATGACGTCGTATTGCTCAGCCATGGATCAGAGTCCCAATAGCAGGCGTCGCGGATCTTCGACGCCTTCTTTGACGCGGACCAAGAAGGAAACCGCCTCTTTCCCGTCCACGATGCGGTGGTCGTAAGACAACGCCAGATACATCATCGGCCGGATCTCGACCTTGCCGCCGATCGCCATGGGCCGGTCCTGGATCTTGTGCATGCCCAGGATGCCGGATTGCGGCGCGTTCAGAATCGGCGTGCTCATAAGGCTGCCGTACACGCCGCCATTGCTGATCGTGAACGTGCCGCCGGACAACTCGTCCAGCTTTAGCTGACCGTCACGGGCCCGCTTGCCGAAATCGTTGATCGACTTCTCGATCTGCACGAAGCTCATCTCGTCGGCATTGCGCACCACCGGCACGACGAGCCCGTTGGCCCCACCGACCGCGACGCCCATGTGGACAAAGTTCTTATAGACGATGTCGTCGCCGTCGATCTCGGCATTGACCGCCGGGTATTCCTTCAACGCCGCGACGCACGCGCGCACGAAGATCGACATGAAGCCCAGCCGAACGCCGCCATTCTTCTTCTCGAAGGCGTCCTTGTATTCGGACCGCATGGCCATCGCCGCGGTCATGTCGACTTCGTTGAACGTGGTCAGCATCGCTGCCGCGTTCTGGGCTTCCTTCAGGCGCTGCGCGATCGTGCGCCGCAACCGAGTCATCTTGACCCGTTCTTCACCTTCGATCAGCGCACGCGCTGGCCGTGGTGCCGGTGTGGCAGATGCCGCTGCGGGGCGGGATAGAAAGTCGAGAACGTCGCCCTTGGTGATGCGGCCATCCTTGCCGCTGCCATCGAGTTGCGTCTGCTGAACGCCACGTTCCTGCATCATCTTGGCCGCGGACGGCATCGGCTCATGCGAGACGCCGCTGGCCGGAGCCGGGGCCGGTGCCGGCTTGGGTGCTTCGACCGCCGGACGCGACACCGGGCCACGCGGCGCCGGCGGCGCATTGACGCCCGATCCTGGATTTGCTGCCGCAACCGGCGCCTTTGCCTTGCCCGACCCTTCCTCGACGGTCCCAAGAACGGTGCCGACTTCGACTTCCGCCCCTTCTTCGGCCTGGATCGCCCCGAGCACGCCCGCTTGCGGTGCCGGAACCTCGACGGTCACCTTGTCCGTCTCGAGCTCGACCAACGGCTCGTCAGCAGCCACGCTCTCGCCGGCCTTCTTTAGCCAACGTGCGACGGTCGCCGTGCTGACGCTTTCGCCTAGCGTCGGGACCTTGATATCGATGCCCATATTAGCTTCCGTCACTCTAAATCAGGATGTGAGACCCAGCGCATCCCGCACGAGAGCGGCCTGCTGCTGCGCATGAACTTTTGCCAAACCGGTTGCCGGGCTGGCTGCGTCGTCACGGCCAGCATAGATCGGCCGCGTCGCCTTCCCGCCCAACGCCTTGAGCACCTTTTCGATCCGACGGTCCACGAATGTCCACGAACCCATGTTCGCCGGCTCTTCTTGGCACCAGATCACGTCGGCATTCTTATAGGGGGCAAGCACCTTGGGCAGCGTCATCTCCGGGAACGGATAAACCTGCTCCAACCGCACGATCGCCACGTCGTCCAACTGCGCGTCGCGCCGTGCTTGCAGCAGGTCGTAATAGACCTTGCCCGAACACATCACGACCCGGCGCACCTTCTCCGCCGGCGCAATCACGTCGGTTTCGTCGATCACCAGCTTGAACGCCGTCCCTTCGGCCATATCCGCTACCGGGCTGACCGCCAGCTTGTGCCGCAGCAAGGATTTCGGCGTCATGATCACCAGCGGCTTGCGGTAGTTCCGCTTCAACTGCCGCCGCAGCGCGTGGAAGTAGTTCGCCGGCGTCGTGATGTTGGCGACGATCATGTTCCGCTCGGCGCAGAGCTGCAGGTACCGCTCCATCCGCGCACTGCTGTGCTCCGGCCCCTGGCCCTCGTAACCATGCGGCAGCAGCAGCACCAAGCCGCTCATGCGCAGCCACTTCGTCTCGCCGCTGGCCAGGAACTGATCGATGATCACCTGAGCGCCGTTGGCAAAGTCGCCGAACTGCGCTTCCCACAGCACCAGCGTCCGCGGATCAGCCAGCGTATAGCCGTACTCGAACCCGAGCACGCCCGCCTCGGACAGGAGCGAGTTGTAGATCTCGATCTTGGCCTGATCTGCACCGATGTTGTTCAACGGCACGTATTCGTTCTGGTTGGCCTGATCGATCAACACCGCATGCCGCTGGCTGAACGTGCCACGCTGGCAGTCCTCGCCCGACAGCCTCACCCGGGCTCCGTCCGTCAACACGCCGCCGAAAGCCAGCGCCTCGCCCGTCGACCAGTCCACGCCCTGTCCGCTCTCGAACATCGCCCGCTTGGCCTCGAGCTGCCGTGCGATCTTCGGGTTCAACTCGAAATCGCTTGGCGCCGTGTAGAGCGCCCGTCCGATTTCCTGCAGCCGGTCGCTGCTCAACGCGGTCGACGTTTCGACCTTTTCGTCGTCGTCGCCAGCTTCCTTGAAGCCGGACCAATGTCCTTCGAGCCAATCCGCCTTGTTCGGCCGATACGACTGCGCGGCCTGATATGCTTCTTCGAGCTTGGCCTGGAATGCATCCCAGATCGCCTTCGATTGATCCGCCGTCAGCGCACCTTCGGCGGCCAACCGCTCGGCATACTTGGCGCGCGTCGTCGGCAGCTCCTTGATCGCGCGATACATGATCGGCTGCGTGAAGGCCGGCTCGTCTGTTTCGTTGTGCCCGTGGCGGCGGTAGCACACGATGTCGAGCACGATGTCGGTGCCAAATTCCATCCGGAACTCGGCCGCGAACCGCGCCGCGAACATCACCGCTTCCGGCTGGTCGCCGTTGACGTGTAGGATCGGGCTTTGGATCGACTTGGCGACGTCGGTGCAATACAGCCCCGAATAGGCGTGCGCCGGCACCGTCGTGAACCCGATCTGGTTGTTGACGATCAGGTGGATGGTGCCGCCAGTGCGGTAGCCGATCAGCTGGCTCATCGCGAGCGTCTCGTAGACGAGGCCCTGTCCCGCGAACGCGGCATCGCCATGCATCAGGATGCCCATGATCGAGCGCCGCTGCTTCACGTCGCCGGCGGCGTCCTGGCGGGCGCGCACCTTGCCGATCACCACCGGGTCGACCGCTTCGAGGTGCGACGGATTCGGCTGCAGCGAGATATGCACCATCTGACCCGCGATCTCGACGTCCGTGCTGGTGCCGAGATGGTATTTGACGTCGCCCGAACCCTGAACGCTATCGGGCTGCGAACTGGCGCCACCGAACTCGCTGAACACCGCGGTGAACGGCTTGCGCACGATGTTGACCAGCGTGTTCAACCGGCCACGATGCGGCATGCCGATGGCGATCTCGCTCACGCCGGCCGTTGCGGCCGTCTCGATGATTGCGTGCAGCGCCGGGATCGTGACCTCGCCGCCCTCCAGCCCGAAGCGCTTGGTGCCGACATAACGGCGCTGACAGAACGCCTCGAACCCCTCGGCTTCCGTCAGCTGCGTGAGCAACTCGGTTTTCCGCGCAGTGTCCAACCCGGCGGTCCACGGCGCACCTTCGATACGACGCTGGATCCAGGTCTTCTGCTCCGGGTTCTGGATGTGCATGAACTCGACGCCGATAGCGCCGCAGTAGCTGGCGCGAACGATGTCGAGAATTTCGTTGATGGTCGCGGACTCGCACCCGAGCACGCCGTCGATGAAGATGGCGCGGTCACGGTCGCCGGGACCGAAACCGTAGGAGCCCGGGTCCAACTCCGCATGCGATGCCGGCACTTGCAGGCCGAGCGGATCAAGCTGCGCTTCCAGATGCCCGCGGACTCGGTAGGCCCGGATCAACATGAGCGCCCGCAAGCTGTCGAGCGCAGCCGACCGCACCTGTTCCGGGCTGGCGCCACCGGCGGCAGGAGCCTTGCCGGCCGGCTTGGCCACCGGCTCGGGATCGCCGACCTCGAACTTACGCGGCGCCCATGACGCCCCGCTAGCATCCTCGAGCACGCCGCGCGCTTCGTCGTTCAGCAAGCTGAACAGCTCGCCGAAGCTGGAGTCGACGCTGGCCGGGTTGCTGACCCAACGGGCGTACATGTCCGCCATGTACGGAGCATTCGCACCGTTGAGGACCGAGGCTAGAGCGTCGACGCCAGGCATATGAGCTTCCTTCTAGATGCGCCGGAGTTTACCCGGCATTCCTTACATAAGTGTAAGCAGGCAAGCTGCGACGCTCGCCTGCCATGCGTCGTTATCCGAGGATCTTACGGCTTGCCTCGACCAGCTCGCGCACCGAGGCGCAGCTCTTCTCGAAGGCAGCCTTCTCGTCCGCATTGAGCTCGATCTCGACGATCCGCTCCACGCCCCCGGCCCCAATCACCACCGGCACGCCGACATACATGTCGCTCATGCCATACTGACCGCTGAGGTGTGCCGCTGCCGGCAGAACCCGCTTCTTGTCGAGCAGGTAGCTTTCGGCCATCGCGATTGCCGATGCGGCCGGCGCGTAGAATGCACTGCCACGCTCGAGCAATTTCACGATCTCGCCGCCGCCATTGGCCGTGCGGGCGCAGATCGCGTCGATCTTCTCCTGCGTCGACCAGCCCATCTTGATCAGGTCCGGCACAGGGATGCCGGCGACCGTGCTGTAACGCACCAGCGGCACCATTGTATCGCCATGCCCGCCGAGCACGAACGCCGTCACATCTTCAACCGAGACGTTGAACTCGTGCGCCAGGAACAGGCGGAACCGCGAGCTGTCCAGCACGCCGGCCATGCCAACCACTTTCTCCGGCGGCAGCCCCGACTTCTGCTGCATCACCCACACCATCGCGTCGAGCGGGTTGGTGATGACGATGACGAATGCGTTCGGGCAATACTGCTTGATGCCCTCGGCCACCGTTGCGATCACGCCGGCGTTCTTGCCGATCAGGTCGTCGCGGCTCATGCCCGGCGTGCGCGGGAACCCGGCGGTCACGATCACCACGTCCGAATCCGCAATCGCAGCGTAATCGCTGCCGCCGACCATGTGGCTGTCGAACCCGTCCACGGGACCGGACTGCATGATGTCGAGCGCCTTGCCGGCTGCAACGCCACCGAAAACGTCGAACAGGGCGACGTCGCCCAGCTGCTTCAGCCCAATCATGTGGGCGAGCGTGCCGCCGATATTGCCAGCGCCGATCAGCGCGATTTTATTGCGTGCCATTTGGAATTCCCGCGTCCAGGAGGTTCTGCGCCCAATCGGGCGCCCGGCCGTCCGGAGGGTGTGGGTTGCTAGCCCATGAATCCATTACGGGCAAGGCGCTGGCGTCATGTCAGGTGAGGCAAGGCGAGATACTCCTCGCTCTGCATCTCCACCAAGCGCGATGCCGTTCGGCGAAATGCTGCCGCGCCCTCGCCAGCTTCATACAAATTGTCCGGCAACGCCGCCGCACTCGCCACCAGCTTGACCCGGTGCTCGTACAGTTCGTCGATCAACGTAATGAACCGCCGCGCCGCGTCGTGGTTCTCCGGCGAGAGTTGCGGCACATCGTCCAGGATCAGCGCCTGGTAGTGCGTCGCCAACGCTCCGTAATCGCCTGCGCCCAACGCCTGCTTGCACAACGCAGCGAAATCGAACCGTGCCACGCCGCCGGCGGCGACTGGCACCGTCAGCATGTGCCCTGACACCCGCAGCCGCTCCGCTTTCGGGGTGGCTCGTGCCGATAAGCGCGTGAAAGCCTCGTCCAGCATCTCCCGCGTGTCGGCACCGGCCGGCACATGCCACGTCGCCAGGGATTGCAGCCGTTGCCGCCTGAAATCCCGGCTGCCGCCCATGATCAACAGGTCGAGATATTGTTTGATGAGCGCGATGAACGGCAAGAATGCGTCTCGACCGGGTTGCCCGGCGAACAAATCCTCCGGTGCGGTGTTGCTGGTGGCAACCACTACGACCCCGCGCGCGAACAACGCCTTGAACAGCCGGCCCAGGATCATGGCATCAGCGATGTCGTTGACCTGGAATTCGTCGAAACAGAGCAGCGATGCTTCGGCGGCAATCTTGTCGGCCAATGGCGGGATCGGATCGTCCGACCCCGGATCGTCCAGGCGCTCCGGCTGCCGACGCCATGCATGGATGCGGCGATGCGCCTCCTGCATGAAGGCGTTGAAGTGGATCCGTCGCTTCTTCTCGACATCGGCTGCGGCGAAGAACAGGTCCATCAGCATCGACTTGCCACGGCCGACATCACCGACGAGGTACAGCCCATGCGGGTAATTCGCCGGGATATCGTCCGGCGGCGGCTTTCGACCGAGCAGCCGGCTGAATAGCCGCACCGGCGTGGCATGCGGCGGCGGCGGCGCATAGCCACGCAATTGCTTCCATAAAGTTTGCAGCCGCTCGACAGCGGCTGCCTGCGATGGGTCGGTCACAAGTTCGCCAGCGGCCAGCTTGGCCCGAAAGGCGGCGAGCGGTCCGCTCGATTGCTCGGTCATCACCGATCGGCCATCGCCCGCAAGATCTAGCACAGCAAGGTCTGGCACAGGATGAGAACACTCGATGTCATGGCGCCGACCTTTGCCGCTTCCGCCCTCGAACTCAAGATGCTGCACCTGCGAGATCGTTCAAATGGACGTTGCAACCGGCTTGGGGTCGCAGATATGTAAAGCGATCATGATCCAACTTGATTACCAAAAGCTTGACGCCACGCCGGTTGCGACCGAGCCGTTCCGCCACGTGGTGATCCCGAACTTCGTGCCAGCCACCGTGTTGCCCGACGTTGTCGGCGGGCTTCCCAAGCTCGAGAAAGGCGGCTCCTTCCCGACCGGCGGCCTCCGCCTCGGCACCGCGGCACGGGCGCTAATGGAGGAGCTCGAAGGCATGCGCTTCCGTACCGCCATTGCGTCCAAGTTCGGCCTCGAACTCGACGATGCACCGGTGATGGTCACGCTTCGGGGCCAGTCTCGCGAGAAAGACGGCCGTATCCATACGGATAGCACGGCCAAGCTGGTCACAGTGCTGCTGTATCTCAACCCTGAGACCGAAGCCTGGGCCAAGCAGGAGGGCTGCCTACGGCTACTGCGTCGTCCGGACGATCTGGACGATTACGCCGTGGAAGTCCTGCCGGTGAACGGATCGTTGCTCGTGTTTCCGAACGGCCCGACCACCTGGCATGGTCACAAGCAGTTCGTCGGCCGTCGGCACGTCGTGCAACTCAACTACATGACGACCGACGACAAAGCTCGTTACGAGATGCGTCGCCACAAATTCTCGGCCTTCATCAAGCGGCTCACCCTGGCCGCCTGAGGTTTATTCGCGCTTCAGCACCTTGTCGGTGATGAACGTCGAAAGACCGCCAGCGACGAAATCCCGCTTCAACTGGATTTCGTCGTATTCGGTTTCCACCCACCGCAGGAATGGTAGACGGCCCTCAGCCTGCTCCGCATAGCGGAGAAAAAATGCGTCGAGCACACCGGTGCGGGCGCGATTGAAGTGCCCGAACCGCCAGGAAAGCTGTTTCAACGCGTCCTGCGCCGTGCCGCCCTCGAACATCACCGCCAAGCCGGATGCCAGCCCCGCACGATCCGCGCCCGACTTGCAGTGCATCAGGGCTGGAAATCTAAGATCCTGCCATAACCCGGCGAACCGCAAAATCCGGTCGCGATGCGGCGCACCCCGGCTCTCGAACGCCATGTCGACATGTTCGAGCCCAAGCGAAGCCGCCGTTTCACGCGACAATGCGTCTGATCCACAGAAACGTGGACCACGCAGGTTGATGAGGGTCTTTAATTTCAGCCGTTGCGCAGCAGCGCGTAGATGCTGCGGCGTCGGGTGGTTGGATCGGTATAACCTACCGGGCAGGACCTCGGAAAAATTGGTCCAGACCGTTCGGAAAACGGCGTGATCGACGAGTAGGCTGTCGCGCCAGGCGCCCAAGCGCCCGGCACGTGTCGTCAGGTCACCATGGAATGCCATGGCCGGGTCGTGTTCAGCCCTTACGTTCGACGAGAAGCTGCTTGATCTCGCCGATCGCCTGAGCCGGATTCAGTCCCTTCGGGCAGGACTGCGTGCAGTTCATGATCGTGTGGCAGCGATACAGCTTGTAAGGGTCTTCAAGCGCATCGAGCCGATCGCCCATGTGCTCGTCACGGCTGTCTGCGATCCAGCGATAGGCTTGCAACAGCACGGCCGGGCCGAGATAGCGGTCGCCGTTCCACCAGTAGCTCGGGCAGGACGTCGTGCAGCAGAAGCACAGGATGCATTCCCACAGACCGTCGAGCTTGGCGCGCTCCTCCTTGCTCTGCAGACGCTCCGCGTCCGGCGGAGGAGGGGTATCGGCCTTCAACCACGGTTCGACGCTGCGCAACTGCGCGTAGATCTGCGACAGGTCCGGCACCAGATCCTTAACCACCGCCATGTGCGGCAGGGGATAGATTCGAACCGCGCCGTCGACGTCAGCATGCGCCTTGAGGCATGCCAGCGTATTGCTGCCATCGATGTTCATGGAGCAGGAGCCGCAGATGCCCTCGCGGCAGGACCGCCGGAACGTCAGTGACGGGTCGACCTCATTCTTGATGTAGATCAGCGCGTCGAGCACCATCGGGCCGACCTGGTCCATGTCGAGCTCGAACGTGTCGATACGCGGGTTCTGCCCATCATCGGGATTCCACCGATAGATGGAGAAGTTCTTGGTATTGGTCGCACCAGCAGGAGCCTTGTGGGACACCCCTGCGGTCATGCGGCTGTTCTTGGGAAGCGTGAAGACGGCCATGATCGTCCTTCGATTGCGTCGATAGACGCGATGCTGAGTGCGCTAGTAGACGCGCTTCTTCGGGGGGAACACGCTGACCTCGTTCGTCAGCGTCTGCATTTTCACATCGCGATAGGCCAGATCGACGTCGCCATTCGGCTTCAGCCAGGCGAGCGTGTGCTTCATCCAGTTCTCATCGTCACGATCCGGGAAATCATCATGCGCATGCGCACCACGGCTTTCCTGGCGGGCTTCAGCGGAGACCATCGTGGTCATGCTGTTTTCCATGAGGTTGCCGAACTCGAGCGCTTCGAGCAGGTCGGTGTTGAAAATCAAGCTTCGGTCGACGACGCGCATGTCATCCATGCCGCTCCAGAGATTCTTGACCTTCTGGACGCCCTCTTTGAGGCTGTCGCTGTTCCGGTAAACCGCGGCATGGGCCTGCATCGTCTTCTGCAACTCGAGACGCATGGTCGCCGTGTTGGTGCTGCCCTTGGCGTTGCGCATGCGATCGAAGCGGTCGAGCGCGTTGTCGCCGGCCTTGGGCGGCAGCGGAGCCTGGCTGGCGCCGGGCTTGATGATCTCGGCCGCCCGATGCGCCGCAGCGCGTCCGAACACCACGAGATCGAGCAACGAGTTAGTCCCGAGCCGGTTCGCGCCATGCACGGAAACGCAGGCGGCCTCGCCGACAGCCATCAGGCCGGGCACGACGGCATCCGGATTCTCGGCCGTCGGGCGGAGCACTTCCGTCCGGAAGTTCGTTGGCACGCCGCCCATGTTGTAATGCACGGTCGGCAGCACCGGGATCGGCTGCTTGGTCACGTCGACGCCGGCGAACACCTTTGCCGTCTCGCTGATGCCGGGCAGGCGCTCGTGCAGCAACTCGGCACCGAGATGCTCGAGGTGGAGGTTAATGTGGTCCTTGTTCGGTCCGACACCGCGTCCAGCGTTGATCTCAAGCGTCATGGAACGCGACACGACGTCACGGCTGGCCAGGTCCTTGGCCGAGGGAGCGTAACGCTCCATGAAGCGCTCACCCTCGGAGTTGGTCAGGTAACCGCCTTCGCCGCGGCTGCCCTCGGTGATCAGGCAGCCGGAGCCGTAGATGCCAGTCGGATGGAACTGCACGAATTCCATGTCCTGCATCGGAATGCCGGCGCGCATCGCCATGCCGTTGCCGTCGCCGGTGCAGATGTGCGCCGAGGTGCAGGAGAAGTAAGCGCGGCCATAGCCGCCGGTGGCCAACACGACCGACTGGGCACGGAAACGATGCATCGTGCCGTCCTCGAGGCACCATGCCATGACGCCGCGGCAAGCGCCGTCCTCCATGATCAGGTCTAGCGCGATGTATTCGACGAAGAACTCGACCTCGTGCTTCAGGCTCTGCTGATACAGCGTGTGCAGGATCGCATGACCGGTCCGGTCGGCCGCAGCGCAGGCGCGCATAGCCGGGGTCTTGCCGTAATCCATCATGTGACCGCCAAACGGGCGCTGATAGATGCGGCCGTCCTCGGTGCGGCTGAACGGCACGCCGTAATGCTCGAGCTCGTACACGGCCGGGATCGCCTCGCGGCACATGTATTCGATCGCGTCCTGGTCACCGAGCCAGTCCGACCCCTTCACGGTGTCGTACATGTGCCAGCGCCAATCGTCCTCGCCCATGTTGCCCAGCGCGGCGCCGATGCCGCCTTGTGCGGCCACGGTGTGGCTCCGGGTCGGGAACACTTTGGTCAGGCACGCGGTCCGCAGCCCGGCCGCCCCCATGCCAAGGGTTGCGCGCAAGCCGGCACCACCAGCGCCCACGACCACCACGTCATACGTGTGGTCGATGACCGTATAGGCCCGGGGAGAAGGAGAGCTGATGGCGTTCATTACGAAGATCCTCGTATCGATGCGTTCTGGCCGTTAGGCCAGAGCAAGCTTCAGCACTGAGATGGCAGCGATCAGCCCCAGCATAAGGGCCACGCCCTTATTGATTAGCAGGCAGATCATCAGCTTTTTCGGGTTGGGCGTGTAGTCTTCGAGCACGACCTGGATACCGAGCTGCATGTGGTGGAAGGTCATCACCACCAGCGCCAGCAGAAGTGCCGCGTTGATCGGATGGCCGACCCAACCGGCCACGGCAGGCTGGCTCGCACCAATCAGCCGCAACATGCTGATCACGAACCAAATCGTCAAAGGCACCAGAGCGATGGAGGTCAGCCGCTCGGCGCGCCAATGATGCACGCCGGCATGGCCGGAGCCGACACCACGCGCACGCCCGAGTGGCGACCGCATGACACGGATCGCAACCTGCGGATTGATTTGATCGCTCATCGTGGCCACACCGCGATGCCGATGACCCAGACCAGGATCGTGGTCACCACCGTGGCGATGATCGCGGCCCAACCGCTCTTATGTGTCGCTTCCAGCGAGTAGCCATACCCGGCATCCCAGGCGAGATGCCGCAGGCCGCCGAAGAAATGGTAGAACAGCGACGCCGTCCAGCCGAACAGGACGAACAAGCCGATCCACGACCCGACGAAGCCTTGCACCCGTGCAAAGGCCACTGGGCCGCTTGCGGCTGCCGCCAGCCACCACACCAGCAACAGCGTGCCGACCGAACTCGCGATCCCGGTCACGCGGTTCATGATGGACAGCACCGAGGTTATCTGCGGCGAGTAAACTTGGAGGTGCGGAGAGAGCGGTCGACTGACCAGCTTTCCCTCGCTGGTATGCGCCACCATCAGCGCGTCACGGACATCCTGCATCGGAAAAGGCTACTCCCGTCGGCCACGACCCACTTAACTTCATGTCGTATCCGGTGACTTGGCGCCGGTCAACGCGAACGCAACTGCACTGCAGCAAAGAACCAACGACGAACTTGCCCTCGAGCCTCCCATGCCCGATGTGGAGCGCTCAGTATGACGGCCAAGGATTAAAGACGGGTGAACGACGGTACGCTTCCTGGGTCAGCATTGCCCAGAAAATCATCGGTCATTTCGGTCGCGCTCGGCCGCTGGACCGGGCTGTGTGCTCGCAATCGCGTCGTCACCCTTTTGGCCGCGCTTGCGTTGGCGCTGGTTTGCCTCTGGCTCGCCTCGACCCGGCTCGGCGTCAGCACCGATACCAGCACGCTATTCTCCTCCTCGCTGCCGTGGCGTCAGCGATCGATGGCCATCGATCGCGCCTTCCCCCGCCAGCAGGACCTGCTGGTCGCCGTCGTCAGCGGCACCACGCCCGAGGAGGCCGAAGAGACCGCCGACGCCCTGGCCGCCGCTCTGGCGCCAAACCACGCGCATTTCAAATCCGTCGACCGCCCCGACAACTCGCCGTATCTGGTACGCAACGGCCTGTTGTTCCTCGACACCGCCACGCTCACCAATCTCCTGAACGCCACGATCGACGCCCAGCCTTTCCTTGGGCAACTCGCCGCCGATCCCAGCCTGCGCGGCTTGATGAGTGCCCTTGGCCTCATCGCCCAGGGCGTCGATGCCGGCCAGGCTGACCTCGGTGCCTTCACGCCCGCGCTCGCCGGCTTTCACACCGCACTGTCCCGCGCCGCTGCCGGCAAACCGGAGCCGCTTTCCTGGCAGCGTCTACTCGCCGGCTCCGTCGCCGATCTTGCTGGCAAATACCGGTTCGTGCTGATCCGCCCCGTGCTCGATTACGGCGCGCTGCAGCCCGGCGCCGCCAGCTCGGCCCTCGTTCGCGCCGCTGCCGCCGCGCTGCCGGACGTCCGCACCGGCCGTGCCGCGGTGCACCTCACCGGCCAGGTCGCGCTCGATGACGAGGAGTTCGGCACGGTCGCGCATGGTGCGGTCAAGGGTTTGCTCATCAGCTTCGCGCTGGTCGGCGTGCTGTTGTTCCTGGCCGTGCGCACCTGGCGCATCGCGGTCCCGATCCTGCTGACCCTCAT
>JBPBQE010000520.1:0-20821 GCA_050954595.1 Janthinobacterium lividum | reverse complement strand
CGCGTGGCAAAACAGCGCTGGCGTGCACGGGCGGGCATGAAGTCTCCGAGAACGTTTGCGATTTGGCAAGCCGTCATTCGTTTCGCACTCCGCACCGAAGGCTGCCGATGCACGTTGATCCGCATCACACCGCCGCCGGCCAGCGGGATTCGTAACGTCCCCTGCTGCATGGCGCGCATGTAGAGCGGCACGCCGAGCCCCACCGGCGGGGTCTTGCCCTGTGCGATCGCCGAAACGCGGGCGCGGTAATCCGCAGCCAATGCCGGCGTGCGGGAATGGTAAGACCCTACCGCGTCGAACCAGTTGCCGCCTGCGTCGGTGTGGAGGCGGTTCATGAAGCGGGCGGCGTAATCGGCGTTGGCCGCCGGGTCGAAAGCCTGCTCGATGCTGGCAAAGGCGTCAGGGTGTGACTGGAGGTTGATCTGCATGCAGCCGACGTCGATCTGACTGACGCCGCGAGCCACTGCTTGCGTCACCCAGGCCACGGCGGCGTTCTTGCTGTCGAAGTAATAGGCGGCGCCGTTCGCATTGACTGCCCAGGGCCAGGGCTGCAGCCCCGGTAGCGGCGGGATTGGGCGGCCGCTCTCCGCCTTGGCGATTGCCAGCAGAAGCCCGGGCAATGTCGCACGCCCGCTCTCCGCGGCGGCGATGGCGGTCTTACACTGCGCGCTTTGTTCGATCGTCCAACCCGATAGGTCCGCCGTCGACTTCGCTGGCTCCGCCCGTGCCGCGCTGCCGGCGAGCAGCAGCGCGCCTAGCAGGAACCCCGCCAGATTACGCAGCGTTCGCCAGGCTTCCCTGAGCATGGCGCGCGAAGATCGCGAACAAGCGCCGCGTGACCGGACCCGGCGATCCATCTCCCACGGCGACGCCATCGACCTTGACCAGCGGCCTCACGAAGCTGGTGGCGCTGGTCATGAACACTTCCCGGGCCTCGCGTAGCTCAGCCTCGCTGAACGCCCGCTCCTCGAACGTGATGCCTTCCTCGGCCAGCAACGACACCAACGCCGCCCGCGTGCAGCCCGGCAGGATCGAGTGCCCCAGCGGCCTCGTGCGCAACACGCCGTTCGCATCCACGATCCAGCTGCTTGTGGAGGCTCCCTCGGTCACGTTGCCATCGCCATCGATCAGCAGCGCCTCAGCGGCGCCCTTCTCACGCGCGGCCTGTTTGGCCAGCACGTTGGGCAGCAGCGCCACGGATTTGATGTCGCAGCGCGCCCAGCGCTGATCCGGGTGCGTGATCGCCGTGGTCGCCCAGGCGTCGATGTCGCGCGGATACGGCGCGGTGCGACGCACGGTAACGACAAAGGCGGGGCGGATCGGCGTCTTCGGGAACGCATGATCCCGCCGGGCGACGCCGCGGGTAATCTGCATGTAGATCAGTCCCTCGGTGACGCGGTTGAGCCGGGTCACCTCGAGCATGACGTGAACCAGGGCCTGCCGGGTCATCGGCATGTCGATGCGCAGCTCACGCAACGAGCGTTCCAGCCGGTTGAGGTGCAGCGTTTCGTCCACCAGCCGGCCGCCCATGATGTACACGACCTCGTAGATCCCATCGGCGAACTGATAGCCGCGATCCTCGACATTCACGCTGGCTTCGCGCTGCGGCACGTAGGCACCATTGACGTAGGCGATGCGGCTCATGAGGGGTTCCTGTCGTCCGAGTTGACTCCGAGCTGCTTCAACTTGCGATGCAGCGCGCTCCGCTCCATGCCGACGAACCCGGCGGTGCGACTGATGTTGCCGCCAAACCGCATCAGCTGCGCCTGCAGATACTGCGTCTCGAACATGTCGCGCGCCTCACGCAAGGGCAGCGACATCAAATCCGCCGAGGGGTCGAAATTGAGCAGCGACGGCGCGCCTTGGCTGACCTCGGCCGGCAGCATCTCCGCGCGGATCGGATCGCCGGGCCCGCCGGGCGCCATGATCAACAGCCAGTCCATCAGGTTGCGAAGTTGGCGCACGTTGCCGGGCCAATCGTAGGCCTGCAACGCCGTCAGAGCATCGGTCGATAGCTCGCGGCTCGGGATGCCGGAATTCTCCGCCGAGCGTTCGATGAAGTAGCGCGCTAGTTCCGGCACGTCCTCCCGCCGCTCCCGCAGGCTCGGCATACGCACCGGCACCACCGCGAGGCGATAGAACAGATCCTCGCGGAAGCGACCGCCAGCGATTTCCGCCTGCAGGTCGCGATTGCTGGTCGCCAGCACACGGACATCCACCTTGACGCGCGTGGCCCCACCGAGCCGCTCGAACGTCTGATCCTGCAGAGCGCGGACGATCTTGCCCTGGGTCTCCAGCGGCATATCCGACACTTCGTCCAGCAGCAACGTCCCGCCATGCGCCCGCTCGAGCACCCCGGCCCGCCGCGGCGATGCCGTCGCGTCCGACCCGGCCTCCACACCGAACAACTCTTCCTCGAACCGCGCCGGATTGAGCGTGGCGCAGTTCAGCATCACGAACGGCCCGTCCGCTCGGCGCGAGCGCTGATGCACCATGCGCGCCGCCACTTCCTTGCCCGACCCGGCAGGCCCGCTGATCAATACCCGCGACCCCGTCGGCGCCACTCGGTCGACCGAGGCCCGCAACTGCGAGATCGCCGCGCTCTGCCCGGTCAGTTCCGACTCCGCACCGGCCCGCAGCCGCAACTCGGCATTCTCGCGCGCCAACCGCGCCGCCTCCAGCGCACGGCGCACGATCAGTAGCAGCCGGTCCGACTTGAACGGCTTCTCGATGAAGTCGTAGGCCCCATGCTGGATCGCGGTGACCGCGGTCTCGATGGTTCCATGCCCGGAGATCATCACCACCGGAACGTGGGGTTCCTCGTTGTGGATCACGTTCAGGATGCCGAGCCCATCGAGCCGCGACCCCTGCAGCCAGACGTCGAGGATGATCAAAGCCGGGCGACGGTGGCGGAATGCGGCAATGGCTCCGTCGGAGTCGCCGGCCTGTCTTACTGAGTATCCCTCGTCGTCGAGCACGCCGTCGATCAACGTGCGGATGTCGGGCTCGTCGTCGACGATTAGGATTTCCTGCGCCATTGGCCCGTCCTCTAAGCCGGAACGGGTTGCGGCACAATCAGCGGCAGCGACAGGCTGACGATCGCGCCGGGCCCGTCGATCCGATCTTCCAGCTCCAATCCGCCGCCATGGTCCTCCATGATCTTCTTCACGATCGCCAGCCCGAGCCCGGTGCCCTTGGGCTTATGTGTCACGTACGGCTCCGTCAGCCGCCCGCGATCCGCCTCCGGCAACCCGACCCCATCGTCGATCACGTCGATCACCACGGTCCCGTCTTGCGCCCGCACCACCACGTCGATGCGCCCGATCTGGCCGACACGCTCATCGAGCCGTGCCCGTGAAGCCACTGAATCTGCGGCATTCTGCAGCAGGTTGGTCAACGCCTGACCCAACAGCCGGCGGTCGCATGAGCCCATCGGGCCTCGCTCCGGAATGTTGGTGATCCACTCGATTTCCGGCCGCGCACTCCGCTGCAAAATCAGCGCTTCCCGCGCCACCCGCCCCACGTCGTCCGGCTTGAGCACCGGCTGCGGCATGCGCGCAAAGGCGGAGAACTCGTCCACCATGCGCCCGATATCGCCCACATGCCGCACGATCGTGTCGGCGCATTGCGCGAAGGTTTCTGGGTCCGACTTGATCTCCTTGGTGAATCGCCGCTTGAGCCGTTCCGCGCTGAGCTGGATCGGCGTCAGCGGGTTTTTGATCTCGTGGGCGATCCGCCGCGCCACGTCAGACCATGCCGCCTTGCGCTGCGCCGATTGCAACTCGGTGATGTCATCGAACGTCACGACATACCCGTCCGGATGGCCGCTGCGCAGATCAGTGCCGACCCGCACCAGCAGAATGCGGCGCCGTTGCACCGGTCCGATCTCGACCTCGGCGGTGTGCGCCCGTTCCGGCTGCGCCTCGACCGAGGCCAGCAACGGCGCAAATTGCGGCACGAGGTCGGACAGCTTGGCACCGATGGCGTTGATCAGGTCGCTGCCCAGCAACTCGCTGGCCGCCCGGTTCGGCAGTTCCACCCTGCCCTGCACGTCGAGCCCGATCACGCCGGCCGACACGCCGGCCAGCACGGTCTCGGTGAACCGCCGCCGCTCGTCGATCTGGCTATACGCTTCCATCAACTCGCCGCGCTGCGAGCTCAACTGCCCCGTCATGCGGTTGAACGCGCGACTCAACCCGGCCACCTCGTCATCGCTCGCGGTCTCCGGCACCCGCACCGTAAGGTCGCCGCCGCGCACCCGCTCGGCCGCCCGGATCAGCCCACCGATCGGGCGCGCGATCTGGTTGGCCAGCACCAGGCCGATCAGCACCGCAGCCATCAGCACCAACAGCGCGATAAGCGCGAAGATCATCGCAAACGTGATCTGCAGCTTGGTGCGGCTTTCGTCGAGCCGGCTGTATTCCGCCACCGCCTGCTCGGTGCGGACCATGTGGTTGAGGATCTCCGGGTCCACCGGTCGGCCGATCTCGAGCATCAGCGGCAAAGTCGAGCCGAGTTGAACTACCGCCCGCACCCGGTTCTCGTCCGGCGATCCCAGCACCGCCACCTCGCCGTTCTTGGCCTGGTCGATGGCGCTACGGGGCGGCAACTCGACGCCGAGACCTTCCATGGCGCCGATTCCGGCCACCACCTGCCCCGTCACCGGCTCGAAGATGATCGCCTCCGTCAGGCCGCGCAGCACCGTCTGCGTTTGCAGCACCTGCGCGAACGCATACGGGTCAGTCGACAGCATCGCCCCCGCCCGGGTCAGATCGTTGGCCATGCCGAGCGCGTCGGTGCGGATGTTGTTGCGATGCTCCTCGAGATAGCCGCGGCTGGCTTCCAGCCCCTCGTTCAGCGCCGTCCGCACCCGGTCGTTGAACCAGCCCTGGATGCCTAAGGTGAAGAAGGCCGTTGCGAACAGCGCCACCAGAATGGTCGGCGTTACCGCGACCACGCTGAACAGCATCACCAACCGCACATGCAGCCGCGACCCGGCCGAGCCTCGCCGCCGCTCCACCCAGACCCGCGTTACCCGACCCGCCAGCACCGCGCCTAGCAGCAGCAGCACGACCAGATTGGCCAGCACCATGCCGAGCAGCGCCCGCGGCGTGATGCCGCTCGACAGCAGGATGAACGTGACGACGCTGAGCACCAGCGCGATGGACGCCAGCACGAGGGTAACCACTTTCCCGAGCAGGATGTCAGCTAAGCGGCGGCGGGGTCGCAGCTGGATCGGTTTAACGTCAGCATTCATCACGTTGTTTTTTCAGCCGATTCCGCGCACTACGGGAATGTCGAGATCCCGGATTTTCTTGCGCAGTGTGTTGCGGTTGAGGCCGAGCATTGCCGCGGCTTTGATCTGGTTGCCCCGCGTCGCCGCCAGCGTCATCTGGATCAGCGGCCTCTCCACCTCGGCGATGACCCGGTCGTAGATGTCTCGCATCGGCATCCCGTCACGGCTCGCGGCGAGGAACTGGCGGATGTGTCGCTCGACGGCGTTGGATAACGGTTCCGGTCCGCCGCTGGCGGCGGGCAACTCGTCTTCCTGGCCGGTCTCCTGCAGCTCGGCGGCGATCACCTCGGCGTTGATCGTTTCCTGCGGATACAACGCTGCCAATCGCCGCATCAGGTTCTCGAGCTCACGCACGTTCCCGGGCCAGCGATGCTGCCGCAGCCGTTCGATCGCCGATTGGTCCAGCGACTTCAGCGCCAGGCCGCTCTCCCGCGCCTTGTCGAGGAAGTGCCGCGCCAGCACCTGGATGTCCTCCAGCCGCTCCCGCAGCGGCGGTAGCCGGATCGGCACCACGTTGAGGCGGTAGAACAAATCCTCGCGGAACTGACCGGCCCGGATCGCCTGCCTGAGATCGCGATGTGTGGCTGCCACGATGCGGACGTTGGCGCGGATCGGCTGACGCCCACCGACCGTGGTGAACTCGCCTTCCTGCAACACGCGTAGCAACCGGGTTTGCGCCTCGGCCGGCATGTCGCCGATCTCGTCGAGGAACAGCGTGCCGCCGGCCGCCTGCTCGAAGCGGCCCTGCGACCGATTCAGCGCCCCGGTGAAGGCGCCGCGCTCATGCCCGAACAGCTCGCTCTCGATCAGCTCGCGCGGGATCGCCGCCATGTTGATCGCCACGAACGGCCCGGTCCGGCGCCGCCCGTAATCGTGCAGCGCGCGCGCCACCAGCTCCTTGCCGGTGCCGCTCTCGCCATTAACCATGACGGTCAGGTCCGTCGTCGTGAGCCGGGCGATGCTGCGGTATATCTCCTGCATCGCGACAGAGCGGCCGATCAGCGGCAGCCGTTCCTCGCTATCGGTCGGCTCGCGCACGCCGCTGGGCTCGTCCTTCGGCGGTGCCGCCAACGCGCGCCCGACTACAGCCAATAATTCTTTTAAGTCGAATGGTTTAGGAAGGTATTCGAATGCACCACGTTGGGTCGCCTTGACCGCGGTCATCAGCGTCGACTGCGCACTCATCACCACCACGCGCAGTTCCGGCCGGATGCGCTTGATGCGCGGGATCAGGTCCAGCCCATTCTCGTCCGGCATCACCACGTCGGTGATTACTAGGTCGCCCTCGCCATCCTCGACCCAGCGCCACAGCGTGGCCGCGTTGCCGGTGCAGCGGACCTGATACCCGGAGCGACCGAGCGCCTGAGTGAGCACGGTGCGGATGGACCGGTCGTCATCGGCGATCAAGACGGTAGGCAACGTCATGGGAATACTCTCATTGGCCTTCGGAATCCGTCTCGGTCATCACCGGCAGGCACAGCCGGAACTCGGTCCGGCCGGGGCGGCTATCAACCTCGATCAGCCCGCCATGGTCGCCGACGATCTTGGCCACCAAGGCCAGGCCCAAGCCGCTGCCGCTCGACTTGCTGGTGACAAAGGCCTCGAACAGATGCGGGCGGATATCTTCGGAAATGCCGGGCCCGTTGTCGCGCACGGTCACCACCAAGGGGAGATGCACACGCTGCAAGCTACCGGCGATGGCCAGTCGCATGCCGTGCTGGTAGGCGGTGGTCAGGCCGATCTCGGCCCGCTCGCGGCCATTCGGAGTTCCGTCGATCGCCTCGGCCGCGTTCTTCACTAGGTTGAACAGCACTTGGACCAACTGATCGCGGTTGCCCCACACCGGCGGCAGCGACGGGTCGTAGGTTTCGCTGATTCGCATTCCCGAGGCGACGCCACTTTGCGCCAGCCGGCGCACATGCTCCAGCACGCGATGAATGTTGACCGGCCGGCGGTCCACCGGCTTTTCGCCGAATACCTCCATACGGTCGACTAGATCGCGGATCCGGTCCACTTCGTCGCGGATCAGATCGGTAAGCTCGCGATCCTGCGGCAGCACGTTCGGCTCTAGCAGTTGCGCGGCGCCACGGATGCCGGAGAGTGGGTTCTTGACCTCGTGGGCCAGGATCGCCGCCATGCCGCTCACGCTGCGGGCGGCGCCGCGATAGGCAATCTGGCGGTCTAGCGCCCGTGCCGCCGACACGTCCTGCAGCGTCAACAACACGCAGCCGGGCTCCTCGACCAGGCTGGTGACGTAAACGCTGATGTGCCGCTTCTGCAGCCGGGGGCTCTCGAAATTCAGGTCGTGATCGGAGATCGTCGTCTCGGTCGAGCGGACCTGCTCGATGATGTGGAATAGCGGATTATCCAGCGGAAGCAGCGCGCCGAGCTGGATTTGGCCGAGTTGTAGCATCGACATCCCGAGGAACTGCTCGGCGGCCTGATTGGCGTAGCGAAAGCCGTTATTCTGGTCGAGCAGCACCATCGGGATCGGCACTGCGCCCATCACGGCCAGCGAGTCGATTGGCGGCGGCCGCCGGGTCAGGCGTTCGACGAGCGCCGTCCGACCGCGCGCGACCACATTCTTCATGCAGCAACCGCCGGAGCGGTCGCCCGCTCGATCAGCGGGTCGTAGAAACGATGGATCAACGTCTCGACCGCCGCCGCATCGGCGCTCCGGTTGACGGAGGCGCGGAACTCCGACGAGCCCCATAGGCCGGTCGAATACCAGGACACATGCTTGCGCGCGACCCGCACGCCGGCCTCGCGCCCGCAATGCTCGAGCATGGCGTGGTAGTGTTCGAGCAGGATGTGCTTCTGCTCGAGCAGGGTCGGGTCGGGGATGCGGTGCCCGGTGGCGAGAAACTCCGCCGCTTGCGCCGGGAACCACGGTCGGCCGTAGCAGCCGCGCCCGATCATGACTCCATCCGCACCGGATTGCCGCATCGCTTCGGCGGCGTCGTCGACCGTCAGCACGTCACCGTTGACGATCACCGGAATGTCGACCGCCGCTTTGACCGAGGCGACGAAGCGCCAATCCGCGGTGCCGGTGTAGAATTGCTGCCGGGTCCGGCCATGGACCGTCACCAGGCGAATGCCGCATTCCTGGGCAATCCGCGCCAGCGACGGCGCGTTGAGGTTGGCGTGGTCCCAGCCCATCCGCATCTTCAGCGTCACCGGGACGTCGACCGCGCGCACCGTCGCCTCTAGCAGCCGCGCGGCGGCTACTTCGTCCCGCATCAGTGCCGACCCGGCGGTCTGCCCGATCGCGACCTTCTTCACCGGGCAGCCGAAATTGATGTCCACCAAGTCTGCGCCATGCGCCACCGCGATCCGCGCCGCCTCGGCCATCGCGTCGGGGTCGCAGCCCGCCAACTGCACGGAGGCTGGTCCACCGCAGCCATCGACCTCGGCCATCCGCAGTGTGGTGCGGTTCTCGCGCACCATTGCCCAGGATGCGATCATCTCCGACACCACCAGCCCGGCGCCCTGCCGCTTTGCCAGCCGGCGAAACGGCAGGTCCGTCACCCCCGACATGGGGGCCAAGATGACCGGGCGCTCGATCCGCACGCTCCTTGCGCCGGAGCCGAGCGTGATCGGGGCGAATGCCTGCCTGGAAGCTAAATCAGTGTTGCCCATGATTTGTGCAAACTAGAACGTGCCTTGTCCATGTGCAAACATTCTACGGGGTGCGTGACGCGGGGTTGACGAGGTGCACCCGGCCCAGCAAGGAGCCACCATGCGAATTGCAGCAATAGTGGTGGCGGCCGGTTCCGGCCAACGGTTCGGGGCCGATCGGCCAAAGCAGTATATCGAGTGTGCCGGCAAGCCGGTCGTGCGCTGGGCCGCGGAGCGACTTCTGCCCCATGTCGCCCTCCTGCAGCCCGTCGGTGACGCGGCCGGCCTCGGCGAGGCGCTCGCCGGGCTCGAGCATCTGCCAGTGGTCAGTGGTGGCGCCACGCGGCAGGACAGCGTGCGTGCCGGGCTGGAAGCGTTGGCGCCGTTCGCGCCGGACGTCGTGCTGATCCACGACGCGGCCCGGCCTTTTCTGCCGGACGACACGGTCCCTGCCCTGCTCGATGCCCTGGCTCGGCATGACGGCGCGATTCCCGCGGTCCCGGTGGCCGACACGCTCAAGCGCGAGGCGAACGGCCTGATCGGCGCCACCGTCGCGCGCGACGGTCTGTTCCGGGCGCAGACGCCGCAGGCGTTCCACTTCACCACCATCCTAGCGCTGCATCGCGACACGGCTGGCGATCCGAGTGCGACCGACGACGCCGCCCTATTTGAGCGCGCCGGGCTGACCGTGGCGCTGGTGCGTGGTCACGAGGACAACATCAAGCTCACCTATCAGGAGGACGCCGTCAGGATGGCCCGCATTCTCGCCCCCACGCTGGAGCCGCGCACCGGCACCGGCTTCGACGTCCATGTGCTGGAAGCCGGCCGCAAGCTGATCCTGTGCGGCGTCGAGGTTCCGCATGACAAGGGTCTCGCGGGGCATTCGGATGCCGACGTGGGCATCCACGCGCTGTGCGATGCGATCTACGGCGCGTTGGCGGAAGGCGATATCGGGCGGCATTTCCCGCCCAGCGAAGCCACATGGAAGGATGCCGACAGCGCCCGCTTCCTGCGTCATGCCGCCGAGCGCGTCGCGGCCCGTGGTGGCCGCCTGTCCAATGTCGATATCACGCTGATCTGCGAACAGCCCAAGATCACACCGCATGCCCCGGCGATGATCGCGCGCATCGCCGATCTGCTCGGCCTCGAGCCCGGTCGAGTATCGATCAAAGCCACGACGTCGGAAAAGCTTGGGTTCACCGGCCGCGGCGAGGGGATCGCGGCACAGGCGGCAGTAATGGTGCTACTGCCTGCCTAAAGATTTGGTCGGAGCGGCGGGATTCGAACCCACGACCCTCAGTCCCCCAGACTGATGCGCTACCAGACTGCGCTACGCTCCGTCCGGCCGCGTCTTAGCAGTGTCGCCCACATCGAGCAACGCCCGCAACTCCATCAACTCGTGCAAAACGGTTTCGAGCACGAGACGCAGTGCCGGGCCCTCATCCGGGATGACGGGCGCGGCCGAGACAGGCGCCTCGACCGCGGGAGTAGCTTCCGGCTCGGGCAGGCTCGGCGGTGTCGCTTGTTCGGCCTCCGCCGCTGCGCGCTCGGCTGGCGGTGCCGGCGGGATGTCATCGGCCAGCAGGCCACCGCCGTCGCGGAGCAAGCGTTGCACACCCTTGATCGTATATCCCTGAATATACAGTAAATCTGAGATACGGCGGAGCAGTTGTATGTCGTCGGGACGATAGTAGCGCCGCCCGCCGCCCCGCTTCAGCGGCTTGATCTGCGGGAACTTGGTTTCCCAAAACCGAAGCACATGCTGCGGGATGTGTAGCTCGTCGGCGACTTCGCTGATGGTGCGGAATGCCGTCGGTGCTTTCTTCGCCCGCAACCGCGGCGCGTCACCATCGTCCGGCGTCATGCCGCCCTGCTCGCTCATTCGTCGTCATCCACCGTCGGGATGGCCAACCCGTTTACCTGAGCCTTGAGCACCTGGCTCGGTCGGAACGTCAGCACCCGGCGCGGCAAGATCGGCACCTCAATGCCGGTCTTCGGATTGCGCCCGATCCGACGCCCTTTCTGACGGACCGAAAACGTGCCGAAGCCGCTCAATTTGACGGGCTCGCCGGATTCGAGGGCTAGCGACATGCGCTCCAGCACCGTTTCCAACAACTCCGCGGAGTCATTTCGCGACAGACCAACCTGAGCGTAGATCGTTTCCGCCAGTTGCGCGCGCGTAACCGTGTTCATGCAGTTACGCTATGGGCTGACATCACTGCGGTCAAGCAAAGCGCTTGTAATACAAGAAGTTCACAGGGGTGTTGCATAACGATCACGCCACGACTGTGGCTCCAGCGCTACATACGAACGAGCGCGCTGCCCCAAGTCAAACCACCACCAAGGGCTTCCATCAGCACCAATTCGCCGGGCTTGATGCGTCCGTCGCCGAACGCTTCGGCAAGCGCGAGCGGGATGGAGGCCGCCGAGGTGTTGGCATGTCGATCCACTGTCACCACGACCCGCTCGGCCGGTAGGCCGAGCTTCTTGCCCATGGCATCGATGATGCGCCGATTGGCTTGATGCGGCACCAGCCAGTCCACGTCGTCATGCACCAGGCCATTAGCTGCCAGCGCCTCGTCCACCGCAGAGGCAAGCTTGCTCACGGCATGACGGAATATCTCGCGGCCGTTCATCCGGAGATGCCCCGGCAACTCGGGGCGACCGACCGCGCCGTCGATGTACAGCAGATCGCCGTGCTTGCCCTCGGAATGGAGGTGCGTCGACAGGATGCCGCGTTCCGGCTCGTCGTCCCGGGCCGCGCGAAGAAACACCGCACCCGCCCCGTCCCCGAACAGAACGCAGGTTCCGCGATCGGTCCAATCGACGATGCGGGAGTAAACCTCGCTGCCGATCACCAAGGCGCTGCGGATTTGTCCGGAGCGGATCATCGAGTCCGCAATCGACAGGGCGTAGACGAAGCCGCTGCATGCCGCCGACACGTCGAAACCGAAGCCGCCGGTTATGCCGAGCGCCGCCTGAACTCGGACGGCCGTGGACGGAAACGCCTGGTCCGGCGTCGCGGTCGCCAGGATAACGGCATCGACGTCCGCCGCGCCCACTCCGGCGCGATCGAGGGCCTGCCGGGCAGCGGCGGTCGCCATGGTCGCGCAGGTCTCGTCGGCCCCAACGATCCGTCGTTCAGCAATGCCGGTTCGCTCGCGAATCCAGGCGTCGCTGGTGTCGAGCGTGCGCGCCAGTTCCTCGTTGGTGACGATCCGGGCAGGAAGATAGCTGCCGATGCCTGCCAGGATGGCGCGAGGACCCGGTGTCGACATGGCGATCTAGGCTGAAGCGGCGGTGACGGCTGGAGGCAGGCTCAACCCGTTGATCTGCGCCAATCCGTCGCGGATCTTCGCGTTGAAGCCATTGACCACCATGTCCATCGCCACGTCGACCGCGTGGGCAAAGCCCGTGGCATCCGTGCCGCCATGGGATTTCACCACGACGCCATTGAGGCCGAGCATGACGGCACCGTTGTAGCGCCGCGGATCGAGCCATTCGCGCATCCGGTCGAGGCCGGGTCGCGCGAGGAGATAAGCGGCCTTGCCCATCAGGCTGCCGCTGAAGATCGGGCGAAGCAGGTCGCCCATCAGCTTGAGCGCGCCTTCTGCGGTCTTGAGCGCGACGTTGCCGGTGAAACCGTCCATGACGATGACGTCGGTGGTACCCGCCGCGATGTCGTGTCCTTCGACGAAGCCGTAGAATTGCGGCGCGATGTGACTAAGCCTCAACAATTCGGCCGCCTCACGCACGCGCTCGTCACCCTTCAATTCTTCGGAGCCGACGTTCATCAGTCCGATCGTGGGCGCCGGCAAGCCCAGCACCGTTCGTGCGAATACGTCGCCCATGACGGCGAACTCGACCAGGTTGCGCGCATCGCACTGGATGTTCGCCCCAAGGTCGAGCATCACGATGTCGCCGCGTGCGGTCGGCGCGATGGCGGCCATTGCCGGCCGATCGATGCCGGGTAGCGTCTTGACCACGATTTTGGCCAAAGCCAGTAGCGCCCCGGTGTTGCCGGCCGATACCAGCCCCTCCGCTTCACCGTTGGCGACGGCGTCGATCGCCAGTCGCATCGATGAATTGCGCACACGCAGGGCGGCGGTGGGCTTCATGTCGGAGCTGATCGAAGTTTCGGCATGTCGCAAGGTGCAACATTGCTCGAGCCGCTTACGCTCCGCGATCAACGGGCGCAGCTTGGCCTCGTCACCGATCAGCAGGAAACGGGCGTTTGGATGCCGCTCAGCGGCAACAGCGATCCCATCGAGTACGATGAGCGGCGCATCGTCGCCGCCCATCGCGTCGATCGCGAGAGAAAACCTCCCGCCTGAGGAAGACACTTGTGGTTGCCGTTCGCCGATTAGGCGCGAACAGCCCCTTTGAGGTCCTTGCCGGCTGCGACGACTTCACGCCCGCCGTAATATCCGCAATGGCTGCAGACGTGATGCGGCCGCTTCAACTCGCCGCAGTTCGGGCAATCGTTGTGGGCCTCGCCGACGAGGAAGTCGTGCGCGCGACGCATGCCGCGACGGGACGGGGAAGTTTTCTTCTTGGGAACAGCCATGGGAAACGCCTCTCCAAAAGGCTGTGAGTTCAGGCGTGCCGGTAGGCGCGGGCTGGATCACGTCAAGGTTAGGGATGAACGAGCCGCGGGCCATACCAGAGCCAGTTTACGTCGGCAAGAGAGCTTGCGCCGACCCGCTGTCACTGCGGCCGGCGCAAGGCCGCCAAAGCGGCGAATTTATTTGGAGTTTCCGACACTTCCGCCTCCACTTCGTCCAAACCCGGCCGGCGCGGATAAGGGTCGAGCGCCAGCGCCAATTGCTCAATCGTGGCCTCGCCGATGTCGATCAGCCCAGCGGGATAGGGAATCTGGTCCGGCGAATCGGGATCGTCGTCCTCGGTTTCGTTTCCTTCGGGCACGAAGCGAACGGTGAAATCCTCCGAGATCGTCTGCGGAAACGGGTCAAGCGTGACCACGCAGGTCTGGGTGACGCCAGCGGTGAGCATGCCGGATGCTTCGATCACCGAGTCCTCCAGCCGCTTGAGACGAAAGCTGCAGCGCAGGCGCTCGACCTTGGGAAGGAACAGCCGGGTCGCGATGGCCAGTAATTCGGCCGGTGCGGCCTCGACGACCATGTCCAGCCCGGCGGTACCGATCCGATCGATCGCGACCGGCCGCGTCATCTCGCTCATACTGATACGCCTTCATCGATGGCAGGGGCGGCCAGGAAGTCCACTTGCCCTGCGAGCAGGCTGTCCAAGCCCTGCGCCCCCAGATGCCGATGCTGCGCCAGCGTCAGCCGTGCCAATATCGGCGCGGCGCCCTCGGGGGGCGAGCCGCGCCAGACGTTGCGCCCGACGGCGTCGGTCAACGCCTCCAGATCGCCGGCGGCAACGGCATCTTCGTACGCCTGCCGCCGTCCGTTCAGCGCCTCCCACATGGCCTTGTTCTTGCGCCCTACCGTGATGTCCCCAATCCCGAGTTCGCGCAGCTGGTGATCCATGTCGAGGAACATCGCGTCGAACACGGCCTGCGCCAGCGCCTTGCCGGTCTCCGCCTCGCGGTGCAGCCGATCGATGAGGAGGAAGGTGTAAAGCCCGATCATGTCGAACCGGCCATCCATCGTGTCGGGCACGGCGAGCTCCGTGTAATAGTACGGGTCGCGCGCCGCACGGACCGCGGCCGTGTAGAGCGCGAAACCGGCGCGTTCATGCCGATTGCGGCTGAACAACCCGAGCAGACCCATCCTAAACCCTTTCCTCCGGGCGACCTGTCCGGTCCGCCCGCCGATTGACACGCCCCGATGAGCGTGAGAGCACCGCGAACACATAGGCGCCCGCCAACCCCGGTCAATCGGCGCGTGCGCCAACCAGCGGGACCGAACAGGACGAACGCGCGTGCGCAATCCGCTACCCTTGACGATGTTACTCCTGTCGATGTCCGCCTGCAGCCTGGTCCAGACGCCTCGGATCCTGCACGGCAATAAGATCGACCCCGACCAGCTCAAGGAGCTCGTGCCCGGCGTCAGCACCAAGAAGGATGTGACGTCCTTGGTCGGCTCCCCGACCACGCGCGCCACGTTCGACGACAACGAGTGGATCTACATCAGCGAAACCAACTATTCCCGCATCGGCCGGCTTCCCGGCATCCTGAAACAGGACGTGACGGTAATGAACTTCACCCCGGAGGGCACGCTGAAAGGGATCAGGAACCTAACCCAGGAAGATGCGCGCGACATCTCGGTCGCGTCCGGTGCGACGCCGTCGCCAGGCAGCGAGGCGTCGTTCCTGCAGCAATTGCTCGGCAACGTCGGCAAATACAGCGTGGGCAACCTCGGCGGTGGTGACACGTCCAATGTGGGCGGCAGCGGCGCGGCGACCTCTCGCTGAACTAGAAGTGGCTCCAGCCGCCGCTCGCCAGGGCCATAAGCTGGCCGGCGGCGTCCAGCACACGGATGCCGGCCTCCACGTCGACCGTCCCAATGCGCGTCACCGCGATGCCTAACTCGCTTGCCCTCGCCTGAAGCGCGGGCTCCCATAACGGATCGGCGATCATCAGCAGCTCGTAATCATCGCCGCCGGTTAGGCACGTCTCGAGCCAACGCGGATCGGGCACAGAGACCGGCACCCGGGCGCCCCATACCGTCGCTCCAAGCCCGGCCGCACGGCACAGATGCCCGAGATCCTGTATCAACCCGTCCGACACATCCATCGCGGCGCGAACGAACGCCGGGTCGACTAGGCCCAAGCGAGGCAGCGGCAACCGATACCGGCCGGCGAGGAAGCCATCGTGGTCGTCGAGCTCACCCCGGATCGCGCGCAACCCGAGCGCCCCGTCCCCGACCGTGCCACTCACCCAGATCCCGTCGCCGACCTGTGCCCCGGCACGGCGCACCATTGCACCCGGTGCGACATGCCCGATCGCCGTCACCGTGAGGCTCAACGGCCCCGGCGTCGAGGTAGTGTCACCCCCTATTAGACTGATGTTAAAACATTCTTGATCTTGCTTCAGTCCGGCCGCAAACGCTGCGAGCCAGGCCTCCGACACCCCGCACCGTGCCGACAACGTCAGCAGATAAGCCAGCGGCACCGCGCCTTTCGCTGCCAGATCCGACAGGTTGACCCGCAGCAGCTTGCGCGCGATCAGGTCAGGTGGATCGTCCGGCAGGAAGTGGACGCCCTCGACCATGGCATCCACCGTCACGACCAATTCGCGACCCGGCGGTGGCGCCAGGGTCGCCGCGTCATCCAGAAGATCTAAGGCGCCGGGCCCGGCAAGCGGCCTGAAATGCCGCGCGATCAGGCCGAACTCGGCTGGCGCCGGCGGGATCATGTCGTCGCCGGCTGCACCCCGAATTCCTGCGGCCGCAACTCACGCGCCAGTCGGTCGAGCATGCCGTTGACCATCCGGGGCTCCTCGCCGGCAAAGAATCCGTGCGCCACGTCGAGATACTCGTTGATCACCACGCGGGATGGCGGCCCGTCATCCATCGTCAACTCGGCGCCGCCGGCCCGCAGCATCGCCCGCAACACCGGGTCCAGCCGCAGCATCGGCCACTCGGTGGGCAGCGCCGTCGCGATCAGCCCGTCGAGCCGATCCTGCTCGGCCACCGCCGTCCGCACGATGCGGGTAAATAACGGCACGTGGGCGTCCGGCACCCTGCCTTCCTCGAAGCCTGCCGGCTCCGGCCCTGGCGTCGCGCCGAGACGGTGCCGCACGAACTGATCGATCACCGTCTCCGCGGTCTCGCCGTTCTGCTCGCTCTGGAACAAGGCCTGCACGGCGGCGACCCGGGCCGCGGTGCGCGGCCGACTATTCTTGGTGGGGCGCGGCATTAGCCCGCTCCCAAGGTGCGCGCGACGGTCACTTGCACCAGCGCCGCCGCCGCCGCCTCGGCACCCTTGTTGTGACCGTCATCGCCGGAGCGCGCGATTGCCTGATCAATGCTGTGAACCGTGAGCAGCCCGCTGCCGAGCGCCAGGCCGAACTGCAGCGCGACGTTCATCAACCCGGCCATCGCCTCGCGGCACAGGAATTCATAATGGTCGGTCTCGCCTTTGACGACGCAGCCGAGCGCCACGAAGCCGTCGAACCGGGTTTTGCCGCGCAACACCAAGCGGATCGCCTGCGGCAGCTCGAAAGCCCCCGCAACGTCCAGCACCTCATGCGTCGCGCCGGCTTCGGACAGGATGCGCTCGGCACCCCGCGTCATGCCGTCGACCACGTCGCGGTAATAAGGGGCGCGCACCACCAGGAGGTGCGGAGCGGGGCCGGGCACCGCGGTGGCGGTGGGCAGCGGGGCATCGAGTGTACTCATTCGTGGGGGGCGCCGTCGATCGAGCGTTGCTCGACGATGTTCAGCCCGTAGCCCTCAAGCCCGACGACCGTACGGCGCGTGTTCGAGAGCAGAATCATGTCGCGGACACCGAGATCGACCAGGATCTGTGCCCCGATCCCGTAATCGCGCAGGAAGTGCCGCGGTGCCGGATGGCTGTCGAGCAGGCGGACGCGCTCGGACAGCGCGTGCGGCCGGGTGTCGCGGATCAGCACAACGGCGCCGCGACCGGCCTCCGAGATCATGCGCATCGAGCCGTGCAGCGTCGAATATTGATGGTTGCCGACCATGTCGTTGATCATGTCTACCGCATGCATCCGCACCAGCGGCGGCTCGCCACGGAGGTCGCCCTTGCTCAGCACGAGGTGTTCGGCTGGATCGAGCGTGCTGGCATAGACGGTCAGCGTCCACTTGCCGCCGACATCGTGATTCAGCACGCCCTGCTCGACCGGGCGCACCAGTCGCTCGGTCCGCCGGCGATGCCCGATCAGGTCGGCGATGGTGCCGAGCTTGAGGTTGTGGCGTTGCGCGAACGCGGCCAGTTCCGGCAACCGCGCCATGGTGCCATCTTCGTTCATGATCTCACAGATCACGCCCGCCGGCGTCAGTCCGGCCAACCGCGCGATGTCCACCGCGGCCTCAGTATGCCCGGCGCGCACCAGCGTCCCGCCATCGCGCGCTACCAGCGGGAACACGTGCCCGGGCGTGACGATCGCCTCGCGCGCGGCTTCCGGATTGATCGCCACCGCGATGGTGCGCGCCCGATCAGCCGCCGAGATGCCGGTCGTCACGCCGTCGCGCGCTTCGATGGAGACGGTAAAGGCGGTCTGATGCCGGGTCGCGTTGGACTGGCTCATCAGCGGCAGCCCGAGCTGATCCACACGCTGCTGCGTCATCGCGAGGCAGATCAGCCCGCGGGCATGACGCGCCATGAAGTTGACGGCGTCGGGCGTCGCGAACTGGGCGGGGATCACCAGATCGCCCTCGTTCTCGCGGTCCTCGTCGTCGACCAGCACGAACATGCGCCCGGCGCGCGCCTCCTCGACCAAGTCGGCCGCGCTGCTGAGATAGTCGGAAAGGAGTGCTTGCTTCATGAGACCTCGGACGCCCGCGCCACGTAGCGGGCCAGCATGTCGATCTCGATATGCACCGCGTCTCCCGCCCGCAAGCCTTCCAGCGTGGTTTCTGACCAGGTATGCGGGATGATGTTGACGCCGAACGTCGCGCCGGACACCTCGTTGACCGTCAGCGACACGCCGTCGATGGCGACGCTGCCCTTCGGCGCGATGAACCGGGCCAACTCGCGCGGCACCTCGACGCTGACCCGGTGGGAGCCGTTCTCCCCCACGACCGACACCACCTTGCCTTGCCCGTCGACATGGCCGGACACGAAATGTCCGCCCAATTCATCGCCCACTTTCAGCGAGCGCTCCAGGTTCATCCGGCTGCCTTCGGCCCAGCCACCCAGCCCGGTCTTGGACAGCGTCTCGCCCGAGACCTCGACGGCGAACCAGTCCTGCCCAACATCGACCGCCGTGAGGCAGCAGCCGGAACAGGCAATCGACGCGCCGATCGGGATGGTTGCGGCATCCGGCCAGGGCGTCTGGATGATGAGCCGCATGTCCGCGCCGTCGCCGAGCGGCGCAAGGCTGCGAACCGCGCCAACGGCGGTGATGATTCCCGTGAACATCTCAGATCCTCGCAAACAGCGTCAGCATATCGTCCCCAAGCGTGCACTGCCCGGTGCGCACGAAGCGTGGCATGGCGTCGAGCAACCCAACGCCGAACGCCGCCGCCGCAGGCAGCCCATCACTCCCCATAACCGCGGGCGCATGAAACCACGCCACCCGGTCGACCAACCCGGCCCGGAGCAGCGAACCCGCAAGCTGCGCCCCACCTTCAACCAGCACCCGCGTCAACCCGGCCTGCCCCAATGCCTGCAGCCCGGCCGACATATCCACCCCGCCCGGCCCAGCCGCAACCTCGATCAGCTTCACCCCAGCCTCCCGCAACGTCGCCGCGGGCGCGTCATCCACCTGTGGCCCATGCAGCATCCATGTCGGTACCTCGGCCGCCGTGGCAACCAGCCGCGCCGTCGGCGGCGTGCGCAGCCGGGTATCCACCACGATCCGCAGGTCCTTCCCGCGACGGAATCCGGGGATGCGGCAGGTCAGCGCCGGGTCATCGGCGGCGACGGTGCCGGCCCCGGCCATCACCGCATCGTGCTCGCCACGCAGGGCATGGGCTGCCCGCCGCGCGGGCGCACCAGTGATCCATTGGCTCTCGCCGGTCCCCGTGGCGATGCGCCCGTCGAGCGTGCTCGCCAATTTGAGCGTCACGGTCGGGCGTCCCAGGCCAACGCGAGTCAGGAAGCCTTCCTGCTGCGCCCGCGCCTCCGCTTCCAGCACACCGGTCACGACCTCGATCCCAGCGGCGCGAAGCATTGCAATGCCGGCCCCGTTCACCGCCGGATACGGATCGCCGCACGCCACCACGACCCGGCGCACGCCGGCCGCGATCAGCGCTTCTGCACAGGGTGGAGTCTGGCCATGGTGGGAACAGGGTTCGAGGGTGACGTAGGCTGTAGCGCCGCGGGCGGCCTCACCGGCCCGGTCGAGCGCCACGCGTTCGGCATGCGGCCGGCCGCCGGGCGCCGTCGTTCCACGCCCGACCACCCGTCCGTCACGGACCAACACGCAGCCGACGGAGGGGTTGGGCCAGGTGCTGCCGAGGCCGCGCCGGGCCAGGGCGAGCGCCGCCCTCATGTGCTCGGCATCTTGCATTGGCGCTTATGTAGGTTGGTCGAGCGACCCCAGAAAGGCCTCGAAGTCGCGCGCCTCGCGGAAGTCACGATAAACGCTGGCGAAACGGACGTAGGCGACCGCGTCCACCTCCTTGAGCGTCTCCATCACGTGTTCGCCGATCCGATGGCTGGCCACCTCGCTGTCGCCGGAGGCTTCCAACTGGCGGACGATGCCGTTGACCATCTGCTCGATCCGATCATCCTCGACCGGCCGTTTGCGGAGCGCGATCCGCACCGAGCGCGCCAGCTTGTCGCGATCGAACGGCACACGGCGGCCATCGGCCTTGGCGACGATCAATTCGCGCAGCTGCACCCGCTCGACGGTGGTGAAACGCTGCCCGCAATGGCCGCAGGACCGGCGTCGCCGGATCGCCACGTTGTCGTCGGCGGGCCGGCTATCCTTGACCTGCGTATCCTCGTGTCCACAGAACGGGCAGCGCATTCAACGGCCCGCCGTGGCGGGTTCACTTTCCCGCTGGCGGGATCGGGTCAAAAGCTGCCGTAGATTGGGAAGCGCGCACACATGGCCTGTACCTTGGCCTTGACCGCCTGCTCGATCTCCTCGTTGCCCTGGCCGTTGGAGCGGGCCAGACCGTCGAGCACCTCACCAATCATGCGGCCGATCTCCTGGAACTCGGGGACGCCGAAGCCGCGGCTGGTGGCGGCCGGGCTGCCGAGGCGGATACCGGACGTGATGGCCGGCTTCTCAGGGTCGAACGGGATCGCGTTCTTGTTGGCGGTCATGTTGGCCCGCTCGAGGCT
>JBPBQE010000492.1:0-20898 GCA_050954595.1 Janthinobacterium lividum | reverse complement strand
TGATGTTCTACATCGACCGCAGTTTGAACGTTGTAGCCGACGATCCCCGTGCCGCGCCCGCTGGTCGCCATCGAGCGTGCGTCAGGGTCGGTCAGCGAGACCTGCTTATCAGGGGCGGCCTCGACGGCGCGCTGCATTTCTTTGAGCAGCTGGAGTTGGCCGCGGAGGGCCTCGATCTTCTCCCTCAGGCGGTTCGCCTTGGCTTCGGTGACGTCGCTACCCTCGCGATCCGCCCGGTCCAGCGTGGCAAGATAGCGCGCGATGCTGGCATCGACCTGCTCCATTCGCTTGACCACCTTGGTCGTCGTGAAGTTTTTGTCGCGGTTGTTGACCGCCTTGAACTTGCTGCCGTCGACAGCGACGATGGCCTGGCTGAACAGGTGAAGGCGGCGGCACAGCGCCACGAACTGGCGGCACGTCGCCCTGATCGCAGGCCCGTTCTCGCGGCGGAATTCGGCAATGGTTTTGAAGTCCGGTGCCAGACGTCCGGTCAGCCACATTAGTTCTAGGTTGCGGCCAGCCTCGCGTTCCAGCCGTCGGCTGGACTGAATGCGGTTCAAGTATCCGTAGAGGTAGATCTTGAGCATGACCGAGGGGTGGTATGAGGGGCGGCCGGTGTCGGCCGGAACGGCTCTCGCAAAGCCAAGCTGAGCTAGGTCTAGCGCATCAACGAACGCCTCGACCGCGCGAACCGGATTGTCCTCGTCGATGTAGTCGTCGAAGCTTTCGGGGAGCAGGAAAGCTTGAGAGCGGTCCCGACCCGCTATGTAGCGCGACATCAAAGCCATTGCCCCCGACGACTATAACGGAACGATCTTGGCAGCTTCAGCTCAGGATGGGTACCCGTTCCCCCGAGTTTTGACACAGCCTCGACCCCGAACCACCTTGTGCCGGTCGACCACGCGCGTGCCGCCACTTTCCGTCGTCTTCACCGATTGCCCGTCCATAACAACGATCGAGGGGCAGGCAGGCCTCCGCGCAGTCAGGCGCGCTTCGGCACATACCGCCCGGTGTAGGCGCACCCAGACGCCGCTGTGCTGCCAAAGCCAGAAGTAGTGATGCGCCGTGCTTCAGGGCGGGAAGCAGCGCGGCAGTAGCCGCCACTGGCAACCAGTCCGGAGCAGCTAGAACACGCCGTCGATCCCACTGCTGTATAAGAGACGCAACTAGCCTGGCCCGAGCAACACAGCTGCGGGCGTTCGCACACCCTCTTAGGCGCTCGATGGAGGCTATCCTGGTGGCGCGCCTCGACGATCAGTTCGGCAAGCAGGTGCGATGCCGTTGGGGAGAACGTTGCACCGGCTCGCATCAGCACGCTGAGCGATCGGTCGATCTTGGAGCGGATCAGTGGACGCCACACCAGGCCCGGCGCTCCGATCAGATGCAAAGTGAGGCGAGGCAACGCTGTGATCCCCAAGTCGGCGGCGACCAAGTTTCCTGGCCGTTCCAAGGAAAGAGCTCTCATACAAGTCCCGGACCGTGAGCCCCGCCTGCAAAAAGACAGCCTCCGTCAATGCCCGCACGCTGCTCGCGGGCGCCATCCGGACGAACGGCCTGCTCTCGAATACTGACCACTAGTGGCGCGACCTGCAGAAAAGCCGAAAGTTGCTGCAGCGAGAACCGTGTGGGCTTCTTGTTTGCAGTTGGCGATGGCATCGACCAAAGCCGATCCATACCCTGACGTTATAGCGATATGCATTGCGCGGGTTGGTTCGGATAGGTGATGAATTTCGCAACCTGGAGAGGTCCGGCGTAACGAACTCCCGGATCGAAGGACACCATAGTTGCGCTGTTTGGTGGATTGATCGTGCTCGATCGCGTCGCCGTCGAGCGGGTCCGAGCCCATTCAGGCCCGCTCGTGTGCGGACAGCTCACCCGGTACGAACTGCCACAACCTGGGCGCAGCACGTCGTGCTCCAGCGCTCGGCAGTCCTAGGATAAAGAGGCCGACAGTTGAAACGGAGGTGCCGGCCGCAGACGCCGCCTCAGAGAGAATAATAAACATCCATAAGGAGAAAAAAAAATGTTCTTCAAACACCTGATACCGCCACTCTTGGCAGCAGTAATCGCAGTCCTGCCGTTCTCTGCTTTCGCAGTTGATGTCACGGTGATCAAGACGGCCAATACCGGCACATTCACATTGACCAACAACTTGGCGGTATAATCGATTGACGAGTTGGTCGTGATTGGCGTTTGGGAAAGCGCCGGCACCACGCGCCCGGATGGAGCGCCACGTCGCTCCTGTTCGGCGATGCGCTCGACTGCTTGTCCGGCACGAGCTTCAGCGTCAGCGGCGGCTTTAGCTACAAGCTGACCGATCTATCTCTGGGTCGCCCCATAGCCCAGGGCACCGAGACTTTCAGTTTCGATCCTCAATTTGATCTCGCGGGGCCATCAGACTTCTTTGTTCTGTTCAGTGCGCCGAACGGACCATTGCTGGCCTGCGCCGGCAACACCGCGACGGGCTGTGATGGACCCGCAAGCGCGGTGCCGGCGCCGGGCTCGGTGCCGGTGCTGGCCACCGGCATGGTCCTACTCGGCCTTTGCGGCGTTTGCCGCTCGATGCCGCGCTTGATACCCGTGCTACTGGCAATCGGCTCCATGTGGGCCGGCCACGCACAGGCGAGGATTACCCGCATCGTGGCGGACTCGCGAACGCCCGCTTACAACGGCACCGTGCAGGGCAACGCCGGCGCCTACGAGACGATCACCGGCCGCACTTTCGGCACCTTAGACCCCACTACGCCGCAGAATTCGATCATCCAGGATATCCAGCTTTCGCCGAAATCGGCACCAGGCCCTGGTGGGCTACATCTCGACATTCACCATCATCAAGCCAGTGGACATGAGCCAAGCCCGGATCACCAGCGTCGCCCATCCATCCTGTGGTGGAGCGACTATGCGGACGTTGCCCGAGGCCGGCCCGCCGCCGGGCTGCTCGATGCCTGCCGGGCGACCCAGACCTGCCCCTACATCTTCGAGACCTTTGGCGCGACCGAGTTCTAGGACCTCAGGATTGCGCCGGGGCTGATCGGCACGGATCAGGCTCAGGACATTCCGCTGCCGGCCAATTTCAATCGCTACTACTTTCCCGGCACGACCCATAACGGCGGCGGAGGCGGATTCAACTACAGCCCGGCGACCGCAGCGCCCGCCGGTTCCACCTGCAGCCTGCCGAACAACCCCAACCCCGAGTTCTACACCATGCGTGCCCTGCAGGACGCGTTCATCGCGTGGCTGACCCGGGGCTTACCGCCGCCGCCGAGCACGTATCCAACGCTGCGCAACGGCCAACTCGTGCCGCAACGAACTTCCCGTCGGTTCCCGGCCTTCCGTTCCAGGACAACTTCAACAATCCGCTGTTCGTTTACGACTTTGGCGCGTCGTTCAATCCAAACACCGAGACCGGGGTGATCGCGCAGCAGCCCCCGGGCGACCTGAACATCCTGCCGCTCGATGTGGTTAAGACCAACGTCGATGGCAACGAGGTCGCAGGCGTCGCCTCCGTCCTGCATCAGGCGCCGCTCGGCAGCTATCTCGGCTGGAACTTCTACGCCTCCGGCGCCCGCGCCGGCACAATCTGCGCGTTCTCGGGCGGATTCTACCAGTTCAAGGTCACCGCAGCCGAACGTCAGGTGGTGCAAGACCCACGTCCGTCACTGGAGGAACGGTACGGAACCCACGCCGGCTACGCGGGCGCGGTCCAAGCGGCTGCCAAACGGTCGGTGTCGCAGGGCTTCCTGCGCCAGTCCGACGCGTCCGACTTGGTCAGCGCGACTCAATTCAGCAACATGCTCGCCGGCGTCGCCGCCACGCCACGCGGCATGTCACTCACCACTCTGCTGTGTGCGGCTGCAATGCGATAGGCTTTACGGCAAACGCTTGTTCCCAGATCACTCTCGATCTGGGGATGTGTGCCGCCTGAAGTTTGTCCAACCCTGAAGGATCAAACCGCTGAAAAGCCCAATAGTATGACTATTGTTGGGGAGATCAATCTGGTGCAACAATCCATCCCGAAGCCGCGGGTGAGACGGCGCAGGGGGATAGATGAAAGCATTATTGCTCGGGACGGCGATAGTCATGGCGGCGCTGCCGGTGATAGCCAAGGACATGACGATCGGCTTCTCGCAGATTGGGTCGGAATCCGGATGGCGGGCGGCAGAGACGACGGTCTCCAAGGAGGAAGCCAAGAAGCACGATCTCACGTTGAAGATCGCCGATGCGCAGCAGAAGCAAGAGAACCAGATTCGCGCGATCCGGTCGTTCATTGCGCAGAAGGTCGATGCCATCTTCCTGGCGCCCGTGGTCTCCACCGGGTGGGATTCGGTGTTGAAGGAAGCCAAGGACGCCAAGATCCCCGTGTTGTTGCTGGACCGTGACATCGATCTGGCCGGCAAGGAGCTGTATCTGACGGCGGTGACGTCGGACAGCGTGCATGAGGGCCGGGTCGCCGGTGATTGGCTGGTCAAGACGGTCGGGGCCAAACCATGCAGCGTCGTCGAGTTGCAGGGCACCGTCGGCGCCAGCGTCGCGACCAACCGTAAGAAGGGCTTCGACGAGGCGCTTGCCGGGCATGGTAACATTAAGGTCGTGCGGAGCCAGACCGGGGACTTCACCCGCGCCAAAGGCAAGGAGGTCATGGAAAGCTTCATCAAGGCCGAAAATGGCGGCAAGTCGATCTGCGCCGTGTATGCGCATAACGACGACATGATGGTCGGCGCGATCCAGGCGATGAAGGAAGCCGGGCTGAAGCCGGGCAAGGATATCCTCACCGTGTCGATCGATGCCGTGCCGGACATCTTCAAGGCCATGATGGCCGGCGATGCCAACGCGACCGTCGAACTGACGCCGAACATGGCGGGACCAGCGATGGACGCGGTCATCGCCTACAAGACCAAGGGCACCGTTCCGCCGAAGTGGATCGAGACGGAGTCCAAGCTCTACACGGCCGCCGACGACCCGGCCAAAATCTACGAGAGCAAGAAGAACCTCGGCTACTAACACGTGCTGGACGTCCGCGGCCTCGGCAAGCGGTTCGGCAATTTCGCCGCGTTGGAGAGCGTTGATCTCACCCTTCGGGCAGGGGAGATCCACGCGCTGCTCGGCGAGAACGGGGCCGGCAAGTCGACGCTGATCAAGACCATCACCGGCGCGCTCGGGCGCGACTCAGGCAGCGTGTTGCTGGACGGTGTTCCCATCGCGCCCCGCTCGCCGGCGGAGGCGGCCCAATTGGGCATCGCCACCGTGTATCAGGAGGTGAACCTGCTGCCGAACCTGACGGTGGCGGAGAACCTCTTCCTCGGCCGGGCACCGACGCGGTTCGGCCTGTTGCGCGAGCGGGAGATGCGGCGGCGGGCGGAGGCTGTGCTGCCTGGCTTGGGCGTGACCGTCGACGTCTCGGCGCCGCTCGGGCGTTATTCGGTGGCGGTGCAGCATCTGGTCGCCATCGCGCGGGCGGTCGACATGTCGGCGCGGGTGCTGATTTTGGACGAGCCGACCGCGAGCCTCGATGAGCGCGAGGTCACGGTGCTGTTCGACGTGCTGCGCGGGCTAGCGACGCGCGGGATCGCGATCCTGTTCGTCACGCATTTCCTCGAGCAGGTCTATGCGCTGTGCGACCGGATCACCGTGCTGCGCAACGGGCGGCTCATGGGGTCCGCGACAACGGCCGATCTAACGCGGTTGGCGCTGGTGCGCATGATGCTGGGGCGTGAACTGACGGAGGTCACGCATACACAGCGGGAGGTGACGCCGGCGTCGGATGGGATGCCGTTCGCGGTGTTCAGCGGGTTCGGCAAGGCCGGGTCGGTGGCGCCGTTCGATCTGGCGCTGCGAGCGGGCGATGTGGTGGGGCTGGCCGGGCTGCTCGGGTCCGGGCGGACGGAGACGGCGCGGCTGGTGTTCGGGGTGGATCAGGCGGATCGCGGGACGGTCGCTGTCGCTGGGCAAACGGTCACGCTGCGGTCGCCGCGCGAGGCGATCCGGCGCGGGTTCGGGTATTGCCCGGAGGAGCGCAAGACCGAGGGCATCGTCCCCGAGTTGACGGTGCGCGAGAACATCGTGTTAGCGCTGCAGGCGCGGCGTGGGCTGCTGCGGCCATTGTCCCGGCGCGAACAGGACGAGATAGCGGCGCGATACATCAAGCTGCTGGACATCCGACCGCCCGATGCGGAGCGCCCGATCGGGCTGCTCTCGGGCGGTAATCAGCAAAAGGCGCTGTTGGCGCGCTGGCTGGCGACGGGGCCGAAACTGCTGGTGCTCGACGAGCCCACGCGGGGGATCGACGTCGGTGCACATGCCGAGATCATCCGGCTGATCGAGCGGTTACGGGAAGATGGGATGGCTCTGTTGGTGATCTCGTCGGAGTTGGACGAGATCGTGACCTATGCGGAAGAGGTCATCGTGCTGCGGGACCGGGTGCATGTGGCGCGGCTGCGCGGCGCAGCGCTGAGCGTGCCGGCGATCACGGCGGCGATCGCCGGCGATGCCGTTCAGGACGCTGCATGACCCGCATGGTGCCGCGGGTCGGGCTGGCGCAGTTCGGGGCGCTGGTGCTGATCCTGTTGGCGGACCGGTTGGTGTCGCCGCAATTCTTCGATCTGCGGCTGCAAGATGGACGGTTGTTCGGCAGCGTGGTGGACGTGCTCAACCGGGGGGCGCCGGTCGCGCTGCTGTCGCTCGGGATGGTGCTGGTCATCGCGACTTGCGGGATCGATCTATCGGTTGGCGCGGTGATGGCGATCAGTGGAGCAGTGGCGGCGAGTTTGGCCGACAGCTACGGCCTGCCGGTGGTGATTGGGGCGGCGGTGGGCGCCGGGCTGCTGTGTGGGTTGTGGAATGCGCTGCTGGTGGCGGTGTTCCGCATCCAGCCGATCGTGGCGACGCTGATTTTGATGGTCGCCGGGCGCGGCATCGCGCAGTTGACCACGGGCGGGCGGATCGTGACGTTCTCGAGCCCCGGGCTGGCTTGGTTCGGTAGCGGCTCGGTATTGGGCGTGCCGGCGGCGGTGGTGCTGTTGGTTGGCGCGTTGGCGGTGACGCTGTTGCTGGTGCGTGGGACGGCGCTGGGGCTGATGATAGAGGCGACCGGCGGCAACGAGCGGGCGGCGTCGCTGGCCGGCGTCGACACGCGGGCGACGATCGCGTCGGTCTATGTCTGGAGCGGGTTGTGCGCGGCGGTGGCCGGGCTGGTGGTGACGGGCGATATTCGGGGAGCGGACGCCAATAACGCCGGGCTTTGGTTAGAGCTGGATGCGATATTGGCGGTGGTGATCGGGGGGACGTCGCTGCTCGGCGGGCGGTTCAGCCTGGGGCTTGCAGTGATCGGGGCGTTGATCATTCAGGCGATGAACACCGGAATCCTGCTCTCCGGCTTCAGGCCGGAGTTCAATCTGTTGGTCAAGGCAGTGGTCGTGCTGGTGGTTTTGATCGTGCAGGCGCCGCGGGTGACGGCGTTGTGGCGGCGGGCATGAATCGGTTGCCGGCGTTGGGCACGATCCTGGTGTTCCTGCTCGGCTACGCGCTCTGCGCCGTGCAGTTTCCGGCCATCGCGTCGGTGCGGGTCGCCGCTGATCTGCTGACCGACAATGCGTTTTTGGGCATCGTTGCCGTCGGTATGACGTTCGTCATCATCTCGGGCGGGATCGACCTGTCGGTCGGCTCGGTGATCGGATTCACGACGGTGTTCCTGGCGGTTGCGATCCAGCATTTCGGGCTGCCGCCGCTGGTCGCGTTTGCCGCCGTGCTCGGCGTCTGCGCGCTGTTCGGGGCGGCGATGGGGGCGTTCATCCTGTGGTTGGACATGCCGCCGTTCATCGTGACGTTGGCCGGCATGTTCCTGGCCCGGGGTGCGGCGTTTCTGCTGTCGACTGAGTCGATCCCGATCGACAATCCGTTCTATGCCGCGATGGACGATCACGCGCTACGTTTGCCCAGCGGCGGGCGGTTGGGCGTGGTCGCGGTGCTGATGCTGGCGGTGTTCCTGATCGGCGGCGTCGTGTTGCGCTACACGAAGTTCGGCATGGGCGTCCGCGCGCTTGGCGGCAATCGGAACGCGGCGGCGCTGATGGGCTTGCCGGCGGGGCGCTACACCATTGGCGTCTACGTGCTGTCGTCCACTCTGGCGGGCCTCGCGGGGATCGCGTTCTCGCTCTACACCTCGTCCGGCTATTCGCTGTCGGCGGTCGGCGTCGAGTTGGACAGCATCGCGGCCGTGGTAATCGGCGGGACGTTGCTGTCGGGCGGGGCCGGGTCGGTGCTGGGGACGTTCGTCGGCGTGCTGATCCAGGGGCTGATTCTGACCTATATCAACTTCGACGGCACGCTATCGAGCTGGTGGGCCAAGATCGCGACCGGGTTCCTGCTGTTCGCGTTCATCACGTTCCAGCAGGTCAGCACGAGCTATACGCGGCGCCGACTAGCCGCCGCGCGATGACGGAAATGCTTCGCTTCCCGGCCCGGCGCACGCGCTCCAATCACGCCGAGGTCGCCCGCGCGATCGGGACGTCGATCGTGAGCGGAGATTTTCCACCGGGCTCGAAGCTGCCGGGCGACGCGGTGCTGACGGAGCGGTTTGGCATCTCGCGGCCGGTGCTGCGGGAGGGCATCAAGACGCTGGCGGCCAAGGGTCTGCTGTCGAGCAAGGCGCGGGTCGGCACGGTGGTGATCGAGCGGTCGCGCTGGAACATGTTCGATCCGGATGTGCTGACGTGGCATCTGGAGGCCGGCGTCGACGTCGATTTCCTGCGCGATCTCGCCGAGATCCGCATGGCCGTCGAACCGCAGGCAGCGTCAATGGCGGCGCAGCGACGGACCAAGCTGGACATCATCGCGCTGCAAGTCAGCTTGCGGCAGATGGCGGAGGCCGCGTCGGACACGCCGGCTTTTGTTGAAGCCGATCTGGCGTTGCACCTGGCGGTGGCGAGTGCGTCGGGCAATCGGTTCATGTTCTCGGTGGGCGCGGTGATCGAGGCCGCATTGCGCGCTTCATTCCGCCTCAGCGCCCCCACGGAGCCCGGCGATCGGGCCCGCGTGATGGCCAAACACGCCAACATCGTGGGCGCGATCGAGGATGGAGATGCGGACGGCGCGGCCGATGCGATGGCCGCGGTGATCACCAACGGGCTCGATCGGCATGGCGCGCTCGGCCCGACAATACCCGAATGGAGATTAGGATGAGTGAACTGGGATGACCGACGAGACAAAACGGCCCTTGCGGAGCCAAGCCTGGTTCGGCCGGCAGGACAAGATGGGGTTCTATTACCGCTCGTTCCTGAAGAATAACGGGACGCCGCAGGACCAATTCGACGGCCGGCCGGTGATCGGCATCTGCAACACCTGGTCGGAGCTGACGCCTTGCAACGGGCATTTCCGCGACCTGGCGCAGCATGTGCGGACGGGCGTGCTGGAGGCGGGCGGCTATCCGCTCGAATTCCCGGTCAGTTCGCTCGGCGAGGTGACGATGCGACCGACGGCGATGCTGTTCCGCAACCTGGCGTCGATGGATGTCGAGGAGGCGATCCGGGCGCATCCGCTGGACGGCGTCGTGCTGCTGATGGGGTGCGACAAGACAACGCCGGCGCTGCTGATGGGTGCGGCCTCGGCCGACCTGCCGGCGATCGGCGTGTCGGGCGGGCCGCAGTTGCGGGGCGTGTATCGCGGGCAGATTATCGGGTCCGGCACCAACATCATCTCGATGAGCGAGCAGTTGCGGGCTGGCGAAGTGACGCTGGAGCAGTTCCATGAGGCCGAGGCGGGGATGAACCGGTCGGCCGGGTCGTGCATGACGATGGGGACAGCGTCGACGATGGCGTCGATGGTCGAGGCGTTGGGGCTCGGGATGCCGGGCAACGCGGCGATCCCGGCGGCCGACGCGCGGCGCAACCTGCTGGCGCGGATGGCCGGGCGGCGGATCGTGGGTATGGTCGAGGAGGACCTCAAGCCGTCTGACCTGCTGACCCAGGAGGCTTTCGAGAACGCGATCCGCACCTTGGCGGCGATCGGCGGGTCCACAAACGCGGTGGTGCATCTGCTGGCGCTGGCGGGCCGGATCGGCATTCCACTGACGCTCGACGATTTCGACCGGCTGGGGCGCGGGCTGCATTGCCTGGTGGATCTGATGCCGTCGGGCCGCTTCCTGATGGAGGATTTCTACTATGCGGGCGGGCTACCGGCGGTGTTGCGCGTGTTGGGCGAGCAGGGCTTGCTGCACAAGGAGGCGCACACGGCCAACGGCAAGTCGCTGTGGGAGAACGTGAGCGAAGCGCCGAACTGGAATGCCGAGGTGATCACGCCGTTCCACGCGCCGTTCAAGCCGGAGAGCGGGATGGCGATCCTGTTCGGTAACCTGGCGCCGGACGGGGCGGTGATCAAGCCGTCGGCAGCGTCGCCGGAGTTGATGCAGCATACCGGGCGGGCGGTGGTGTTCGAGAGCGTGGAGGAGATGCATCACGCGATCGACGACGAGGCGCTGGATATCGACGCGTCGTGCATCATGGTGATGAAGCATTGCGGGCCGCGTGGGTATCCGGGGATGGCGGAGGTGGGGAATATGCCGCTGCCGGCGAAGCTGCTGCGTGAGGGAGTACGGGACATGATCCGCATCTCGGATGCGCGGATGTCGGGCACGGCATACGGCACGGTGGTGCTGCACGTCGCGCCGGAGGCGACGGTGGGCGGGCCGTTGGCGCTGGTGCAGAACGGCGACATGATCACGCTCGACGTTCATGCACGGTCGCTGCATTTGCATGTCGACGAGGCCGAGTTGGCGCGGCGGCGCGCGGCGTGGGTTGCACCGGAGCCGCATGCCGTGCGGGGCTACGCCAAGCTGTACCTGGATCACGTGATGCAGGCCGATCGCGGGGCGGATTTCGACTTCTTGGTGGGCAAGTCCGGCTCGCCGGTGCCAAGGGATAATCACTGATGCATTCGTCAATTTACCATGGCGTGTTTCCCGTCGTGCCGACCATCTTCGACGCAAACGGTGGGCTGGACCTCGAGGGGCAGCGCCGGGCGGTGGATTTCATGATCGATGCGGGGTCACACGGGCTGTGCATCTTGGCAAACTTCTCCGAGCAGTTCGTGCTGACCGATGCGGAGCGGGAGACCATCATGGAGATGGTGCTCGCCCACGTGGCCGGACGGGTGCCGGTGATCGTGACGACGACGCATTTCTCGACTTCGGTGTGCGCGGCGCGGTCGCGGCGGGCGCAGGAGCTCGGGGCGGCGATGGTGATGATCATGCCGCCTTATCACGGCGCGACGTTCCGGGTGGGCGAGCCCGCGATCTACGAGTTCTATCGCGCGGTGTCGGACGCGATCGACATCCCGATCATGGTGCAGGACGCGCCTGCGGCGGGGACACCGCTCTCGGCGCCGTTCCTGGCGCGGATGGCGCAGGAGATCGAGCATCTCGCTTACTTCAAGGTCGAGGTGGCACAGGCCGCGGTCAAGCTGCACACATTGATCGAGCTGGGCGGCGAGGCGATCGAGGGACCGTGGGACGGGGAGGAGGCGATCACGCTAATGGCCGACCTCGACGCGGGCGCAACCGGGACGATGACCGGCGGCGGCTATCCGGACGGGATCCGCACGATCACCGACCCGTATTTCGCGGGTGACCGCCCCGCAGCGATTGCGGCGTATGCGCGGTGGCTCCCGTTGATCAATTTCGAGAACCGGCAGGCGGGGATCGCGACGGCGAAGGTGCTGATGCGCGAGGGCGGGGTCATTCGCTCGGATGCGATGCGACTACCGTTAGGGCCGCCGCATCCGATGACGCGGACCGGGTTGCTGGAGATCGCCCGTGGGCTGGACCCGCTGGTGCTGAGGTGGGGGAAGTGAGGCTGGGTGTCGGAATAAGCGGTAAAGCCTCTCACACCGCATCGAGATTAAGGTGCAGTCTATGATTGTACGCTGTGCATCTGGCGCTGGTGTTAAGTTGATCTGAAACAAACGGTCAGCAAGGGGCTGACCTGAGAAGCATCGCCGCGACGATGTGGCCCGTGTCGGCGTCCGTGCCGATGTGCAGGGTGCACCAGGGGCGGTGCGTTTTGGTGCCGTGCTTCTTCAGCAGCCATTCGCCTGCACCGCATAATTTCAGGCCCGTGCTGTCCAGCAGAAGTGGTCGAACATGGAAGCCGTCATCTGGGGGCGTTACGGCGGAGCAGGAGGATGGTTCCCAGCGCCAAGCCTATGACGAGGATGGAGACGGCGGTGGTGACGGTGCCGAGGGCGTAGAGGACGGGGGTGGTGACGTTGGTGGTCATGCCGAAGATCTCGAGCGGTAGGGTGTTGTCGCTACCGGAGGTGAGGAGGGTGCGGGCGAACTCGTCCCAGGAGAGAGTCAGGCCGAAGAGGGCGATGCCGACGACGCTGGGCAAGATGATGGGCAGAACGACGAGGCGGAAGCGTTGCCAGTCGGAGGCACCGAGGTCGCGGGCGGCTTCCTCCCAGCGGCGGTCGAAGCGGTTGAAGACGGCAAACATTATGAGGACGCCGAAGGGGACGGTCCAGGTGAGTTGGGCGCCGAAGGCGGAGGTATACCAGTCACTGTCTAAGCCGGACTGGCTGAAGACTAGGCCGACGCCAAGGCTGATGAGGATGGATGGCACGATCAGGCTGACGAGGGTGAGGGTCAGGAGCGGGCCGGCGCCGCGGAACGGGCGGCGGAAGGCTAGACCGGCCAGAAGAGAGATGGCGACGGTGGCGAGCATGACCATGATGGCCAGCGCGACCGAGCGGCCGGCGGCCCCCCAGATGTCGCCAACGGCCTGTTGGGCGAAGAGGGCGTGAAACCAATGCGTGGAGACGCCGCGCATGGGGAAGGTTAGGCCACCGCCGGGTCCTTGGAAGGAGAGGACCAGGATGGTCAGGGTGGGGCCATAGAGAAACAGGATGAAGAGGGCAAAGCCGGAGAGCAGCAAGGCGCGGCGTAGCTTTGGGCGCATGGTCAGAGTTCCTTGCGGATGTCGACGACGCGGAGGATGGCGCCGATCAGCAGGAGAACGAGGGCGAGGAGAATGACGGCGTTGGCGCAGGCGGCGGGGTATTGGAGCAGGCCAATACCGTTGGCGATCATGAGGCCGACGGAGGCGCTCTGGCCGCCGCTCATGAGGCGAACGGTGGCAAAGTCGCCCATGACGAGAGTGACGACGAAGATGGTACCGATCGCGATGCCGGACTTGCAGAGCGGGATGATGATGTCGCGGACGACCTGGAACGGGCCGGCGCCGGCGTCGATGGCGGCTTCGATGAGGCTGCGGTCGATGCGGGTCATGGTGTTGAAGATCGGGACGACCATGAAGAGGGTGTAAAGGTGCACAAAGGCCAGGATAACGGCGAAGTCGGAGAACAGTAGCCATTCCAAGGGTTTATCGATGAGGCCGGTGGCGAGGAGGGCGCGGTTGGCCAGGCCTTCGCGGCCGAGGAAAGGAACCCAGGCGATCATGCGGATGATGTTGGAGGTGAGGAACGGGATAGTACAGACCAGGAAAAGAGCGGTCTGCATGACGGCGCCGCGGATGACGAAGGCCAGGACGTAGGCGACGAAGAAGCCGAGGACGAGGGTGATGGCCCAAACGATGGCGGCGTAGCGCAAGGTGTTGAAGTAGGTGCGCCAGGTAACGCTGGAGAAGAGGAGGTCGGTGTAGTTGGTGAGGACGAAATTGGGGAGGATGCGGACACTGTCGTAGTCGAGAAAGCTGACGACGATTATGGCGAGTAGAGGGATGACGACGAAGGCGGCGAGGAGAAGGGTGAGGGGGGTGATTTGGAGGGCGGTGAGGAGGCCAGGGGTTAGACGAGCGGCGCGTTGACCCCCCTTACCCCGACCCCCTCCCGCCAGTGGAAGAGGGAGAAACTGGGTCATGCGGCGATGAATTCATTCCATTTCTGGATCATATAGCGATCTTCGTCCATGACGGAGTTCCAGCAGGCGACATGGCTCATGCGGTCCATGAACGAGCCGCCGTCGCGGAGGTCACCGGGCTTGGCAATAACTTGGCCGGCGGGGCTCTTGATGTCTTCGGCGGTGGGTTTGCCTTCCATCCAGTAGCCCCATTCGTTGGCGCTCATGAACTCCTTGGCGGTGTCGAGGACGGCGCTGTAGTAACCTTGGCGATTGAGGTAGGCGCCGCACCAACCGGAGAGATACCAATTGATGTACTCGTAGGCGGCGTCGAGCTGCAGGCCGGTGAGGTGCTTGGCGATGCCGAGCCCGCCGCCCCAGCCGCGATAACCCTCCGCTAGAGGCTGATAGACGCACGGGATGCCCTTGGCGCGCACAGCAGTGACGGCTGGGGACCACATGGATTGGATGACGACTTCGCCGGAGGCCATCAGGTTGACGCTCTCGTCGAACGATTTCCAGAAAGCGCGGAACTGCCCGGCCTTCTTTTGCTCGATCAGGAAGGCGATCGTCTTGTCGATCTCGGGCTTGGTCATGTTGCCCTTGTCGCCATACTTTATCAGCCCGGCGCTCTCCATAACCATAGCGGCATCCATGATGCCGATGCCGGGGATGTTCAGGATCGAGGCCTTCCCCTTGAAGGCGGGGTCGACCAGGTCCTTCCAGTTGCGGATCGGACGGCTGATCAGGTCGGGGCGCAGGCCGAGCGTGTCGGCGTTGTAGATGGTCGGGATGATCGTCATCCACTGGGTCGGACCGGCGGCGAACTTGGTCGAGTCGGGGCCGTCGACGAAGCTCACCTTCGAGGGGGCGGTGCCCTGGGCGACGACCGAGTCTGGGTTCAGTTTACCAGTCGTGAAGATCGGCACGATTTTCTCGTAGTTCTTGATCTTCTTGGTATCCAGCGGTGCGAGCACGCCGGTGGGGAAGATCTTCTTGCACAGGAAATACTCGATGTCGGCGACGTCGTAGGAACGGGGTTGGGTGACGGCCTTCTGAGTCACGGCGTCGGTGTCGAGGGCGGTCATGCTGAGAGTGAAGCCGAGGTCGGATTTCACTTTGTCGGCGATGGCGTTGAGGTTGGAGACGCCGGTGCCGACCTGGCGGAGGGTCACGTCCTTGATGTTTTGCGCCCAGATCGTCGGGAAGCCAGTAATGGCGCCAGAGCCTAGGGCGGCACCGGTGGCAGCTAGGAGGGTGCGGCGGGTGGTGGTCATGAGGCGGACTCCGGGGAGAGTGGGTAAGCGTCAGCTTGGTTCCAGGACAGGGCGGCCGGGTCGCCTAGGCGAAGGCTGGCCGGGTCAAATTCCTCGTCGGGAATAAGGGCGATGGCTTCGGCGCCGTCGGGCAGGGTGAGTGCGACGCGGACGATGGCGCCCTGATATTCGACGGCGGTGATGCGGGAGGGGCCGGATGGGAGAATGCGGCAACGGTCGGCGCGGGCGGCGTAGGCGTGGCCGTTCTGGGTGAGGACGTTGTGACCGCCGATAAAGTTGGCGACGAAGCCGTTGGCGGGGCGCTCGAAGATGTCGCGCGGCGTGCGGACTGGCGGATTTGGCCGGCCTGGATGACGACGACGAGGTCGGCTAGGGCTATGGCTTCCTCCTGGCCGTGGGTGACGTGGACGAAGACAATGCCGAGTTGGCGCTGGAGTGCCTTGAGTTCGGCGCGGACGCGGAGGAAGGGATCGAGGTTACAGCAATAGGACCCAACCGGGATGCGGAGGTCGATGCCGTCGACGGCACCGGCACCGGAGCGTTTGGTCAGGGCGACGAGTTCGATGGCGCTCATGCGGTGTCCCGAGGCGTTTGTCGCCGGGAGAGCGTAACATGATGGAACGGAGACGCTATGGTGGCGGGTGCAAAAAGCGGGTGTTCAGGGCGATGTTTGCCCTGGGCGGGGCAGGTCCGGGTCGGGGTGCCGAAGATACAGTCAGTTCAGAATCCTACGAGGAAAAAACACTGAAGTCGTGAAGGTCCTGGCTCAATCTCGGCAAGAGCAGCAGGTCCGGTAGCGAGCTGTTACACTCTAGTTGGTAGTGTAACAGTCAAATACCCCAAGTTCTCCTGCGATACTTTCGCCGGGATGTCGCCTCTAACGATCTCTGATTGCTTTTCTTGATCGCTAAATGGGCATCGGAGGTCCAAAAACGTCCGCTAAGCTGCTGACAATCTATTGAGATCTGGTCGTGACCCTATGGCCGGAGGCGGTGAGACAATGAGGCCCTCCGAGTGATCCTTTCTGGGGCGTAAGCGTCGCAAAGCGGCTGTTGAAGGGCGAGCAGAGCGGCGCTATGCGGCCGATCACCCGTGATAGGCCCAGCCAGGCGCCCAAGCCGCCAGCAGATCAACGAGCGTGCGCACGCGGTTCGGCATCTGCTTGCGGTCGAGCCGCACGGCGTGGATCGGGGTCTCGGGCATCCGCCAGTCGCGTAGCACTTCGACCACGCGGCCGCTCTCCAGCTCTTTCAGCCCGCCCCAAGCGGGCAGCCAGCCGATGCCGAGGCCGCGCGACATCGTCGCCCAGGCGACCGACAGACTCTCCACCACCAGTCGCTTGCGGGGCAGCAGGCGCACGTTCGCGCCGCTGCCAGGCACGGCAAACTGCCACGGCATGAGCTGCCCCGTGGCCGGTTCGCGGTAGCCGATCTGGCGGTGCGCCTCGAGATCGGCGGGCGTGGCGTCGAGCTGCTCGGCGCGGCGCAGCAGGTCGTGCGCGCCATCGAGCAGCCGCTCACCCGCATCCGTCAGCGAGATCGCGTGGGTGGTCCTGTGCAGCAGCTTTACGTCATGCGCCGCTTCGAACCGGCTGATCGCCTTGGACATGGCCGAGGTTGACGTACCAGCCCGCCGCGCGGTTTCGGCGAACGAGCCCGCCTCGACGACACGGACGAACTGGAGCAGGTTGAGCAGGCGCTCGCCGCCGCGACGTTGCCCGAGAACCAGCCGATCTTCATGCTCAATCTGTTGCGCTATCGCGAGCAGGCGCGATATGACGGCGGATCGGACCTGCCGCCGTGCAGCGGCCGGAAGGCATACTTCACCCGATATGTACCCGCCTTCGGCAAGGTGACAAGGACAGGGCATTGCGCCCTATTGGATCGGCAGCGTCGCCGCCGTGCTCGTCGCCGCCGAGGGCAAGCATTGGGATGACGTATCACTGGTCCGCTACCCCGACTTTGCCAGCTTGTGCCGCATGATCGAGAGCGCGGATTATCGGCGGGAGGCCGAGCCGCACCGGGTGGCGGCGCTCGCCGACTGGCGGTTCATTGCAATAACTGAAATGATGATGCCGAGCTGAAGATGGCGACCAATCTCACCCGCTACCTCACCGAAAGCGCACGTCACCGAACCGCGTGGATCGAGGCCGGTCTCAGCGAGGCTCCACTGATGATCTTCATCCACGGCTGGCCCGAGATGGGGCTGTTGCGGCAGCGCCAGCTTCGACATTTCGCCTCGCTCGGCTAGCGGTGCGTCGCGCCCGACATGCGCGGCTATGGCGGCTCGTCCGTTCCCGGCGACATCGCGAGCTACGCAATCCGGGAGATCGTTGCCAACATGGTCGAACTGCACGATGCGATCGGGCGCGCTCCGGCGGTCTGGTTCGGCCACGACTGGGGGGCACCGATCGCCTGGAGCATGGCGAGCCATCATCCGGAGCGCTACCGCGGTGTGGTCAGCCTTTCGGTTCCGTACGTTGCGCGCGGTTCTGCGTTGCCCAATCTGGTGCCGCTCGTCGACCCTTCGCTCTACCCCGCAGACGCGCATCCTTTGGGTCAATGGGACTATTGGCTATTCTGTCGCGAGCGCTTCGGCGAAGCTGCGCTGCTGATCGAGCGCGACATTGCCGGGGCTTTTCCGCGCTGTCCCGGCCGAGTTGGCCGGCCACCGTGGGCGCATCGGGCTTCCCGCGCTGTTTCTCTATGGTGCGTGGGACACGGTTTGCGAGACCATCAGCAGCGCCTTTGCCGATCCAATGCGGGCGGACTGCCGGGACCTCACGGAAGCGACGATCGAGGCGGGGCACATGCTCATGATCGAGCAGCCCGAGGCGGTGAACCACGCCACCGAGACCTGGCTCCACAACAAGCAGCTTTTCTAGATAGAAAAGCAGCCATGAACGACGAGAAGCCTCTAAAGATCTGGACCGTCTACCGGTCCGCCTGGGCACCGATCAACGTGGAGGAACGACGCGAAATGCTTGACCAAAGCGTCGCCGCCAACATCGTCTACACCGATCCGGGCTCGCAGGTTCATGAGATGGAAGCGCTCACGGAACGGATCGACCAGAGCCAGGGACGGTTAACCTTCATCGCGGCTGCCCGTCAGCGTTTAAAAGTGCCGGAACCAGGTTGGCCGACAGTATATTGAGCTATGCGGTCTTTAAATCAAGTAGCGATCGTTTAGATTATTTTGCGCTGCTTGGTTTTGGAAGAATCGGTGTTGTTTCTTGCTATAAAAGGCAGGCTCTTGCAGAAAGACTTGTCAGCTTCTGTATTCCCGCGAGTGTAATTCTTCTAGGCGCGGATGTATGGACCGTTATGAAGTGATCGGTAGGCTCACTTATACCTTGTGCTCGCGCATAACGGATTTGAATGATTGCGCTCCGACCATTTTGGCTGGAACAAACGTGTATGAGCCGCGAAAGACCTAGGCACGCCACCGACTCGCTGGGTTATTCTCGCGTTTGACGGCTAACGCAGCCGTACAGGAAACCGCCTGGCTGGTGTTCACTGCCAGCAAGTGCCGCTGGTGAAGCCGGGCGCTAAACAGCGCTGTGGCGCTTTCCTGAACAACCAACAGCGATGGAACTGAATTCGCCGGTTGCAGATTAAGTTGGTCCCTCGAGAGCCTGCCAACTTTGTTAACACTTGCTACTGATATTTGTATCCCACGTTAGCACTATCAGAGGCTAGAGAGCGGAATTCGTAAGCATTTACTTACACTTACCGCAAACGTGAAACGTGGCACGATCCCTGCGGTGATCCCATTGCCACTCAAGGCAAGGAGATACACACCGTGATGAACACCCTCCCTCCTCATGCGATCGACACGCTCGCCGTCGATTGGCTTCAACTCGTCATCGCCGCCGCGTTAACGCTGGGGTTGACGACCATCGTCGCTCTGGTAATCCGCCGGCCGCTCCATGGCGTGTTGCAGTTGGTCTGCGGTACCGAGGTCACCGCCCGGTTCTGGACGACTTTCACCCTCGTGCTGCTGGTGATGGGGCCGTTGTTTCTGGTGTTCACTGCCGCGGGCGGCGCGACCAACCTTGCCGATTTCGTGCGGAGGACAATCTATCTGGTCTCCTTCGGTGTCATCGGTGCCTTTCTGGTGATGGGTGCTGCAGTGATGCTCAGTGCGCCGAGCCAGGCCTTGGCCCGCCGCCGGGTCGAGGAGATCGCGTCCCAGGTCCCGGCGTCGGAGTGAACCATGCCACTCGCTGGACGCGCTTACTTTGCGTTCGCAGCCATCGTCCTCACGACGATGGCCACGCGCATAGGGTGGATCGATTGGAACCTGATCTTCACCGCGGCGACGACACTTGTAGTCGGTGTTCTGGTCAACATGATGCTGGCGGCGCTGCTGATCGGCCTTCCCACGGTCGCCCTCATCAGTTTCGTGAACTGGCTCGCCAAGCCCGCCCCGGCGCGTCCAATCGTTGGAGGTCATCGTGATGTTCGATGAGAAAATTTGGCAGTCCAGCCCACATCTGGATCTTGCGACCGATACGATCCTGTTCGATGGAGCCTGCGTCTTGTGCTCGCAATGGTTCCGCTTCGTCGCCGAGCGCGACCCTCACGCTCGCTTCCGGTTCGCGGCGGTCCAAGGTCCGACCGGCCGCAAGCTCGCAGAAAGCTTGGGCATCGACCCGGACAGCCCCGAAACCAACGCGGTGGTGATCGAGGGACGGGCATATTTCCGGTCCGACGCCGCGATCGAGGTGCTGCGCCGCTTGCCGGGTTGGCGTTGGACGCCGCTGCTCCGAGTGGTGCCGCGCTCGATCCGGAACAGGCTTTATGACGCGATCGCGCGCAATCGTTACGCGCTCTTCGGCCGCATGGAGTTGTGTTTGGTGCCGACACCGGAATTGCAACGGCATCTCGTGCAGGAACCGTCCAAGTGACCCGGCGGATACTCGTCGTTGGCGGCACCAGAGTGCTCGGTGCTCGGCTCGTCACCGGCATCCTGGCCACGACCGAGTTCAACGTGATCGTCGCCGGCCGAGATCGGAGACGCTGTGCGGCGTTCATTGCACGGCAGAATGCTTCGACACGAGCGCGGCTGTCGGTCGCCGTCATCGACACCGGCACTGTCACGGCGCGCGACTTGGTCATGACGGGCGCGTTCGTGGTCGTCGACGCGGTCGGGCCCTATCAGGGCCGAACGCTCTACCTGCCCCGCGCGGCCATCGAGGCAAGGATACACTATCTCGATTTTGTCTATGGGCGTGACTTCGTCCGCGGCATCGCCGCGCTCGATGCTGCTGCGCGCGCCGCCGGCGTTGCCGTTCTCGCAGGCGCTTCCTCGACGCCGGCGTTGACCCGCCGCGGTGTTGGACGCGCCGGTTGCAGGTTAGCGGCAGGTGGACGTCGTGGAGGCCACCATTCTGCCGGGCAATTGGGCGCCGCGGGGTCGCGCCGTCGTGCGATCCACCCTGTCCTATGCCGGCCGGCCCATAGCCGAAGGACGAACCCGCTATCGCGGGAATGGTGCTTGGGCTCGTGACGTTCTCCGGTTTTTCGTGACGTTGATGGATTGAGATTGAGTGGGCAGCGGCCGGCTCCAACGATGAGGGCTCCTTCAACCCGAGGAGCTTTCCATGGTCATTCTCTCTCCCGTCCAATCTGTTGGGACCTTTCGCGAGCGCTTCGCCGCCGACATGACCGTGCGTGGGTTCTCCGCCAAGACCCAACACGACTATCTGCGGACCGTCACCGGCTTTGCGACCTTCCTCGGCCGTTCGCCCAGTACCGCTACGGCTGAGGATAT
>JBPBQE010000543.1:0-21784 GCA_050954595.1 Janthinobacterium lividum | reverse complement strand
CACCGCCCACTGTCCATCCGTCAGCATTCAGGCTGCCTTCCAAAGGCAGAGAAACGCGAGAAGTGACAGATAGATTCAGGTGCTAACAGGCCCTAGTGCATGCACCTAATAAAAACAAACAGGGCGCGATTAATATCGATTTATGCATCTGCTATACTCCTCGACGTGCGTTTATCTAAGGCACGAAGTATTCGTGTCTTAGAATACTGCTTATCTTCGAGACTACACCTTGGAGAGGTAGGGTAATTGCCGACGCGGTACAATTAGGACATGGAGCAGCATTCATCCAGAGCTGCCGGATCACGATCTCGATACTGACATGACCCTCAGCCTGACCCTGACCCATCACGGGCGACAGGCGTTTCGACCCGGCCTACACTGCGCCGAAACGGAGGAATGCGGGAATGATGCTCGAAGGCAAGGTCGCGATCGTCACGGGTGCCGGTGGTGGAATCGGGCGCGAAATCGCTATCGCCATGGCGCTCGCCGGCGCTGCCGTGGTGGTCAACGACATCGGCGCGTCGCTGACCGGGGAAGGGCTATCCGAGACGCCGGGCGAGCAGACCCGGCAGATCATCGAGCAGCGTGGCGGCCGGGCGATGACCAGCCGTGACAGCGTCGCCGACTGGGCCTCGGCGCAGCGCATCGTGCAGGCCGGGATGGATGCGTTCGGCCGGGTCGACATCGTGGTCAACAATGCCGGCATCCTGCGCGACGTCATCTTCCACAAGATGTCGCCGGAAGACTGGCTGGACGTCATCAACGTCCACCTCAACGGCACCTTCTTCGTCAGCCGCGCGGCGGCCCCGCATTTCCGCACCCAGAATGGCGGCGCCTACGTGCACATGACCAGCACGTCCGGCCTGATCGGCAATTTCGGCCAGGCGAACTACTCGGCGGCCAAGCTCGGCATCACCGCGCTGTCCAAATCCATCGCGCTGGACATGCAGCGCTACGGCGTTCGCTCCAACTGTATCGCTCCCTTCGCCTGGAGCCGGATGACCAGCTCGATCCCGGCCGAGACGCCGGAGCAGCAGGCCCGCGTCGCCAAGCTGCAGCAGATGACGCCGGACAAGAACGCGCCGATGGCGGTCTATCTCGCCTCCGACGCCGCAAAGGACGTCACCGGGCAGATCTTCGCCACCCGCTACAACGAGATCGCGCTGATGGGCCAGAGCCGGCCGCTCAAGAGCGTGCATCGCGGCGAGGGCTGGACGCCGGAAACCATCGCCGACCATGGCGCCCCAGCGCTGAAGGCCAATTACGTCCCGCTCGACCGCAGCGCCGACGTGTTTAGCTGGGACCCGGTGTAACCGCCGGGCCGCGCATCCAGGCGATGCAGAGCGGCATCGCCTGACATGCCAGCCCGGCCCATTGGCGGATCGCGACCGCGCTTTCCAACCAGGCCGGGGTGAAAGCGATCAGCCCGGTCAGGTCCAGCGTCCGCTGCCGACGATACGGCACGGATTCTGGCGTCACCCGCAGCCCCGCAGCGCGGAACACCGCAACACGGAGCCGCAACTCCCAGGGTTGCCCGACCAGGTAGATCCCGTCGATTCCCGCGCCCCGCAGCAGGCCGGCTACGGCAACCGCACTCTGCCACACATTGGTCGATGTCGTTTCCCGCCAGGTGACTGGTGCATCGAAATCCTCGCTTAGGCTGCTCGCCATGCCATCGGCCACCGGTGCTTCGGTGCCCAGCGCATCGCCGACCGGGTCGCTGGTCCCGCTGACCATGATCGGCAGCCCGGTGCGCCGATGCACGGCAGCAGCGGTGCGCAGGCTCTTCAGCGTCTCCATGCCGGGCACGGTGCGCGACGTGTCCAGCAGCTCCGGCATGCCGGAAGCCAGAACGACGATCGCCCCCGGCGGAGCCTTCTCGGCCGTCTCCTTGAAGCGCAGCAGCGGTGATATCAGGACGTGCGGCACGCTCTCGACCGAGAGCAGCACCAGGGCCGCCAGGATTGCGATTGCCCAACGGCGGTGGCCGATGGCCAGCAAAACGGCGGTGAGGACGGCCAGGATGGCCGGCGGCAGGAGCGCGTCCGCAACCGGGTTGGTCATGCCGCCTCCGGGTTGGTCACAACTCCAGTTCCACGCTGACCGGCACGTGATCCGACGTCCGCTCCCAATCGCGAGCATCGACCAGGACCTCGTGCCGGGTCAGGTTGGGCACCAGATCGGGCGTGACCCAGATATGGTCAAGTCGGCGGCCGCGATTGCTGCGGCGCCAATCCTGGTTGCGGTACGACCACCAGGTGTAGAGCTTCTCGTCCTCCGGCACGAAATGCCGCAGCGCATCGACGAAGGTAGTCTCGCGCCAGGCGTTCAGCACCTCGACCTCGATCGGGGTGTGGCTGACGACGCCGAGCAGTTGCTTGTGGCTCCAGACGTCGTGCTCGAGCGGCGCGATGTTGAGGTCGCCGACCAGGATCGTCCGCTCGCATCGCCGTGCGGCGAACCAGTTGGTGGCCTCGGCGATGAAGGCGAGCTTGTGGGCGAATTTGGTGTTGAGGGCCGGGTCGGGGACGTCGCCGCCGGCGGGCACGTAGAAATCGTGGATGTCGAGCGGGCCGGACGGCGTCTGCACCGTGGCGCCGATGTGCCGGCAGTCGCCCTTCTCGCACCAGTTCGGCGGGTCCTCGTGGGCCACGATCGGCAGGCGCGACAGGATCGCCACGCCGTTGTAGCCCTTCATTCCGCGCCGCACGACGTGGGGGTAGCCGAGATCGCCGGGAACGCCGTCGGGGAACAAATCGTCCGGCACCTTGGTCTCCTGCAGGCAGATGACGTCCGGGTCGAGCGTGTCGCGGAGCTTATCGAGGAGCGGGTGCCGGAGGCGCAGCGAGTTGATGTTCCACGTGGCGACGCATAGGCGGGTCATAGGGGCAATCTGGCGAAGGCCCACCGATTCCGCTAGCGTCGGCGTCAATAGGAGAAACGACCGAGATGAATCGCCGCACGCTGTTGCTTGCCACCGTTGCCGCTCTTGCGGTGACCCCACGCGCGTTCGCCGAAGGCGGCGGTCCGTTCTCGGTTGGCGCCGTCGAGATCCTCACCGGCCCGAGTGCCGCCTACGGCATCGCCATCAAGGCCGGGCTCGACCTGGCGCTGGACGACATCAACAAGAAGGGCATCCTCGGCGGGCGGTTCATCAACCTGACGGTCGAGGACAGCGCCGGCAACAAGGACCAGGCGATCAACGCCGCCCGCAAGCTGATCGGTCGCGACAAGGTGGGGCTGATCATCGGGCCGACCCTGTCCAACGAGATGTTCGCCGTCGGCCCCGTGGTCAACGAGCGCAAGATCCCGATCATCGGCACCTCCACCACCGCGGTTGGCATCACCGACATCGGGCCGTGGGTGTTCCGCACCAGCCTGCCCGAGAGCGACGTCATCCCGGTCACGCTGGCCTACGCCCAGAGCCGCGGCGTCAAGACGATCGCGCTGATGTATGCCAACGACGACGCGTTCAGTAAGTCGGGCTTCGACACCATGAAGGCCGCCGCCGAAAAGGCCGGGCTGACCATCGTCACCATCGAGAGCTTCGGCAGCAAGGACGCTGATTTCAGCGCCCAGCTCACCAAGATCAAGGGGCTCAAGCCCGACGCGGTCGGCATCTCCGCCCTGGTCGAGCCCGTCTCCGGCGTGCTGCTCAAGGCACGCGAGCTAGGCTTCGGCAAGGAAACGCTGTTCATCGGCGGCAACGGCAGCAACTCGCCCAAGCTCGGCGAGATCGCCGGCCCGGCCGCCGACGGCCTGATCGTCGGTAGCCCCTGGTTCATCGGCAAGGACGACCCGGCCAACAAGGCGTTCGTGTCTGCCTTCCAGGCCAAGTACAACCGTCCGCCCGACCAGTTCGCCGCCCAGGCGTTCGACACGATGCACATTGCCGCCGCCGCCATCGAAAAAGCCGGCGGCACCGAGAACGAGAAGCTGCATGCCGCCCTACTGGCGACCAAATACGACGGCGTCATGGGACCGTTCACCTTCACCGATCACCGCGACCCCGGCAGCACCGCCGGCGTCGTCGTGTTGATGATGCAGGGTGGCAAGTTCGAAGTGGCGCCGAAATAGGAGAACACGACATGAGTTCAGCCGATTACACGCCGCCCGAGATCTGGACCTGGGACAAGGGCGCCGGCGGCAGCAAGTTCGCCAGCACCAATCGACCGGTCGCCGGCGCGACCCACGACAAGGAGCTGCCGGTCGGCAAGCACCCGATGCAGCTCTATTCGCTGGCCACTCCGAATGGCCAGAAGGTGACGATCATGCTCGAGGAGCTGCTCGCACTCGGACATGCGAGCGCCGAATACGACGCCTGGCTGATCAAGATCGGCGACGGCGATCAATTCGGCAGCGGCTTCGTGGACGTCAACCCGAACTCCAAGATCCCCGCGCTGATGGACCGCAGCGGCGCCACGCCGATCCGCGTGTTCGAGAGCGGCGCCATCCTGATGCATCTGGCCGAGAAGTTTGGCGCCCTGCTGTCGACCGAGCCGGCGGCGCGCGCGGAGTGCCTGTCCTGGCTGTTCTGGCAGATGGGCAGCGCGCCCTATCTGGGCGGCGGCTTTGGCCATTTCTACGCTTATGCCGACACCAAGAACGAATACGCGATCAACCGCTTCGCTATGGAGGCCAAGCGCCAGCTCGACGTACTCGACCGCCGGCTGGGCGAAAGCGAGTTCCTCGGCGGCAGCGAATACACCATCGCCGACATCGCGGTCTGGCCCTGGTACGGCGGCTTGGCCAAGGGCTGGCTCTACGGCGAGGCGGCCAAGTTCCTCTCCGTGCACGAGTACAAGAACCTGCAGCGCTGGACCGAGACGATTTGGCAGCGCCCCGCCGTCCAGCGTGGCCGCATGGTCAACCGCATCAACGGCGACAAGGCGACCCAGCTGCACGAGCGTCATGATGCGTCGGATTTCGACACCAAGACGCAAGATAAGCTCGCCGCCGACTAGCTCGGCTTACCGGATCGGCTGGACGGACATCGGCTAAGCTCGTATAGCGCCGTCGATGTTCGCCCAGCAGTTCGTCAATGGCGTCCTGCTTGGCGCCACCTACGCTCTCTTCGCCCTCGGCTTTACGCTGATGTTCGGCGTGTTGCGGGTGATCAATCTCACGTACGGCTTCTATTTCTCGGCCGGGGCGCTCATCGCGCTATGGCTCACCAAAAGTCTCGGCGCCTCGATCTGGACCGCCCTCCCTGCCGCCGCGCTTGCGGCCGGGGCCATCGCCGTGGTGTTCGACTGGCTGCTGCTTAGCCGCCTTCGCCGCATCGGCGCGCCTGAACTCTCCTCGTTGATGGTCACCCTGGGTGGCGTCCTGGCGCTTTATGCCGGGCTGACCGCCTGGCTCGGGCCGGACATTCGGCGCCTGCCGCCGGGGATCATTTCGGACCAGGCCTTTCAGCTCGGCGACATCCGTATCACCGCGGCGCAGCTGCTTATCCTGGGCGCCACCGCGGTCCTGGTCACCGGGCTGATTGTGCTGCTGCGCGGCACCCGGCTCGGCCTAGCGATCCGTGCCATGGCGGAGAAGCCCGACGCTGCCCAACTGATGGGGATCAACACCGGCCGTGCCGCCGCCATTGTATCCTTCCTGTCCGGCGCGCTGGCGGGCGCCGGCGGCGTGCTGATCGGGCTGAACTTCAACGCCATCCAGCCCTACATGGGCGAGACCATGATGTTGCGCGGCTTCGTCGTCGTCATCGTCGGCGGCCTCGGCGACATCCGCGGCGCGTTGCTGGCCGGGTTGCTGCTGGGGATCATCGAGGTGATGACCGCGGCCTATGTCGATTCCAGCCTGAAGGAAGCTGTCGCCTTCCTCATCCTGGTAGCCGTGCTGTGGACCCGGCCTTCCGGCCTGTTCGGCCGCGCCGTGGTCAGGCGCGCCTGATGCCGCCTTGGTTGGACGACCTGCTCTGGACCTACCAGAACTTGGTCTATGCGCTCGGCGTCAACGGCCTGCTCGCTTTATCGATGTACGTCGTGCTCGCTGCCGGGCAGCTTTCGCTCGGCCAGGCCGCATTTATGGGGCTCGGCGCCTACTCCTCGGCGCTGATGACGCTGAAACTGGGGCTGCCGTTCCTGCTGGTGTTGCCGCTATCGATCGTGACGCCAGTGCTGTTCGCGCTGGCGGTCGGCGGCCCCACGCTGCGGCTGTCCGGTGTTTATCTCGCCATCGCCACCATCGGCCTCGGCGAGGTGCTGCGGGCGGTCTACCTCAACGTCGATTATTTCGGCGGCGCCCTCGGCCTTTCCGGCATCCCGGAGCGGGCCGAGACCTGGATGATCTATGGCATCCTTCTGCTGGCCATCGTCGCCCTGTGGCTGGTCGGCCGCAGCCGCATCGGCCGCGCGATGGAGGCCATCCGCGAGGACGAGACCGCCGCCGCCGTCATGGGTGTTCCGGTCGCCCGCTACAAACTCGGCGTGCTGGTCGCCTCGGCCGCGCTCGCCGGGGTCGCCGGCTGCCTGTCCGCCCATGTCAGCAGCTTCATCGGCCCCAACGAATATGGCTTCGAACCCGCGGTCACGATCCTGTCCTATGCCTTGCTCGGCGGTATCGGTACGCCGCTCGCTCCCGTCCTTGGCGCCTGGGTGCTGACCCTGTTGCCGGAATTGCTGCGCGGGGTCAGCGATTTCCGCCTCGTGATCAACGGCCTCATCATTGTCGCCGCCGTGCTGTTCCTGCCCAACGGCCTGCTTGCCATCCGCATGAAGCGTCGAGCCGCATGAGCCTCCTGCGCATCGAGGCGTTGACCCGGCGCTTCGCCGGCCTGGTCGCCGTCGACGGGGTCACGCTCGACGTCGCTCCCGGCGGGCTCCACGCCGTGATCGGCCCCAACGGCGCCGGCAAGACCACATTGTTCAACCTCATCTCCGGCCTCGTGCTGCCCAGCGCCGGCCGCCTTTGGCTCGGCGAGCACGAGATGACGGCGCTGCGCCCCGAGCAGCGGGCCGCGCTCGGCATGGGACGCACCTTCCAGAATATTCGGGTGTTCGGCGCCATGACCGCGCTCGAGAACGTGCTCACCGGGTCGCACACGCGACTGTCGGCCGGCATCGCCTCCGTCCTGTTTCGCACGCCGGGCTTCCGCGCCGAGGAGAAGCGCGCTGTCGATCGCGCCCGCACTGCGCTCGACACCGTGGGCCTGGCCGACAAGGCCGACCTGCGCGCCGGCGGCCTCTCCTACGGCGACCAGCGCCGGCTGGAGATCGCCCGCGCCATCGCTCCTGACCCGGCGCTTCTGCTACTCGACGAGCCCGCCGCCGGCATGAACCCGGCCGAGACCGAAGCGCTCGCCACCCTGATCCAGCGCCTGCGCAGCACGTCGATGACCGTGTTGCTGGTGGAGCACGACATGGGTTTCGTCATGGGCCTCTGCGACACCGTCACCGTGTTGAACTTCGGCCGCCTGATCTTCGACGGCCCCGCTCAGGCGGCGCGGCAGGACCAGGGCGTGATCGAGGCCTATCTCGGCCCCAAGGTCGCCGCCCGACTGGCCGCCTCCGTGGCCGCCGGCGGTATGCGCGCCGGCATCCGGGGCGCCTGATGAGCCAGCTGGAGATCACCGACCTGATGGTGTCGTACGGCCGCACCGAAGCGGTCCGCGGCGTCAGCCTGACCGTCTCGCCCGGCGAAATCGTTGCGCTGATCGGGGCCAACGGCGCCGGCAAGACCACCATTATGCGGGCCATCTCCGGCCTGCTGAAACCCCGCTCCGGCCGCATCCGCTTCGACGGCGCCGACATCGCCGGACGCCCCGCGCACCGTATTGCCGCCGCCGGACTGCTGCAGGTGCCGGAAGGTCGCCAGTGCTTTGCCGAGTTGACGGTCGCCGAGAACTTGGCGCTCGGTGCCTACCTCGTGCCGGACCGCGCCGAGATCGCACGGCGGCAGGAGCGTGTGCTGACCCGGTTTCCGCGCCTGGCTGAACGGCTCGAACAGCTCGCCGGCTCGCTGTCGGGCGGCGAGCAACAGATGCTGGCGATCGGCCGTGCGCTGATGGGCGCTCCGCGCCTGCTATTGCTGGACGAGCCCAGCATGGGGCTGGCGCCGCTCTTCGTCGAAGAAATCTTCGGCATCGTTGCGAGCCTCAAGCGCGAGGGCACCACGATCCTACTGGTCGAGCAGAACGCCTCCGCGGCGCTGGAAATCGCCGACGATGCCTATGTATTGGAAACCGGCCGGGTCGTGCTGTCCGGCGCCGCATCGGTCGTCGCGGACGATCCCGGCGTGGTAGCAGCGTATCTCGGCGGACATTGAGGCTGGCATGTACAAAATAGCGGTAGTCGGGGCGACCGGCGCGGTCGGGCGCGAAATCATCAAGACGCTCGACGAGCGGCGCTTCCCGGTCAAGGAGATCGTGGCGCTCGCGTCGGCGCGCTCGGTCGGCCAGCAGGTGAGCTTCGGCGAGAAGCAGATCCTCAAGGTGCAGAGCCTCGACAAGTTTGACTTCGCCGGCACGGACATCGCGCTGTTCAGCCCCGGCGCGGCGATCTCCGCCATCCACGCGCCCCGCGCCGCCAAGGCCGGCGCCCTGGTGATCGACAACACCAGCCAGTTCCGCATGGACCCCGACGTCCCGCTGGTGGTGCCGGAGGTCAACCCGGAGGCGCTGAACGATATCAAGCGGGGCATCATCGCCAACCCGAACTGCTCGACGATCCAGATGGTGGTCGCGCTCAAGCCGTTGCACGACCGCTTCGGCGTCAAGCGCGTGGTGGTCTCGACCTATCAATCCGTGTCCGGCGCCGGCAAGGAAGGCATGGACGAGTTGTGGTCCCAGTCGCGGGCGCTGCACGTCAACGACCCGATGACGCCGCAGGAATTCCCAAAAACCATCGCCTTCAACGTCATTCCGCACATCGACGCCTTCATGGATGACGGCTCCACCAAGGAAGAGTGGAAGATGGTCGTCGAGACCCAGAAGATCCTCGACCCCGCCATCAAGGTCGCCGCCACCTGCGTCCGCGTTCCGGTGTTCATCGGCCATGCCGAAGCCATCACGGTCGAGTTCGCCCAACCGATCACGGTCGCCGACGCTCGCGCCGCCTTGCGCGAGGCCCCCGGCGTGGTGGTGCAGGACCAGCGCGAGGATGCCGGCTACACCACCCCGATCGATTGCGTCGGCGAAGACGCGGTTTACGTCAGCCGCATCCGCCTAGACCCATCAGTGCCGAACGGCATCCAGTTCTGGTGCGTCGCGGACAACCTCCGCAAGGGTGCGGCCCTCAATGCCGTCCAGATCGCCGAAGCCGTCATCAAACGCAAACTGCTGGCCCGCGCCGCCTGAGCGAAAAGCGTTACGACCTAACGAAATATCATTGCTCGAAGAGTTTAATACTGCTGTTGTAACGTATGACTGACGAAAGAACGCGGTTCGACTACCTTGATGGAATGCGAGGGTGGGCGGCGCTCTCCGTCGTCGTATTCCATGCGAGCGTGGAGAGTTTCGGGCCGTCGCTTCCCGCGCTGCGGACGACCTATCTCGGTCTGTTGAACGATGGCCGGCTCGCCGTGGGCGTGTTCTTCGCGCTATCGGGCTTCGTTCTGTCGCGCCGCTATATCGCGACGCAGGATCGCGGAAGTCTCCAGCGTATGGCAGCCGGCCGGTATGTCAGGCTCGCCCTGCCGGTCGGCCTGATCTCCTTCATCGGCTACATCATGGCAGTGAACGATCTGTTCCCAACCCGGCAAGCGGGCGCGATCGTCGGATCGGACTGGCTGTCGCACGGGATGACCTTCGAGGCCGCACCGGGCTTCGTGTCGTTCATGAAGTTCTGGATTTTCCAGGTATTCACCGGCTGGCGTGCGCCCATGCAATATAATTGGTTTACCTGGACGATGGCATACGAGTTTTGCGGCAGCTACATGCTGTTCGCGACCTTGGCCCTGTTTGGCGACGCCAAGGCACCCAGGCGCTTCGCCCTCGTCGCGATGTGCACCATCACCACGTATATCTCTCCGCTCTATGGCCTATTTTCGGCGGTGCCCTGCTCGCGGAAGCGAACGTAGCGTGGACCAGGCGGAAACCCTCGCTGGCGACCTCACCGATCGTCGGCAACCTGATCGGGCTGATGCTGCTCGCATTTGCCTGGACGTCATCGACGTTGGTACGGGCGGAGTATCAGACCAGCTACCAGAATATTCCAGCCCTGGCGCTTCTTGCTGCCGTTCTGGTCAGTCCATGGCTGCAAAAGGGCCTCCACTCACGCCCGTCGAAATGGCTGGGCCGGGTTTCCTTCCCGCTTTACCTGGTTCACGGCTACATCATCTTCGGCCCTGGCGCCTGGGCCATCACGATGCTGGATCAGCAGGAATTCACCATCGGCCAGATCGCCGCGATCGTGGTGCCCGGCGTCATCGTCCTGGCACTCGTCGCCGGCCGGCTACTCGTTCCAGTCGAGCATCTTGCCAAGCGCGCGGCCCATTACACGGGCCGATTGCTCACTGGCCGTGTGCGGGTGCCGGGGATCAGCGTATTCCGACCCACGATGCCCGACCGGCTCGAATCCGGGCATGAGGACGCAGACGCGTCCCCCGCCGGATTACAGGGCCTCTGACGCCGCTCAGATCGAGTTGGCGACCCAGTTCTTCAGCTCGCTCTTCGGTGCCGCGCCGACCTTGGTCGCCACCGGCTTGCCGTCCTTGAACAGGATCATGGTCGGGATCCCACGCACGCCATAGGTGCTCGGCGACATCGGGTTGTCGTCGATGTTGACCTTCGCCACCGTGACCTTACCGGCGTATTCGGCGGCAATCTCTTCCAGTGCTGGGGCGATCATCTTGCAGGGACCGCACCACTCGGCCCAGAAATCGACCAGCACCGGCTCCTTGGAGTCGAGCACCTGAGCCTTGAAACTAGCGTCGTCCACCGCGATCGTGTTTTGGCCCATGTCGGCCTCCTGGTTGCAGAGATGTTAAGTGGATCGCCGGACGGACTCGATCAAGCACCCGGCGCATGCGCGTCGAGCAGGGCGGAGGGGAGCGGCGTGATCACCGGCCCCGCCGTCCACACCAGCGCGCACTCGATCGCCCGCCCCGGATAGATCCCTCGCAGCACCGCCCGATACGCCGCCAATTGGCGCAGGTACAGCACCGGCGTCTTTGCCACGTCCGCTGGCGCGTCGCGCCCGGTCTTGTAGTCCACCAGCAGCACCCGGTCCGGCAGCACCGCCATCCGGTCCACCGTGCCGGTGATGATCGTCGAACCGACCAGGCCGGTCATCGGCTGCTCGGCCCGGCTGCCCGGCGCAAAGAGCGGGGCGAGCGCCGGGTCGCGCAGCACGGCAAGGGTTTGCGCCTGCATGGTCGACGCCTCGTCGGCCTCAAGTGGATGTCGGGCCAGGAACACGTTGGCCGCCGCCTCCCAATCCTGCTCCGGCAGCGCCGGCAGATGCTGCAGCAGCGCATGTACCAAGGTTCCGCGCCGGAACGCATCCTGCCTGCCGCTGGCCAGCCGTGGCGAGGCGATCTGCGGCACTGGCCCGAAGGCGATGTCGCCCGGACGGCTCGGTGCCAACGGGCTGGACAGCACCGGCTCCGGTGGCGGCGCATCCGGCTTCCAGTTGCCCGGCGACCCGGCCCATCGCGGCAACGCCGCCGCCGCCGCGCCCACCGTCGCCGCGCTCCCCTTGGGCGCCGACACCTGCTCCGACGCGACGGCCAGCACGCCGGGCTCCGACGTCCACGGTAGGGTGGCGTCCATGTCCAGCTCGGCGCCGAGGGCCGTGAACCCGCGCTCGATCAGGCGATACCAGGTCTGGTCCTTCAACCCGCTGCGCGTGTCCCAGCCGCAGACGATCAGCCGATCCTCCGCGCGCGTCATCGCCACGTAGAGCAGCCGGTTGTACTCCTCCATTCGCCGCTCGGTGTCGCCGTCGCGCAGCTCCCGCCAGCGCGGCCCGCCTTTGTTCCGCTGCGGCGACCACAGCGGCATGCACAGTTCCGAGTCAGGATCGGGCGCCCAGACGAACGGCTCGTCGTCCGGCGGCAGCGCCGAGGTGTCGGGCAGGATCACGATCGGCGCCTGCAGCCCCTTGGCACCATGCACCGTCATCACCCGCACCGCGCCGCCCGCCGCTCCGGCCTCACGCTTAATGGTCGCCCCCGAGCGCCGCAGCCAGTGCACGAAGCCCTGCAAGGACGGCGGATGCGACCGCGTGTAGTCGAGTGCCGCGCCGACCAGCTCGTCCAGCGGTTCCGCCGCCTCGGCCCCCAGCCGCGCCAGCAACCGGGCCCGCCCGCCGAGCGGGCCCAGCATCTCGGCCAGCAGCGCATGCGGCGTCACATGGTCGGCGCGACCCGACAGCGCCGCCAGGAAACGATGGGCCGCGCCCCATTCCTCGCGCTCGCCGGCGCGGTCCTGCAGCGCGCCCCACAGCGTGCCGGTCCGCCCCGCCGCCAGGTCGAGCAGGCTGTCCTGGGTCAGGAAGCCGAGCGGGCTCGTCAACACGCACCCCACGGCCAGGTTGTCCCGCGGCAGCAGGATCGCGTCGCAGGCGGCTAACACGTCCTGCACCGCCGCTTGCTCAGTCAGCACCAGGCGGTCCAGCCCAGCCACCGGCACGCCCCGCGCCTTCAGCGCGCGCACCACGCTGCGGGCGAAATCCGTTCGCCGCCGCACCAAGATCAGCACGTCGCCCGCCCCGATCGGCCGGTCCTGGCTTGGCAGCATTTCGCGCCGCTCCAGTGCTCCCGCAATCCACCCCGCGATGCCGTCGGCCAAGCGCTGCGGCGCCGAGGCCAGCCCCATGTTGGTCGGCGGGATGGTCCACGGCTCGACCTGGCCCGCGACCTCCACCGGCGCCAGCGGCCACAGCTCGACCCGGCCGGCATGGCCGGCGCGATCGGCGAAATGCTTGAGCTCGCTGTCCACCACGCCCTTGGCCGCCACCGGGTCGGCGAACACCGCATCCACCAGCGCCAGCACCGGCGCGGTCGAGCGGAACGACACGTCCAGCGTCACCGCCTCCCATCGCTGGCCGGACCCGCCGACCCGCTCGGCCAGCTTGGTGCGGGAGCGGCTGAACTCGTCGCGGTCAGCACCCTGGAACGAGTAGATGCTCTGCTTGGGGTCGCCGACGGCGAAGAACGTCCGGTCGGGCGCTTCCTCGCCCGAAGAAAGATGGGGTCGCGCGCCCATGCCGGCGAAGAACTCGTCCGTCAGCCGGTGCGCGATGTGCCACTGCTCCGGCGCGGTGTCCTGCACCTCGTCGAGCAGCAGGTGATCGATGCCACCATCGAGCTTGTAGAGCACCCATTCGGCGCCGGGATTCTCCAGCAGCGCCTGGGTGCGGGCGATCAGGTCGCCGTAGTCGAGCTGGTCCAGCTCGCGCTTGCGCTCGCCATAGGCGCGCAGGATCGGGCGTGCCAGCTGCATCAGCGCAACCGTTGCGTCCGCGCAGCGTGCGGCCGCGCGTTGCGGTTCGATCGCCAGGATGCGGTGCTGTTCGGCGATCAGCGTGTCGTGGAGCCCCGGATGCTTCTTAGCCAGCGCCGCGCCAGCCAGGAAGCCGGGCTTGCGCGGCGTGCCGGTGCCGGTGAGCCAGCCGCCGACCCATGACGCCCAGTCGGCGGCACGCGCGGCCGGGTCGAGCGCCAACCAGTCGAGCAGCGGCTCCAGAAGCGCTTTCGCCGCAGGCGTTCCGCCGTCGTCGGAGATGCGCAGCGCATCGAGCACGGCCGGCTCCTGCGGCCATTCCACGGCAGCCCGCAGCAGCGCCGCCTCGGACTCGGCCGTCGACCCGGCGGCCCCGCGGATCGCTGCGGCCAGCGCCGGCTCCGGCATGTCGAGCAGCGGCGCCATGCGCGTGCGCTGCCCGTCCAGCTTGGTCACCAGCAAGCCGAACTGCTCGGCCTTGGCGTGCCCGGCGATCAGGTCGATCGCGTCCGCCGGCGCCGCCATCAGCACCTTTTCGCGTGCCCGCTCCATCGTCAGCCGCGCATCGGCGTCTTCCACCAGGGCGAAATGCGGCGTGATGTTGGCTTCCAGCGGGAACCGCCGCAGCAGCGACTGGCAGAACGCGTGAATGGTGCCGATCCGCATCCCGCCCGGCAGGTCCAGCACCCGCGCGAACAATGCCCGCGCCTGCGCCACCGTCTCGGTCCCGACCGGCACCCGCAGCGCGGCCAAATCCGCCTCGAGCCTCCCGTCATCGGCCACCGCCCACTCCCCCAACCGCTCCTGCAGCCGGTTGGCCATCTCCGCCGCGGCGGCCTTGGTGAAGGTGAGGCACTGGATTTTCGCCGGGTCGGCGCCGGCCAGCATCAGCCGCAGCATCCGGTCGATCAGCAGCTTGGTCTTGCCCGACCCGGCCGACGCTTCCACGAACGCCGACACCGCCGGGTCCGACGCCCGCAACTGCTCGTCGATGGCGCGCTGGCGGGCGCCCTGGAACGGGCTCAACCCTCGTCCTCCTGCACCGACCATTCGGCCACCCGCGCCAGCTGCGCGTAGTCGGAGAAGCGCGGCTTGGCGTCCGGATGCGGTTCGGACAGATACGCCGTCGTCTCGCGGTCGAAATCCTCGATCAGGCGTTCGAGCTTCTCCACCGTCGCGGCGATCTCCTGCGCGATCAGCTCCTGGTTGCGCTTGAACAACGGCGTGATCTCGCCCGCCGGCTGCCCGCCGGTCAGCCGCCAGTAGGCGAGCTCGCTCGTCTCACCGACGAGGCCGGGCCCGAACGCGCCGTTTTCCACCATCGCCGCCTCCAGCAGCAACTGGCTGTCGAAGCCGCGCGACACCGATTTCTGCGTCGGCACCGTGCCGGTCTTGTAGTCCAGGATGGCGATCTGCCCGTCTGGGAAGCGCTCGATCCGGTCGGCAACGCCGCTCAGCGTGAAGTTGCGGTCGGGGATCACCCATTCGGCTTTCCGCTCCGTCACCACCTCGTCCGGCATCCGCACGCGCCGTCGCTCGCCCTCGATATAGGCGACGAAATCCGCGATCCGGTGCAGCCGTGGCCGCCACCAAGCCGCCAGCGCCGGGCGCAACGGCCGGGCGTTCAGCGCGCGATCCATCTCCGCCTGCAGTCGCAGCCCGGCGTCGCGCGGATACCGCTCCGGCAGTGCGGCGATGAACATCTCCACCGCGTCGTGGACGACCGTGCCGTAATCTGCCGCGTCCGCATTCTGTTCGATCGGGTCGAGCGCCCTCAGTGACAGGATGTGCTTGGCGAAGATCGCGTACGGGTCGCGCAACCAGGTGCCGATCTCCGTCACACTCAGGCGGCGCGGGCGCAAGGCGACCGGCGGCCGCGGCGTCGGCGGGAGCACCGGCACCGGCGCGCCGTCCGGCAGGTCAAGCTGCGTCGCCCAGTGGGCAGCCGGGTGCAGGGCCAGCGTGCGGTTACCACCGTGCAGAAACGTCCTGAGCCGCACCAGCCAGCGCGCCGGCACCGCGGGTGCGCCGTCGCGCCGCAGCGGACACGACATCACCACCGACGGCGCCGCGCAGGACAGCATGGCGAAATCGTGCGCCATTAGCCCGATCCGCTCCTCCGGCGAGGTTAGCCCCATCGCGCGGCGCATCGGCCGGCTCATCCATGGCCCCGGATCGGTTGCCGCCGGCCACACCGTCTCAGCGAGCCCGCCCAGCACCACCAGCTCGAACGATTGCAACCGCGCTTCCAGCAAGCCCAGGATCGCGATGCGGGGATGCTCGGTCCCGTTGCGCCCCCGCAGCGCCCGCCGGCTGCGCACCACCGCGCCCTCCATAGCCGCATCGAGCAGCCCCGGCAGCGTCGCCAGCCGCTGCGGCGGCAGCGCCGGCAGCGCATCCGACAGCGCCGCCAGATGGGTCGCCAGCGCCTCGCCCTCCTCCAGCGCCCAAAGCCGCTCCGCGCCGGATTCCTCATCCGTTTCCGCCGCCGCTTCGGCCGCTTCCAGCAACGCCGCCAACGCCACCGCCGGCGGCGCATCGGCCGCGGCAGCCAGCGCCAGCAAAGGCGCCAGCCGTGCTTCCAGCCGGTCCACCAACTCGAACACCTCCGCCGGCGGCGGCTGCCGCGCCACCGCCAGCACCGCCCGCAACCCGGCCGGTCCCGGTGGCGGCGCCGGGCCGCGCAGACACGCGCGCTCCAACCGCCGCGCCACGGCCCGGCATTGCGCCGCTGGCAGCCCGAACGCCGCAAACGGGTGCTTCAACACGGACAGCAGCGCAATCGGGCTCAACCCGTCCGCCACCGCCCGCGCCAGCAGTCGTATGAACGTTCCCGGCGGCGTGTCGGCCAACGGCTCGCCGGCGCTGTCGTCGACGATGACGCCGTAACGCGACAATTCGGCCGCCACTCGCAGTGCCAATTGCCGATCCGGCGTGACCAGCGCCGCCCGCGCCCGCGGCTGCTCCAGCGCCTGCCGCAGCGCCAGCGCGATGGCCACTGCCTCCTCCTGCTGATCCGCCGGCTCCAGCAGCCGCAGGCCATGCGTGTAGGTGTCGAACGGATCGCGCCAAAGATGCAGCGCGGCTGCCGGCAACATCGCCTGCGCGATCGTCGGCGCCCGTCTCTCCCCCTCGCTCGGCGGCGTCGGCACGACCGGCTTGCGCCGCCCCTTCGGCGCGCTGATCGCGATCGGCGTCACGTCGCCCCGCGTCGCCGTCATCTCCGACAGCAGATGCCGCAGCCCGGCCTGCGGATGCCCGTCATCCAGCCCCTGCCAGATCTCCTCCGGCATGGCGTGATCCAGCCCGGGCAGGATCACCGTTCCGCGCTCCAACCGCGCCACCACCCGCATCAGCGCCGCGATTGCCGGGATGCCCGCCGAGTTGCCGGCCACCACCACCCGACCCGGCGGTGGCGTCGCCTCCCACGTCGCCGCCTGGCATTCCAGCAGCCGCAACGCCCGCTCCGCCGTGTCCATCATGTTGTTATCGGCCAGCCAGGCCGGCCAATGCTCGGTAACCAGCGCCAGGAAGCGGATGGTCTGCTGCCAATGCTCGGCATAGCCGGCCTCGGCCGCGTCGGGCAGCATGTCCGGCAACGACACCCCCGTCCGATGTGCCTCGTCCAGCAGGTCGGCCAGTTCGCCGGCCAGTCGCCACGCGCCATCGGCGTGGATCGGCGCGCCGTCCCGACCGCCCAACGCCAGGATCAACCGCGTCAGCACCGCCAGGCGCTTGATCGGGTCAACCGCCGGCGGCAGGTCCAGCGCACCCGCCAGCGTCAACGGCGCCTCGTCGAGCGCCCCGATCGCCAGGATGCGCGGCAGCAGCAGCGGTGTCCCCGCCGTCACGCGCAGGAATGCCTCGCCCAGCGATCGGGCCGCTCGCCGGGTCGGCAGCAGGATCAGGCCGTCGGCGACTGCCAGCGGGTCCTTGCCCGGCGTCTCGGCGATCCACCACTGCGCCAGCACGTCCAGGAATGGCCGTCCTGGCGCGATCGAACGGATGTTCATCACCACATCACCGCCACTCGACTATCTCCCGGCCCATAGTCTAGCGCGATCACCTGCGCATTCTCCGGCCGCTGGTCGCCCAGCCGGTCCGGCCATTCCACGATCACCACGCCGTCGCGCGCCTCGTCCCAGCCCAGCTCGGTCAGGGCGCCGGGTCCGTCGAGTCGCCAGAGATCGAAATGCGCCACCGCAAAGTCGGGCGCGTCATAGGTCTGCACCAGCGTGAAGGTCGGGCTTGGCACCACCAGCGCGGGGTCATCGAGCAGCGCGCGCAGGATTGCCCGCGCCAGCGCGCTCTTGCCCGCGCCGAGCGGCCCTTCCAGCAGCAGCGCATCCCCCGCGCGCAGCCCGACCGCCAGCCGTCGCCCAAGCGCCACCGTATCGTCGAGTGTTGGCAAAGGGAGCGTAACCGCCATGTGCGTCATATAGCCGCGAGATGCGGGAGCGGGTAGGACGAGCCGTATGAGTAAGACGATCCAGACCGACGTGGCCATCATCGGGGCCGGCCCGGTGGGCCTGTTCGCCGCCTTCGAATGCGGCATGCTGAAACTCGACAGCGTCCTGATCGACACCCTTGCCGAGATCGGCGGCCAATGCACGGCGCTGTATCCCGAGAAGCCGATCTACGACATCCCGGCTCACCCAGCCATCGCCGCCGGGCACCTGATCAGCAACCTCGAACAGCAGATCGCCCCGTTCGACATTCCGCGCCTGCTGGGCCGCCGGGTCGATGCGCTCAGCGGCGGGATCGGCAATTTCGTGCTGGTGACCAACCAGGGCGACGAGGTCCGCTGCAAGGCCGTGGTGCTGGCGGCCGGCGCTGGCGCGTTCGGCCCCAACCGCCCGCCGATCGCCGGCATCGAGGCATTCGAGGCCACCGGCGGCGTGCAGTACCTGGTTCGCCGCCGCGAGGATTTCCGCGGCGCCCGCGTCGTCATCGCCGGCGGTGGCGACTCCGCCGTCGACTGGGCGCTGTCGCTGCGCGACGTCGCGGCCAAGATCATGGTCGTCCATCGCCGCCCCAAGTTCCGCGCCGCACCCGAGACCGCCGCCCAACTCGAGGCCGCCGCCGCTGCGGGGGAAGTCGAACTCGTCATTCCCTACCAGCTCGACACGCTGCATGGCACCGACGGCAAGCTCGAAGCCGTGGGGGTCAAGGACCTCGCCGGCGAGACCCGTATGCTGGAGGCCGATCACCTGCTCGCCTTTTTCGGCCTCTCGATGGATCTCGGCCCGATTGCTGGCTGGGGCCTCGGCATCGAACACAGCCACATCCGCATCGACCCGGCCACCTGCCAGACCACCACCCCCGGCGTGTTCGCCGTTGGTGACGTCGCGACCTATACCGGCAAGCTGAAGCTGATCCTGCAAGGCTTCAGCGAAGGCGCCGTCGCCGCCCATGCCATTCACCCGATCGTCTATCCCGATACGGCGCTGCACTTCGAATACTCGACCAGCAAGGGCGTCCCGGCCTGACCTTGCCTGCCATCGAGGTCACGTCACTCACCAAGAGCTACGGCGACGTGCTCGCCGTGGATGGCATCGGCTTCTCCGTACCGTCCGGCGCCACGCTCGGCCTGCTCGGCGGCAACGGGGCTGGCAAGACCACCACCATCGCCATGCTGCTCGGGCTGCTGATCCCGAGCGCCGGGTCGATCCGCATCCTGGGCCACGACATGGCCACGGACCGCTTCGGCGCCCTGGCGCGGATGAACTTCTCCTCGCCCTACATCGCCCTGCCGTCGCGCCTCAGCGTCGCCGAGAACCTCCGCGTCTATGGCCACCTCTATGGCGTGCGCGGCCTCGAAGCCCGCATCCGTGCCCTGTCCGACACGCTCGACCTCGGCGCCTTCATCGATCGTCCCGCCGGCAACCTGTCAGCCGGGCAGAAGACTCGCGTCACGCTGGCCAAGGCGCTGATCAATCGCCCCGACGTGCTGCTGCTCGACGAACCCACCGCCAGCCTCGATCCGGATACCGGCGACACCGTCCGCAGCGCGCTGGAAGCCTACCGTGCCGAAACCGGCTGCACCGTGCTGCTGGCATCGCACAACATGGCCGAAGTGGAGCGCCTGTGCGACGACGTATTGATGCTCAAGCAGGGCCGCGTGGTGGATCGCGGCTCGCCGGCCGACCTGCTCGGGCGTTACGGCCGCGATGATCTGGAGCAGGTGTTCCTCGACATCGCCCGCGACCGGGGCGTGGCCGCATGAACGGTAGCCCGCGCCGTATCTGGGGCCTGATGTATCGGCACCTGGCGCTCTACCGTCGCTCCTGGCCGCGCGTGGTGGAGCTGATCTACTGGCCCGTCCTGCAAATGCTGATCTGGGGTTTCACCACGAGCTTCATCGCCGGCCGCGGCGGCAGCGCCCTCGTCGTCGCCGGCGCGCTGCTCGGTGGTGTGCTGCTCTGGGAAGTGGCGCTGCGCAGCCAGATGGGCGTGGCCATCAGTTTCCTGGAAGAACTGTGGTCGCGCAACCTCGGCCATCTGTTCGTCAGCCCGATCCGTCCGTGGGAGATGGTCACCGCGTTGCTGGCCATCTCCATGCTCCGCATGCTGACCGGCGTGCTGCCCGCGGTCCTGCTCGCCTTCGTGCTCTACGCCTTCAACCTGTTCGGCTTGGGCCCGGTCGTGGTGCTGTTCTTCGCCAACCTCATGATCATGGGCTGGTGGGTGGCGCTCGGCGTCGTCAGCCTCATCCTGCGGCACGGGGCCGGCGCCGAAGCCATGGCCTGGTCGGTGCTGTTCGGGCTGACGCCGTTCTCCGCCGTGTTCTACCCGGTCGCCGTGCTGCCGGCGGTCATGCAGCCCGTGGCCTTCGTGCTGCCCTCGAGCCACGTGTTCGAAGGCATGCGCGCGGCGCTCGACGGCACGCTGCTCTGGGGCGAGCTCGGCTGGGCCGCCGCCTTTAACGTCTTTTGGCTGGCCGTGTTCACGGCCGTCTTCGCCGCCCAGTTCCGCCAGGCGCGGATGCGGGGCGCACTTCTGAACATAGGGGAATGATGGAAACCAGGTTCTGGCTGATCCGCCACGCGATCGTCGCCGAAAACGAGCGCGCCCGCCTTTACGGCATCAACGACGTCCCGCTCTGCCCCGAGAGCCTGGTCGCGCAGGTGCCGATGTATCGCGCCCTGGCATCGACGCTGCCGCGCGCCGCGCACTGGGCCTGCACCCCGCTGTCGCGCACCCGCAAGACCGCCGAGGCGATCTTCGCCGCCGGCTATCCGGCGCAACCTCTCACCGTAGTCAAGGGCCTGATCGAGCAGAACCTCGGCGTGCTGCAGGGCATCGCGCGCGAGGAGGTGTCGGCCCGGCTGACCGCGGCGCCGCACCCGTTCTGGCCGCTCGCCCCGGCTGAAGTGCCCGAGGGCGGCGAGAGCATGGCCGACCTCCTCGAGCGTGTCGGCGTCACCATGGAAGCATTGGCCGAGACCCATGCGGGCCAGGACGTCGTGATCGTGAGCCATGGTGGCGCTATCCGTGGCGCGGTCGGGCACGCGATGGGGGTGGATGCGCGGGCCATCCTGCACCTCTCGGTGCAGAACCTGTCGTTGACCCGGCTGGACCGTCTGCCCGAAGGCTGGCGGGTCGACTGCGTCAACCACATGGTCACACCCGATGCGATACATGTAAGCGGGCCGACCATTTAGCTGGGCTTTCCCGGTCGATTTTGAAATCCTGGTCCCCAGCGGTCGATCGCCCAGAAAGGGACCAGGATGCAGAACGACATGGCACGGCGCCTCACGGCGGAATTTTTCGGCACGTTCTGGCTCGTCTTCGGCGGCTGCGGTAGCGCGGTGCTGGCCGCCGCCTTCCCCGAACTGGGCATCGGCTTCCTCGGCGTTTCCTTTGCCTTCGGCTTGACCGTGCTGAGCATGGCCTACGCCGTCGGCCACATCTCCGGCGGGCACTTCAATCCGGCGGTCACCATCGGCCTCTGGGCCGCCGGCCGCTCCGCCAACAAGCACGTCATTCCCTACATCCTCGTGCAGGTGATCGCCGCGATCTGCGCCTCGGGCGTGCTCTACCTCATTGCCTCGGGTAAGCCCGATTGGGTCGCCAACGGCTTTGCCTCCAACGGCTACGGCGCGTTGAGCCCGGGTAAGTACTCGCTGGTTTCCTGCTTCGTCGCCGAAACCGTGCTGACGTTCTTCTTTCTCATGATCATCGTGGGCACCACCTCCAAGGGTGCGGCCACCGGGTTCGCCGGTATCCCGATCGGCTTGGCGCTGACGTTAATCCATCTGATCTCCATCCCCGTCACTAACACATCGGTCAACCCGGCCCGCAGCACCGGCCCCGCCCTGTTCGCCGGCGGCGATTACGTCGGGCAGCTATGGCTGTTTTGGCTCGCCCCCATGCTCGGCGCCCTGGTCG
>JBPBQE010000541.1:0-21792 GCA_050954595.1 Janthinobacterium lividum | reverse complement strand
CTGGTCAAGCAGGGCTATGAGCGCGCTGTTGCCCACATGCGTGAGTTGGCCGACCTGATTCAGCGCTCCAACGGCGAAGCCCTCAGCATGCTGAACCATCGCTTCACCGAGGCGATGGACGAGGTCAAGGCAATGGCACAGAAGAGCGGTGCGTCCCGCTAGGCATCACGGCGATCATCCCTGATGCGGCATCGCATCAGGGACCGACTGGCTACAAGTGGGATGGCTCGGGAAACCGGGCCATCCCATTGTTATTAGTAGGTGGCGGTGCCGACGCGGCCCGTCGAACCAGCGATCGGAGCGGACACGGCGGCGCCGGCCGGCAGGCTGTTGGCGGATTGCGGCATGGACGCCGAACCACGCGAGGTCGACGCGGCGCCGGCCGGGGTCGCGCCGGTGGCCGTGGTGCCCTGGAAACCGGAGCAAGCGGCAAGGCTGAGAAGGAGAAGTGAACCGGAAGCGACGGTTGCGAGACGCATGTAATGAACCTTTCTAGTGAGCAGCGACTATCCGCTCAGCTGCAGTGCCAAACGTGTTCGTTGAACGTAATAGCTCACGACAAGTTTCTTTGAAATTTGAAGCAACCTGGCGTTCGTTTCTGGTTGTAAAGCCTACACTGACCGCTCGTAAGCAGCTGCCTGCTCGGCGACGGAAGCGACGTTCCGGCTGAGCACGGAGGCGACATAGCCGGCGCCCGGCACGTCGCGGAGCATCGGCTCCGGCTTGCGGAAATGCCACGGCCGGGCGAAGGGCCACAGCTTGAGATACATCAGCTTGGTGCCGGGCCGCGGCAGCAGCGTGATGTCGCCGGTGCCGTCGTCGCGTGTCCGCACGGCGACCGCGCTGACTTGGTGCAGCGGAATGCCGATCTTCTTGGGCAGCGCCAGACCGCATTGCATGACGACGCGATGGCTGGTGACCGTGTACCGCGTGGTGCGGGCGCTGCACCAGGCGAGCGCTGCGAAGATCGCCATGCCGGCGGCCATCGTCAGCACGCTCGGCCCGGCAGCCTCGAGGGCCGGCCACAGCGTCAGCCCCTGCATCTTGGCCTGTACGATGTCGGCCATGACGAGGAACACGCCGTACGCGGCGACCGCGCGGATATGGTACAGGCGTACGGCCATCGACGAGAACGTCGGCCCGCCCTGCCACAGCATCTGCTCGTCCGGCGCCAGCCGAACCGGCGGCGGTGCCGACCACGGCCATGGCGAGGCGGTCTTCAGCCGCGGCGTCGCGGCGCCCTGGGCGCGGGAGACGAAGCACGTGCCAACTCGCTCGGCATGGGCCGGAAGACTACCGGTAGGAATCGTGGCGCTCATCCTGGGAACCTCGGCAACAGGGTTTCAGCCGGGTCGGAGACGACGCTGCCGCCAGCATGTCCGCGGCCATACATATGGGCGGCGCTGAAATATGAGTTCACCTGGTCTTCCTCACGCGCGCTGATCATATCCGGATCGGCCAAGCGCGGGGCAAGGCGCACGTGCCCGGCCAGCATCGCCTTGATCAGCACGACCCGGCGCTTCTCACGCACGTCGGTCTGGAAGATCGGCACCAGGATGTTCGGGCTGGCGGCATGATCACCATGCAGCTTGACCTCGAGGTAGCGCAGGATCTTCACCCCACGATCGACCCAGAGGTCGACCACGGTGCCGACCTCAACCTTGCCGGCATCGAACACCGCCATGCCGCGCGGGTCGGCATCGCCCTTCATCACGTCCCACCCATGGGCCACGCGCATCGGCTGCACTTGGGGCTCGCCTTCGGAGAGCAGCGGCGTGGTCTTGCGCATCGGGTAGGCGCCGGGCCCGACTTCGGCCAGCATCGCGTCACCGATCGGGATCAGCGGGGCGCCGAAATACGGTTCGGCCGGAATCGCCCGCGATGCGGAAGGCTCGAAGCGGTGCGGCATCGCCGTCGTGCCGCCTTCCATCAGAAGATAGATCTTGGTGGGCGGCACCGGCGGGAAGCCTTCGATCGGGACGTTGCGCGGGGAAACGTCCCACAGCGGGTAGCCCTCCCGCTTATCCTCACGGCGTAGGTAATAGATCAGCCCGGCGAAGAAGAGGAAGAACAGCGCGACGATGATTTGGACCGCGTCGAGTTGGCCGGTCAGGGCACCTGGGAGCATCACTTGGCCTCCGCTTCTTGCCGGACGGCCGGAGCCGGAGCCGCTTGCGCCGTGGTATCGGGGTGCGGCATCGGCGTGCCGACCAGCGAGGGATAGGTGCTGATCACGTCGGCGCCGCCCATCGGCTTGGGCTGCGAGTAGTGACAGGTAGCGCACACCGCCAGTCCGTTACCGTTCTGGATCCCCGCTTCTGCCGCCGGGATGACCGGAAGAGTCGTCTCGTTGACGCGGGCCCGCTTCATCGGGATCGCCTCAGCAAGTTTGAGCAGGAAGTTGTTGTTCAGTTCGCGGATCTGCTGAAGCGCGTAATAGGCCGTCCAGCGCTGAGGCGTGCTCTGCGACCAGTCCCAGAAGGCGCGGCTGTTGTGGCAGAAGCCACAGTTCACGCCCATGCCGTCGGACATCTGCATCATCATCTCGTAGATGCGAGTGACGACGATGACGGCATGGACTTGGTTATCCGGCAGCGCCGACAGCGACTGCCCGGAGATGTTCTCGTTCCCGACGTAGAACAGACCCCAGCCATTGTCGGGGAAGAACTTGCGGACCGTGTCGGCCGACTCGTTATAGGGCTGCTGGATGGCGACCCACAGCTTGGCCGGCTTGGGCGGCTGCGGGAACCAGGTCTCGGCCGGGATCGGCTGACCGCGATGGCAGGTGTAGCAGGTGACGCCGGAGGGAGCGATGTGGTTGGACCAGTCGGCATTGATCGTCCGCGTCATCGACAGCATCAGTCGGGCGGCGATCTTCTGCGGCTTGGCGTCGGACGCGTAGTCCTCACCGGTATGACAGAAGCCACAGCCTTGCTTGGGCGCTACCCACTGGGTGATGGCTTCCTGCAGCCGCATGAACTCGGCCTGATCAACGTCGCCGAGCACCTGGACGTTCTTATAAACAGCCTTGGCGAGTTGCCCGCTGGCCGCCACCGCTGGCAGCGGCGCAGGGGCTACCTGCGACACCGGTTCCACCTTCTGACCTTGCGGGAACAGGATCATCGACGTCGGCGGCGGCCCGACCTGAATGCCGGCGGCGGACGGATGCGTCCATTTTGGTACAGCGAGGATGAAGGCGACGCCAACGACGGCGCCGACCCCGGCAGACCATTTCAAATAGGACGGGATCATCGGAAACCTTCCGGGGTGGCCAGCGAGGGAAGCTTGATCATGCCTGGCGGCAGGATGTCGGGTCGGCCGCTGATGACCGCGTAATCCGGCGCAATACCGTGCTTGACGCCCCACAGATACCAGTTGTCGACCAGCGTCCCGGTGATGAGAATGCCGATGCCGCCGGTGATCGTGGTCAGGATGGCGAACCAGTAGATCCAGCGATGGATCGACTCGAAGTTCGCGTTGAACCCCATCGTCCAGCGCCAAAATAGGGCCGACCGTTCCATGGCCGTGCCGCGGTCGGCGATTTCATGGGCCTCGCGTTCGCCACCGAATGGAGTGACGGCCAGGATGGTGCCGGCATGCATGGCGAACAGCAGCGTCGAGCCATACAGGAACACGATCGAGAGCATGTGGAACGGGTTGTAGTAAAGGTTTCCGTAGCGGACCGAGAACGTCGCCGTCCAGTTCAGGTGCTCGACGATGCCGAACGGCACCGCTTCGGACCAGCTGCCCATGCAGATCGGACGGATGAAGCCGAGCACGAGATACAGCCAAATGGCCGAGGCGAATGCCCAGGCGACGTGCGTGCCCATGCCGAGCGCCCGGGCGCGGCGATACATGCGGACCCACCAGAGTAGGATTGAGGCGGTCAGGAAGAACCCGGCGAGCAGCCACCAGCCGCCTTCGGCCAACGGCGGGAACAACGTCAGCCCATACTTGGCCGGCGGTGGTTGGATGGCCAGGAACGGCAACATCTTGATGAAACGGACGACGTTCCAGTCCACCGCAGCGAGGAAGTTGAGGCCGATAATCTCGATGGCGATGAAGCCGCAGATCAGCGACAGAACGCCGGTGATGCCGAGATAGACCGGGAACACCTGCGTTTCGCCGATGATGCCGAGCAGCCTGGAGGTGATCGGCTTGCCGAGCCGGCCGCCGAAGGTCGAGCCTTCGATCGGGATCTCCTCCTCTTCCGGGCCGGTGACCTGGATTGCCGTATAGAGCGTGTGAAAGCGAGCCATCTCGGCCTCCCTATTCGTTAGAAGCCATGGAAGCCGTAGGCGTCCCAGATGGGCATGTTCAGGTACCAGCTCATGAAATATGGCCAGCCGCGGGTCCAGAACGGGCCCGAGATCAGGATGCAGATCGCGCTCCAGACGCCGGCATTGATCGCCACGAAGTAACCGAGCCGGTGGATGCCGAGTTCACCGATCGAATAGGTGATGGTGTCGCGGAAATAGACGCTCTCGTGCACGTCGGCCTTCAGCGTCTTGCCCTTGCCCGGGTTGGTCGCCGAGAGGATCTCGCCACCATGCAGCGCCAGCGCAAAGGTCGTAGTAAAGAAACAGGTCACTGCGATCATGTGCGCGGGATTGAAATGGAAGTGTAAGTATTGGTAGCCGACGTTGGACACCCAATCGAGGTGGCTCATGATGCCGTAGGGGAAGCCGTAGCCCCACGCACCGAGGAGCATCGGGCGGAACACGACGAGCGAGGCATAGGCGAAGATGGCGGCGCTGAACGCGAACGGCACGTGCAGCCCCATACCCAGCTTGCGCGCGATCTCGACCTGCCGCAGCGCCCACGAGCAGAACGCCCCGAGGGCGCAGATAGTGATCAACTGCCATAACCCACCATCGGCGAGCGGCGCCCAGCCCAGCCCATATGAGATCGGTGGCGGATTGATGCTGATCTTGAATAATGCCCAAGTTGGGCCGATCGCGGCGCCGTAGACAATCAATAACGTGCCAAGGGTGGCGAAGAAGATCGTCGTCACGCCGAAGAATCCGACATAGAACGGTCCGACCCAGAAATCGAACAGGTCCCCACCGATCAGCGTACCGCCACGCACGCGATACTTGGCCTCGTAAGACATCAGAGCCATGAGGCGCCTCGCTCGATATTCATAGTTGATCCGACTTTGTAGGTAGCGAACGCTAATCCTACCTGTCATTATGAGTTGACACTGCGAACTGTCAATCATTCAAGACAGAAGTAAGGAACTCACAATGCGCGCCTCGCATCATCACCGAATTGATTTAATCGTGAGTGGCTTGGCCATGCTGCTGACGCTGGCGCCGGGAGCGGCGTACGCCCAGATCGTCACCCGTTTCACCGTCTATGTGCATTCCGGCCCCGGGTACCAGTACGCTGTCACGGACGAGCTCAACAACGGCACGCCGCTCGCCCCGGAATCCTGCAAGGCGGGCTGGTGCCTGGTCAGGACCAGTGGGATTCCGGGCTACGTGCCGCAAAACATGCTGATCAACGGCCCCGCTACCGCCCAGCCGAAGCCCGGCGAGCGGCCGCTCGAGTGCATGGATTTCGCGCGCACCGGCTGGCCGAACTCCGGCGACCTCGAGCGCGTCTGCATCTTCGCGCCTAACCAGCCGATCGAATTGAGTAAGCCCTAAGCGCGCTTGATCCCGGTAAACTGCACCAGGCCCTTCGGCACGTTGGTCAGCGTCGAAGCATAGGCAACCGGCTGATAGTAGGAGCCGAGCGGCAGGTAAGGCACGTCCTGCAGTGCCTGCTCCTGCATCTTGCGCGCCATCGGCGTATCCTGTGACCGATCCGGCGCGTAGAGCCACGCGTCGCGCAGCGCCTCCAACGTCGGCATCGTCGGCCAGCCATTATAGGCCCGGTCGCCGTTGCCACGCATCAACTGGTGACACCCCGGGTTGCTCATGTCCCAGCCGCCAGAGAAGGCGGCGAACATATGCCAGCCGCCCTTGTCCGGCGGTTGCCGGCTGACCGAGCGCTGCACCGTCGTGCCCCAATCGGTCGCGATCACGTCCACGTTGAAGCCGAGCTTGCGCATCATGTCGGCGCCCACCTCGGCGATGGCATTGATCCGCGGCACGTCGGTCGGCTCGAGATAGATGATCTTCTCGCCCTTGTAGCCGGCATCGACGATCGCGCGCCGCAGCGTCGCCACGTCGTGCTTGCCATCCAGCGCGCCCATGCCGGCATCATTGGCCAATGGCGTGCCGGGAGAGAACAGCCCGGTCTGCGCATCATAGGGCGCACCGGTGCCGACAACGGCCTCCATGAACTCGCGCTGGCGCACCGCCTGCAGGACGGCACGGCGGATCGCCGGGTTGTCGAACGGGGCAAAGGTCTGGTTAAAGCGTAGGAAGCCGATCAGCCCCTTGGTCTCGACCACCTCGACGGTCAGCCCGCGCGTCTTCTGCAGCGACGGTACCAAATCCATCAGCGGCTGCTCGACGTAATCGACCTCGCCATTCTTCAACGCCGCGATCTGCGTGCCCGGGTCCGGCATGGTGACCCACTCGACCCGGTCGAAATTGACCACGCGCGGCCCGGCACAGAAGCTCGCCACCCCCTCGCGCGGCACGTAGCGGTCGAACTTGGCATACACGTTGCGGGCGCCCGGCACGCGCTCGGCCGCGACGTAGCGGAACGGCCCGCTGCCGACCATCTCCGTGAGCCGCTTATCGGCCGGCGTCGCCGCCAGGCGCTCCGGCATGATCGCCGCCATCGTATTGGTCGGGTGCGCCAGCGCGTCGGGCAGCAGCGGGAAGGGGCGCTTGAGGCGGAACCGGATCGTCTTGTCGTCCTTCGCCGACAGATCGTCGGTCGCCGCGGCCAGGGCCTGGCCGAACGCGTCGCCGATCCACCAGCGCTTGATGCTGGCCACCGCGTCACGCGCCAGCACCGGCGTGCCGTCATGGAACATCAGCTTGTCGCGCAGGGTGAGAGTCCAGCCGAGGCCGTCCGGGTCGGTCAACGATCCCGCCAGCATCTGTGGCCGGGCGACGCCATCGAGGTCCCACGCAAACAGCGTGTCGAATACCATCAATGCGTGGTTGCGGGTGACAAAGGCGCTGACAGCCGGGTCGAGCAGGGCCAGGTCGGCATATGGCACGAATTTGAGCGTGGTCTGCTCGTCCGCGCGCACAATGGCGGGGCGAGCGAGGGCAACAGCGGTAAGTCCGCCGAGCAGTGTGCGTCGTTTCATCGGCATCGGCCCTTGCTGGAGCGCGAAGCCTTGCAAGTTCAGTGCCGGCGGTCGCCCAGCATGGCGGCCACGACTGGCTCGATGGTTTCGGCCAGCTTGCGCTGCGCTTGCGCCGTGGGGTGCAGCGGCGGGTCCGGCGGCGTCAGTTGGTCGTCGAGGAACTGCGTCCGGTCAACCTCGCCATCCCGCATGAACAGGTTGGTGACGTCCATGTAGGTCACCGGGCCGCCGGCGGACCTGAACTGCTCCGCCAGCGCGCGATTAATCTCGACCGTGGTGCGCGACACGTATTTGCTGCGGATGCTCGGCAACACGCTGAGCAGCAGGATCTTGGTGCTAGGCAGGCGGCGGCGCAAATCGGCGATCACCGCCTCGATACCGGCGACGGTCTGCTCGGCATTCCAGTGCACGCGGCCCATGTTATTGGCGCCGATTAGCACGATCGCGACCTTAGGCTGGATGCCGTCCAACTCGCCATTCTGCATCCGCCACAGCAGGTGCGAGGTGGTGTCGCCCTTGAAGCCGAGGTTGAGCGCGTGCCGGTCGCCATAGAAGCGCTGCCACACCGGCGCGAAATCGCGCCAATCCTGCGGCCCGTCGAGTTCCCAATCCTGGGTGATGCTGTCACCGAGCCAGACCAGGTCTACCGGCCCTCGCTTCAGCGCAGCCAACTTCTCGAGGTGGCGGGCCTTCCACCACGGCGTATCCAGCCGCGAGATCGGCGTCGCGGCGACCGGTAGACGGGCCGGCTGGTCGGCCGCAGCCAGCAGTAGCGCCGCCGACCCGAGTAGCAGCGTGCGACGATGCATCAACGCAGCAACAGGTAGGCGGCCGACCCGGCGCCAAACAGCAGGCAGTAGATCGCGAACGGCGTCAGCGCCCAATCGTCGTTGTTGCGGAACCAGCGCATCAGCAGCGCCGTCGCGATAAAGGCGGTGATGCCCGCCACCACGGCGGCGATCAGCGCCTGCTGGAACACTCCGGCCGGCACGCCCGCATGCAGCAGATGCGGCACTTCGAGCACGGTGGCGCCGACGATGATCGGCAGCGCGATCAGGAAGGAGAAGCGGGCGGAGTCGTAGTGGCTGAAGCCACGCAACAAGCCGCCGACGATGGTGGCACCGGAGCGAGAGATGCCGGGCAGCAACGCGCCGCACTGCCACACGCCGATGATCAGCGCGTCCGTCGTGGTCATCTCGGCGCCCGGGCGCTCGTTGCCGGTGGTCCGCCCACGCAATTTCTCGCCCAGCAGCAATAGCAGGCCGTTGGCGAACAGGAAGCAGCAGGCATAGATCGGCGTGGCGAACAGCGAGCGGAAGAAATGGTTCAGCGCGTAGCCGAGGATCACCGCCGGGATGGTCGCGACCACGATCAGCACGAACAGCCGCCGCTGCTCGCGCGCCACGGCCGGGCCGTCGATGCCGAGCACGCCCGTGGCAAGTCGCAACCAGTCGCGCCAGAAATACAGCAGCAGGGCCGCGGCCGTGCCGGTATGGAGCAGCACCAGGAAGGGCAGGTATTCTGCCGATTTCTGATCCAGCGGCCAGTTGAGCAACGCGGGGATCACCACCGCATGCCCGAGGCTGCTGATTGGGAAAAGCTCCGTCGCACCCTGGAGGATCGCGATGGCGATGGCGTGCAACGTATCCATGGTGCGATGCAATGAAGAAAGCGGCGCGAAATGGCAACCCGTCTCTCGCGCTGCGAGCGAGGAGGGCGCTAAAGTTTCACATCACCAGCGAGGCACGTCGATGACCGAAAAAGTTGGGACCAGAAAGACCGGCCGCCAGTTCTTCAGCAATCCGGGCCCCACCAATATCCCGGACAGCATCCTGCGCGCCATGGATCGCCCCACGGTCGATTTCATGGATGGCGAGTTCGTCGACATCTACAAAACCGCCGTTGCCGGCCTGAAGCGCCTGCTGGGAACAAAGGGCGAGCTATTCTTCTACACCGCCTCCGGCCACGGCTCGTGGGAGGCGACGCTCGCCAACCTGCTCTCCCCTGGCGACACGGTGCTGACGATCGAAAGCGGCTGGTTCAGCGAGGGCTGGTCCAGCATGGCCGCCAAGTTCGGCATCGAGGTGCAGACGATCGCCGCCGACTGGCGCCGCGGCATCGACCCGGCCGCCATCGAAGCCGCCCTGCGCGCCGACACCGCCGGCCGCATCAAGGCCGTGCTCGCCGTCCACAGCGAGACGTCGACCGGCATGGCGACGCCGATCGGTGCCGTGCGCGACGCGATGGACGCGGCCGGGCACGACGCCCTGCTCCTGGTCGACTCGATCTCCTCGCTCGGCTCGATCGAGTTCCGCATGACCGAGTGGGGCGTCGATGCCGTGGTCGGTGGCAGCCAGAAAGGCCTGATGCTGCCAACCGGCATCAGCTTCACCGCGACCTCGGAAAAGGCGATGGCGGCGCACGCCAAGGCCAAGATCGCGCGTCATTACTTCGACTGGTCGGAGATGATGAACCGCGGCTTCCGCAGCTTCACCGGCACGGTGCCGACCAGCTACTTCTACGGCCTGTGCGAAAGCATCCGGCTGATCGAGGAAGAAGGGTTCGACAACGTCATCGCGCGCCATCACCGCCTGGCCGAAGCGACCCGGCGTGCCGTCCGCACCTGGGCCGCCAATGACGGGCCGCAGCTCTACTGCCTCGACCCCGGGCGCTACTCCGACAGCGTCACGGCTGTCCTGATGCCGGACGGCCACAACGGCGACGCGCTCCGCAAGACGCTGATGGACCGCTTCAATGTCTCCATCGGCGGCGGCCTCGGCATGCTCGGTGGCAAGGTGATCCGTATCGGCCACCTCGGCGACCTCAACGAGCCGATGATCCTCGGCACGCTCGCGGCCGTGGAGATGAGCCTGGCCAAGAACGGCGTCCCCCACGGCAAGGGCGGCGTCGCGGCGGCGATGGAGTTCCTCGCCGCCTGACGCGCTAGAGCATTTTCAAGCTGGGCGTAGTCGCCCAGCGACTCAGAAAAAGCGGCGCAACAAACTGCTGGAGCGGTTGTGGCGGTTGACGGCCACGCTGAAGTCGCTCCAGCGCCGCGCCTGGCGCCCGGCCGTGCCCTGTGCCACCCTCCGCCCATGTGCGGCCGCCTCGTTTCCCACCGCCCGCCCGAGGCCATGCGGGTGGTGTTCGGCACAACCGGCCCGCTGCCCGAATACGCGCCGAACTGGAACGTGGCACCGACCCACGAGATGATGGTGGTGCGTCGCCACCCAGGCACCGGCGAGCGCCGCCTCGACCTGCTGCGGTGGGGCCTGGTCCCCGCCTGGACGACGGACCTGAAGGCCGCCCGCAAGCCCATGAACGCCCGCTCGGAAACAGCTGGCGGCTCGGGCATGTTCAAGGCCGCGCTGGCGGCCCGGCGCTGCATCGTGCCAGTGGACGCCTTCTACGAGTGGCGGACCGACCCGGATGGCAAGCAGCCCTTCGCCGTCGTCCGCAAGGACGGCGCGCCCATGGCGCTGGCTGGGCTGTGGGAAGGCTGGCGCTCGCCGGAAGGCGAGGTGGTGCGGACATTCTGCATCCTGACCTGCCCGTCCAACGCGACGGTGCGGCACCTCCACGAGCGCATGTCGGTGATCCTGGAACCCCCGGCCTGGACCACCTGGCTCGGCGAGGACGCTGCGGCGGCCCATGCGTTGTTGCGCCCGGCCGGGACGGACGTGCTCACGTTCTGGCCCGTGAGCCGGGCGGTGAACAGCGTGCGCAACAACGGGCCCGCCCTGCTGGAGGCCGTGGCGGACCCGGGGGCGCCCCCACCGCCGGGTGATGCGCGATGCCACCCTACTCGCCCGACCTGAACCCGATCGAGCAGGCGTGCTCCAAGCTCAAGGCTTTGCTGCGTGCCACCGCGGCTCGCACCAAGAAAGCGCTCTGGACCACGATCGGGCTAACTCCTTGACCGCTTCAGCCCAGACGAGTGCCGCAACTACCTCGCCAACTCAGGATATGAGTTCACGTAAAGCGAAAATGGTCTAGGCGCTCCGGATGATCTGGAGCGCCTGGTCCGCCGTCAGCCCGTCGCGCAGCCGTGGCAACAGCAGGCACGTCGCCCGCTCCCGCTGACAGGCCAGCACGGCCGCCACGGTGCCACCGTCTACGAACAGGGCGACGAAATCGTGCTCGCCGAGCACGCCCTCGACGACCACCTCGTCCCATGTCTCGGCATGGCCGAGATACTCGAACCGCTTGCCGACATGGTATGTCCAGAAGAACGGCACGCCGTCGTAGCTGGCGACGCCGCCGGCGATGTTGCGGGCGGCGACCCGGGCGTGTTGCTGCGCCAAGCGCCAATGCTCGATCCGCGCAGTGTCGTCCCCGAACGGGAAGTGGGCGACGTCGCCCACGGCATAGACATCCGGCGCAGCGCGCATTCCGGCATCGACGGTGATGCCGCCATCCGTCTCTAGCGCGATATCCTCGACGAAGAACGTCGCCGGCTTGACGCCGATACCGATCACGACGAGGTCGGCCGGCAGTTTCTCGCCACTCTCCAGCACCACCGTGTCCACGACATCCTCACCGGTGAGCCGCGCAGCCTTCGTGCCGGGGTAGAACTTGGCGCCGTTCTTTTCATGCAGGCGGCGGAACATGGTGCCGATCTCGGCCCCGAACTGCTTGGCGAACGGAACCTCGTCCGGCGACACTACCGCCACCTCCATGCCGCGCTTGCGCAGCGCCGACGCGGCCTCGAGCCCGATGAAGCTGCTGCCGAGGATCACCGCTTTGCCGCCGGGCTTGGCCTGCGCGACGATCGCCGCGGAGTCCGCTTTCGAGCGGAGGGTGAACACCCCGTCGAGATCCGCGCCCGGAATGTCGAGCGACACCGGCGTGCCGCCGGTGGCGACCACGGCGACCGCGTAGTCGAGGTGCCGCCCGTCGGTGAACGAAACCCGGTGATGCGTCGGCTCCAGCGCGGTAATCCCGCCATGCACCCGCTCGATCCGATGTTCGGCATAGAACCCGTCCGGCCGCAGCGGTGCGACCTCGTCCGGCGCCTTGCCGCCTTCCAGCACGAACTTGCTCAACGCGGTGCGGTCATACGGCGCGTCCGGCTCGGCACCGATTAGGGTGATGTCACCGCCGAAGCCAAACTCCCTAAGGGCCGACGCGCAGGCGGTCCCTGCCGCCCCGGCGCCGAGAATCACCACGTGGCGGTCGTCAAAGGTCGCTTCCGGAGCCCGCTGCGGCTGTTTGACCGTATCGACGAACACGGCGCCGTCGCGGATCTCGGTGCGATAGCTGGCCAGGCCGTTCAGCGCCGGCGGTTCGGCTAATGCTCCGTCGGCGATGGCAAACGCCGCCTTGTGCCAGGGGCAGATGATGTAGCCGTTGCACACGGCCCCTTTGGCCAGCGGCGCCCCGGCATGCGGGCACTTGCCCTCGAACGCCCGCACCGTGTCGCCATCGCGCACCAGGATCAGCGTCTCGTCGCCGAGCTTGACCTCGGTGCCGCGGTCTCCGGCGATGGTTTCGAACATGGCGACTTGCTGCATCGGACGGCTCCGCTGAACGACAGGTCGGGTTAACGGCTGAGCGGGGCAGAAGGGTTGCCGCGCCCGCGCGCAATTCGGCGTCAGGTTGATGCGCCCGGGCTGGTCCGATACAGGAAACGGAAGCATCTTTTTGGAAGCAAGCCTTTGTCGGAACTGTCGCGCTATTGGCTCGCAACGGCATTGGCAGCCGACCGTGACGTGCTGGACGTCGCATCCGGCGCCGGGTTCGGGGCGGCACTGCTGGCGCGGTCGGCCCGCTCCGTGATCGGGGTCGGCGATGCGCCGTCCGACGAAACCTGGCCGGCGAACCTCCGCTTCGTCCAAGGCGACCCGGCGGCGTTGCCGGTGGCCAGCGCGAGCGTCGATCTCGTCCTCGCCTTTACGGCTCCGGCGACCGATCAGGATCAATGCCTGGTCGAAATCCGCCGCGTCCTGCGCCCCGGCGGCCTTGCGCTCATCGCTGTGCCGCTGGAGTCCGAGGCTTCAACTCGCCGGCACTTCGCCGAAGCCGCAATCGTCGACCGTGGCACAACCGTCCTTCTCGCCGTCTCGGACGCGACATTGCCGACCGAGATCCGGCCGGTCCCCGACGCGCCGGCGACGGTCCAACGCGCTCCGGTGCCGGGCCAGCGCGAGGTTCGCCAGCTACGCGCCCAGGTCCTGTCCAGCTACGCCGAGGCGCGCACGGCCACGGCGGTAGCGACGGAGCGGCTGCACGAGATCGGCCGCCTCGAGGACCGGCTGATCCAGGAGGTCAACGGCCAGCGCGAGGCGATCGCGGCGATGCACGAGGCCGTGGCGGCGATGCATCGGGCGGTCGGCGAGTTGAACACGATGCGCGCGAGCACGTTGTGGCGCGTCATGCAGCCGCTGCGCGCGATGGGGCGTCGCGCGCCGGGTCTGGCGAAGATTGCGCGGCGAGTGCTGCGATTGCTGCGCTGGGCCGCGTCGCTTCGGGGTGGCCGCCAAGTTCAGCTCGTCCAGGAACCGGCGGCACTGCCTCCTGTCGAGGCGCCGCTCGCTGTCTCGCCGTCTCCGGTCGAGCGCGCGCTCGCCCTCACGCTGTCGGACACGCCGGTGGTCTCGATCGTCATCTCGACTTACGGCCAGCCGGCGATGACCCTCGGCTGCCTCCGCTCGCTCGAAGCTGCGCCGCCGGCGACCCCGCTCGAGATCATCCGGGTCGACGACGCCGCGCCTCCTGAACCGGCGCTGGATGCATTCAACACGCTGGCCGAGGCCGCCGGGGTCCGTCTCGTGCACAACCCGGAGAACCTCGGCTTCCTGCGTAGCTGCAACATGGCCGCCGGGCTTGCCCGCGGCCGCTACATCCATTTCCTCAACAACGACACCGAACTCCGGCCTGGCGCGGTCGACGCCCTGGTCGACGTGCTGGAGTCCCGGCCGGACGCGGCGATGGTCGGCTCGAAACTGCTGTTCCCGAACGGCACGCTGCAGGAGGCCGGCGGCATCCTGTGGGATGACGGCAATGCCTGGAATTATGGGCGCGGCTTCGACCCGGCGAGCCCCGAATACAACTACGTCCGCGAGGCCGATTACTGTTCCGGCGCCTCCATCATGATCCGCTGCACCGCCTTTGAGCAGATGAACGGCTTCGACGAAGCCTTTCTCCCCGCCTATTGCGAGGATAGCGACCTGGCCTTCCGCCTGCGCGCCGCCGGGCAGAAGGTGCTCTACGCGCCCCGCTCCGTCGTCGTGCATCACGAGGGCATGTCGCACGGCACGGACCATAGCTCGGGCATCAAGGCCTACCAGGCCGTCAACATGGCCAAGATGACCGAACGCTGGCTCGACGTGCTGCAGCGCGACCATTACCCGCGCGCCACGCAGCTACTGCGCGCGCGAGACCGGGCCAAGCACCGTACCGTGGTCCTGGTGATCGATCACTACCCGCCGATGCCGGACCGGGACGCCGGATCGCTGGCGCTGCTGGCGTTCATGCAGGGGCTGCTGGACGCGGGATGGGTCGTGAAGTTCTGGCCCGAGAACCAGGCCTACGACCCGGTTTACACGCCCGCGATGGAAGCCATGGGCATCGAGGTCATCGATCAGCGCGGTGGCGAGGAGTTCGTGCGCTGGCTTGAGCGCGACGGGCCGACGCTGGACCACGTGGTGGTCGCCCGGCCTGAGACGGCGGCCAACATGGTCGGCCCGCTGCTGCGGCGGACGACGGCGCGGTTGAGCTACTACGGTCACGACCTGCACTTCGCCCGCATGCGCAGCGAGGCGGAGGCGCTCGGCGATGCGACGCTGCTGGCCGCTGCCGACTGTATGGAGCGCCTGGAGCGCCGCATGTGGCGCTCGTTCGACACGGTGATCTACCTGTCCGACGAGGAGGCGCAGGTCGCCAGAACGCTGGAGCCGGGGATTACGGCGGTGGCGGTGGTGCCGTTCTGCTTCGAGATCGCGCCGCCGCGGACCGCCCCGCCGGCGAAGCGGCTGTTGTTGTTCGTCGCCGGCTTCGCCCGGTCGACCAACGTGGACGCGGCGGAATGGCTGGTGCGGGAGATCATGCCACGGCTGGTGGCCGAGATCGGCCCGGTCCGGTTGATTCTCGCCGGCGCCAACCCGGCCGAGGCGGTGCTGGCACTGGCCGGGCCGCAGGTCGAGGTGACCGGCTTCGTCACGGAGGCAGAACTCGCCGCCCTGTATGGTCAAGCGCGGGTGGCGATCATCCCGCTGCGCTTCGGCGCCGGGGTCAAGGGCAAGGTGGTCGAGGCCCTGAGCTTCGGGCTACCTGTGGTGACCACGCCGGTCGGCGCGCAGGGGATCACCGAACTGCCCAACCTCGTGCCCGTCCATGACGACCCGGCAGCATTGGCCTCCGCACTGGCAGTGCTGCTGCGGGATGACGCGCGCTGGATGGCACAATCCGCGGCCCAGACCGATTTTGCCACGGCTCGGTTCTCTCGTGCTGCGATGCAATATTCTGCGCTGAAATCTCTCACCTGATCGCATTTCGGTGAGGTGGTTTAACCCGCCGTTAACCACTCTCCGTTTATGTTGATAGCGGATTAGAGCAGAGGCGTTCCCCAGTCCCGCCAGGGAGGGGCGCCTGCCGCAGCGAAACTCTCGCCCGCGTCTAATCTCGAGCCAATAGCCGCTCAAGCGAGCGCCCCATTACGCAGAACAATTGATCGACGTCGTTTCGAACCGCGAAACGACGATTGCGGGACCGTGACCAGTCCTCGCCGATCCAGACACGCGGTTCAGGCAGCCAAAACGGGCGCAGCATCTCATCCCCGTGACCAGCCACACCGTCAGCATCTGACAGTGGCTGAGGAGCCTACCGATGTCAGATTACGCTCTCGAGGGACCGAAATGGGGCAGCTCCACCATCACCTGGAGCTTTGCCAATGTCGGCGGCGACATTTCCGGTTCGATCGACGCCGATCACCGTGCCACCATCGAAGCTGCGGTCGCACGGTGGGGGCAGGTCTCCAATCTGACGTTCAAGGAGGTGTCGGATTCGACCCCGGGCGTCGACATCCGCGTCGGCTGGAGCACGTTCAGCGGCAGCCAGGTCGGCGAGACCGACTATTCCTACCAGTTGACCAGCGGGGAAACCTTTGTCCCCGGCACGGTGATCATGCTGGAGGATCCTTCGGCCAAGAGCGTCGGCACCAGCCTCGGTTCGACCTATGCGGGTACCTCGACCACGCTTTACGAAACGATGCTGCATGAATTCGGCCACGCTCTCGGCCTGGACCACAGCACCGACCCGCTCGCCACCATGTATCCCTACCTCGGCCCGAATAACGGCAACCTCAACGCGTCCGATATTGCCGGGATCCAGAACCTTTACGGCACCGTTAACGTCGCTGCCACGGTCGCCGCCCCGGCGCAGGTGGCGATCACTCCCGTCATACTATCCGCCAACGAAGTCCCGGTGTTCCGCTTCTTCGACAAAAGCAACGGCACGCAGTTCCTGACCGGCGACACCAGCGAACGCGACGCCCTGATGAAGACACGGCCGGACCTCGCCTATGAAGGCCTCGGCATGGCCGGGGTTGCCTCCGATGCGGACGATGCCAACGCTTCCCCCGTCTACCGTTTCTTCGACAAGGGTACCGGCACGCACCTGTTCACCACCAGCGCCGCGGAAGTCGCAAGCATCACCGCGACCCGGCCCGACCTGGTCCAGGAGCAGAGCTCGTTCAAGGAACACCTGACCGCCCAAGCGGGCGACACGGCGGTGTATCGCTTCTTCGAGAAGACTGACGGCACGCATTTCTTCACCGCTAGCGACAGCGAGCGGGCCAGCATCACCGCGTCGCGTCCTGACATGGTCTACGAAGGCGTCGCCTTCTACGCGCCGAAGATCGCCTGATCCGGCCCGATTGCTGCGGATAACGGGCCCGTGTAACACCCTGGGCCATGCATCAGCGCGCACGGGGCGAGTTACGGCTCGACTTCAAGACGCGGGACGGCGCTAGCGTCCTCGACCGTTTGCGCCAGGATGGCTGCCTCAAGGCGCGCTTCCCCAGATTGGAGGCCGGCGCCTGGCCCGGTGCCGTCACCCTTAATAGCGCCGGCGGTGTCGCCGGTGGCGATCGGCTCCAAACCGCCATTGTCGCCGGTGCGGACACTGCGGTCACCGTGGCGTCGCAAGCCGCGGAACGCTTCTATCGCGCGCTCCCCGGCAGCATCGCCACCGTCGAGAACACCGTCGCGGTCCGTGCCGGTGCGGCCCTCGAATGGTTGCCGCAGGAAACGATCCTGTTCGATGGCTGCGCACTACGGCGCCGACTGACCGTCGACGTCGCCGCGGATGGCTGGTTCCTCGGCGTCGAGAGCCTCGTCTTCGGGCGGACCGCGATGGGCGAGACGGTGCGGCAGGCGGCAATCGACGACCTGATCGAAATCCGCCGGGCCGGGCGGCTGCTGCTCCACGATCGGATCCGGCTCACCGGCGACGTTGCCGCGGCACTGGCGCGGCGCGCGGTTGGCGCCGGCTCCTGCGCGGTGGCGACCCTATTGCTGGTGGCGCCGCAAGCCGAGGCGCGGGTCGAGTCGGTGCGAACGGCGCTGGCGCCGTTCGATGCCGGGGCATCGGCCTGGGATGGCCTGCTGGTGGCGCGCATCGTCGCGAAAGATGGCGCGTGCCTGCGCGCGGCGACCGTGGCAGGGTTGGCGGCGTTGCGCGAAGGGCGGCCATTGCCCCGCGTCTGGTTATGTTGAAACCCCCTTCTCGGAGAGACGATGAATCTGACGCCGCGTGAGAAGGACAAGCTTCTGATAGCCATGGCCGCCACGGTCGCCCGTCGCCGGCTCGAGCGCGGCGTGAAGCTGAACCATCCGGAAGCGGTGGCGCTGATCTCCGATTTCGTGGTCGAGGGCGCACGCGACGGACGCTCCGTCGCCGACCTCATGGAAGCCGGCGCCCACGTGATCACGCGAGCGCAGGTGATGGAGGGAATCGCCGAAATGATCCACGACGTCCAGGTCGAAGCGACCTTCCCTGACGGCACCAAGCTCGTCACCGTCCACGAGCCGATCCGATGACGGGGCCGATGATCCCCGGCGAGGTCATCACCGCCGCGGGCGACATCGAGCTGAACGTCGGTCTGCCAACGACCACGCTCACCGTCGCCAACACCGGCGACCGCCCCGTCCAGGTCGGCAGTCACTACCACTTCGCCGAAGCCAACCCGGCCCTGCACTTCGACCGGGTCGCCGCCCGCGGCCAACGTCTCGACATCGCCGCCGGCACCGCCATCCGCTTCGAGCCCGGCCAGTCCCGCGACGTCACCCTGATCCCCTTCCGCGGCAACCGGGTCGTCTTCGGCTTCCGCGGCGACGTAATGGGAGCCCTCGAATGACCCGCATCTCCCGCGGCGCCTACGCCGACATGTATGGCCCCACAATCGGCGACCGCGTCCGCCTCGCCGACACCGACCTCTTCGCCGCCGTCGAGCGCGACCTGACGATCTACGGCGAGGAAGTAAAATTCGGCGGCGGCAAGGTCATCCGCGACGGCATGGGCCAGTCCCAGGCCTCCCAAGCGGGAGGCGCCGTCGACACCGTCATCACCAACGCCCTCATCATCGACCACTGGGGCATCGTCAAAGCCGACGTCGCCCTCCTCAACGGCCGCATCCACGCGGTCGGCAAGGCCGGCAACCCCGACATCCAGCCCGGCGTCACCATCATGGTCGGCCCCGGCACCGAGATCATCGCCGGCGAAGGCAAGATCCTCACCGCCGGCGGCATCGACGCCCACATCCACTTCATCTGCCCCCAACAGATCGAGGAGGCCCTGGCCTCCGGCATCACCACCCTCGTCGGCGGCGGCACCGGCCCCGCCACCGGCACCTCCGCCACCACCTGCACCCCCGGCCCCTGGTACATGCAGCGCATGCTCCAGGCCGCCGAAGGCCTGCCCGTCAACATCGCCTTCTCCGGCAAGGGCAACGCCTCGCAACCGGCCGCCCTGGAAGAAATGATCCGCGCCGGCGCCTCCTGCCTCAAGCTGCACGAGGATTGGGGCACCACCCCCGCCTCCATCCGCTGCGCCCTCGAGGTCGCCGACCGCTTCGACGTCCAGATCATGATCCACACCGACACGCTGAACGAAAGCGGCTTCGTCGAGGACACCATCGCCGCCTTCGAAGGCCGCACCATCCACGCCTTCCACACCGAGGGCGCCGGCGGCGGCCACGCCCCCGACATCATCAAGGTCGCCGGCCTCCAAAACGTGCTCCCCTCCAGCACCAACCCGACCCGGCCCTACACCGCCAACACCCTCGACGAGCATCTCGACATGCTCATGGTCTGCCATCACCTCGACCCGGCCATCCCCGAAGACGTCGCCTTCGCCGAAAGCCGCATCCGCCGCGAGACCATCGCCGCCGAAGACATCCTGCACGACATGGGCGCCCTCAGCATGATCGCCTCCGACAGCCAGGCCATGGGCCGCGTCGGCGAAGTCATCATCCGCACCTGGCAAACCGCCCATAAGATGAAGCAGCAGCGCGGCTCGCTCCCCGGCGACGGCCCCGCCGACAACGCCCGCATCAAGCGCTACATCGCCAAATACACGATCAACCCGGCCATCGCCCAAGGCCTGAGCCACGAAGTCGGCTCCGTCGAACCCGGCAAGCTCGCCGACCTCGTCCTCTGGAGCCCGGCCTTCTTCGGCGTCAAACCCGACCTGGTGATCAAAGGCGGCATGATCGCCGTCGCCCCCATGGGCGACCCCAACGCATCCGTCCCGACGCCGCAACCGGTCCACTACCGCCCCATGTTCCAGCAATTCGGCCGCGCCATGGCCGCCACCTGCATCACCTTCACCAGCCAGGCCGCCATCGAAGCCGATTTCGCCCGCAACCTTGGCCTGCAACGGACGCTATCCGCCGTGCGCAACACGCGCGGCGGCATCGGCAAACGGAGCATGATCCTGAACGACGAGACACCGGTGATCGAGGTCGACCCGGAGACCTACGAAGTGCGCGCCGACGGCGTGCTGCTCACCTGCGAGCCCGCCACCCTGCTGCCGATGGCGCAGCGCTACTTCCTGTTCTGACCGTGCCCAACCTAACCACCCCCGATCCGACCACCCCTGGCCGCTCGATCCTGGCCGAAGGGCTAGACTGGCTCTACAGCCGCGTCGCCGGCGATCTCACCACCGCGGTGGTGCCGTCCGGCGGCGAGCGCGACATCGACCACTGGATCCGCGTCGCCACCACCCAGGCCGGCGCCGCCGGCTTCATCACCAACATGGGCGGCATCCTCACCCTCCCGGTCGCGCTACCCGCGAGCTTCCTGGGCACCGCCGCGGTCCAGATGCGGCTCATCGCCAAGATCGCCGCCGCGCGCGGCTACGACGTGAACAGCGACGAGGTAAAGGCGTTCGTGTTCGCCTGCCTGCTCGGCAACGCCGCGCTGGACGCGATCCGCGATGCCGGCGTCCGCATCGGCACCCGCATCGCCCCGGCCGTGCTGCAGAAGCTGACGCAAACGGTGCTGTCCCGCTTGCTACTGCGCTTCGGCGCCACCGGCGCAGTCAACCTGACCAAAGTGGTGCCGTTCCTAGGCGGAATCATCGGCGGCGGCGTCGATGCCGCCAGCACGCGGGTGGTAGGACGCATGGCCAAGCGAGTATTCGTCGCCAAACCGCCCCCCGCGCTAGCACCGGCCGACCCGGCGCCGCTGCAACTACCGGGACCGCAAACATGATTCACGTCGACGCGCTGTATTCGACCGGCAGTTGGAGCGGCACGGTGGACGACACCGTGCTGATCGACTTCGACCGCCGCTACCGGCGCCGCCACGTGCTCACCACGGCCTCCGGCACCGAAATCCTCCTCGACCTGCCACAAGCGGTGCGCCTACGCGACGGCGACGGCCTGGCATTGGCGGACGGCCGCATGGTCCGCGTCGTCGCCGCCCCCGAAAAGCTGCTCGAAATCCACGCCCACGGCCCGGCCGAACTGGTCCGCATCGCCTGGCACCTCGGCAACCGCCACCTGCCGGTTCAATTATTGGGCGACCGCATCCGCATCCGCGCCGACCACGTCATAGAAGAAATGGTCCACGGCCTCGGCGGCCATGCCCACCCGATCGACGCTCCCTTCGACCCTGAAGCCGGAGCCTACGCAGGCGGTCACGGGCACGCCCACGACGATTGACAAGGCAGCCCGGCGTTCGGAGTTAGATGCTCACCTCACGATCTCACCCGGTAACCGCAGTGGCTAAAAATCATTGGTAATATGGCAGCTTTCGACCTCACTGCTGACGTAGACTGGCTAATCGGCGAACTCTGACACGGACGTTCACCAAGACCAGCTAGACGAGTTTTTGCGCTCAACCTCAGACCTTTAGCTACTTACCTCGAGTGCTCGGACGCGGACCTAAACATGACAGGCGCGCTTAGAGGTTTTGTGCTTTATCAAGAACATTCATAACCGCCAGCGGCGATTTTGGAGTCGGACACTAGCAGATCCGAAGATAATAAATCATAAAGTAATTAAAAACTATAACGGATGAGATCCTAGCATTAGCTTGGACACCTGCAATATGGTTAGCTTGCGACGGGCT
>JBPBQE010000528.1:0-21908 GCA_050954595.1 Janthinobacterium lividum | reverse complement strand
CTCAACATCGCCACTGACACCTGGCATCCTGAGTGGAACTACACCATCAGCCCAAAACCATCAGAGTGACGCGCTAATTATTGAGCGTCGCCTTAGTCGAACATGTCGGGCTGCGTGGCCGCGATGTGGCCATACAGCGTCTGGAAGTGCAGCCAGCCGATGTAGTCGCTGCCGACGTGCTCGGCGCTGTATTCAGCGGTCTTTTGCGACACGATCTGCGGCTTGATTCCGGTCGACTCGACCAGGATCTGCTGCTGGCAGGCGCGCTCGAGGGCGATGAACCAGAAGGCGGCATCGTCGATCGAGTGTCGGCTGCAGGTCAGTAGGCCGTGGTTCTGGTGCAGGATGCCGCGGCTCTTGCCGATCTCGCGGGCGACTGAATAACCGCTCTCCTTTTCCACCGCGACCGCGCCGGCCGACGCACCGATTACGGCGCAGTTATTGTAGAACACCGCCGCGTCCTGGCTCATCATGTCGAGCGGACGGCCTGTGGCGCACCAGGCAGTGCCGTAGGTCGTGTGCGCGTGGCACATGGCGATGACGTCCGGGTGCTCCTCATGCACGGCGCCGTGCAGCACGAAGCCGGCGCGGTTGATGGCGTGCCTGCCCTCGACCACCGTGCCCTTGTGGTCGGCTAGGATAAGGTTGCTGACCTTAACCTGCGAGAAGTGCACGCACATCGGGTTGGTCCAGTACAGCTCCGGACGGCCCGGATCGCGCACGGTCAGGTGCCCGGCGAAGCCGTAGTCGAACCCGTGCTGAGCAAAGGCGCGGCACGCGGCAACGAGGTGTTCCTTGCGATACTGGCGCTCGGCCTCGACGCTCTCGAATTGCGGGATCTCCGGGAAGATCAGGCCTTCCTGCTCCGGCTGGTAGATCGAGATCCGTTCCTTGGTGCTGATCGGCTTGATGTCGTTCGTTACTGCATCGAGCATGATGTTCTCCTGGTTGAAAATTAGCGGTTCACGAGGCGCGCGGGCATCGTGAGGCACAGCAGGCTACCGACCAGCAAGCAGCCGGCGAGCGTGTAGACGCCCAGGCTGGTCGAATGGGTGGCATCGATGATCCACCCAATGGCGTAGGGGCTGACGAAGCCGGCGAGGTTGCCGACCGAGTTGATGACGGCGATGCCGCTGGCGGCGGCCGCACCGGCCAGCACGGCGGTCGGCAAGCACCAGAATTGTGCCAGCGTCACTAGCACGCCGGTGGTCGCAACCGTCAGCGCGATCTCGGCGACGACGACGTCATGGGCGAACCAGATGCTGACCAGCCACCCCGCCGCACCGATCGCGCCCGGCACCACGATGTGCCAGCGCCGTTCCCGCGCAGCGTCCGACAGGCGGCCGCAGACCACCATCCCGACCGCCGCGGCTGCATACGGCAGCACGGTCAGGAAGCCGATCGTCAGCGGGCTGCTGACGCCGGCACCCTTGATCAGCGTCGGCAGCCAGAAACCGACGCCGTACAGTCCCATGATGAAGAAGAAATAGATCGCGCACAGCTGCCAGACGCGCGGGCTGGTGAAGCCATCTTTCAGCGCATGCGACGTGGCCGAGGCATCGTCCCGGTTGACGTTCTGCTGCAGCACCGACTTCTCGCCCTCGGTGAGCCAAGTCGCCTTGGTGATGCCGTTATCCAACTTGAGCAGTACCACGGCGCCGAGCACCAGCGACGGGATCGCCTCGATGAGAAACATCCACTGCCACCCGGCAAATCCCTGCACGCCGCTCATCGCTCCGAGAATCCAGCCCGATAGCGGCCCGCCGATGACCCCGGCGATCGGAATGCCGGTCATGAACAACGCGATGATGCTGCCGCGCCGGCTCGCGGGATACCAATAGGTGAGATACAGGATCACGCCCGGAAACAGCCCGGCTTCCGCAACGCCGAGCAGGAAGCGTAGTACGTAGAACACCGTCGCCGAGTGCACGAACACCATGGAGGCGGAGATAACCGCCCAGCTCACCATCACGCGCGCGATCCACACCCGCGCGCCGACCCGGTGCAGGATGATGTTGCTCGGCACCTCGAACAGGAAGTAGCCGATGAAGAAGATGCCGGCGCCCAATCCGTAGACCGTCTCGCTGAAGCCGAGATCGCCCAACATCTGCAACTTGGCGAAGCCGACGTTCACCCGGTCGAGATAGGCGGCGACATAACAGGCGAACAGCAGCGGGATGATGCGCCAGGTCACCTTTCGGTAAAGCCTGTCCTCCAACTCGGGCGCTGTTCTGTCCAACCCCATCATGTCGTGCGGCAACCGATCTCTCCCTGATCTGCGCCGCAGATCGACGCTTATGGATGACCTTTCGCGCCGGCTGGTTTTCATCGCAAGCTACATCGTCTCACCTCTTGATGAATCAGATTCATGACTCGTGCCATTCCAAGTTTCCACGCGCTGCGTGCTTTCGAGGCTGCCGCCCGGCTTGGCAGCTTCGTGCGGGCATCGCTCGAGTTGCACATCAGCGCGTCGGCGATCAGCCATCAGGTGCGCAGCCTGGAGGATCACTTCGGCCGCGCGCTGTTCGAGCCGGGCTCGCGCACCAAGCGGCTGACCGACGATGGCGCCCGCTTGGCGGCCGGGTTGGCCGATGCGCTGGATGCCATCGAGACCGCCTGCGCCGAGGTCACGCCGCGCGCCACGGCCTCGACGCTGACGGTGCATTGCGCCCCGAGCTTCGCGGCCAAATGGCTTGCGCCGCGCCTGCCGGGCTTCATGGAGCGGTATCCTGCCATCTCGATCCGCCTGTCGTCCGGCGCGGGTATCTATGACCTGATCCGCAACGAGGCGACCGACGTCGCCATCGTCTATGGCGACATGCCGGCGAGCCCCGGCGTGACGATCGAGCCGCTCGGCGAGGAGGAGATCAGCGCGGTCTGTGCACCCGCGACGGCGGCGATGCTGCCGGTGGTGGCGCGGCGGGGGGCCTGGGGAGTGCCGCTCATCGAATCGTCGGTCAGCCCGGTGCGCTGGTCAGATTGGTTCGTCGTCAACGGGCTCGGCCGGCATCCGCCGGTGCCGACGACGAGCTTCGATCGCGCGGCGCTGGTCGTATCGGCCGCCGTCCAGGGTGTCGGTGTCGCGCTGGAGAGCGAACGGTTCCTGGAGGCCGAACTGGCGTCGGGTCAACTTGTGACGCTCGGCGGCGACCGGTTCCGCCCGATCCGGCGCGTGCTGCACACCCTGGTCATTCGCGCCGGCGTGCAGCCGCCGCATGGGGTGCGCATCTTCCGTTCCTGGCTGCTGGCCGAGGTCGGGGTAGTTCGGTAGCGCGAACCCGGACATGGAAACGGCGGTCCCCGTGAAGGGACCGCCGTTTTTAAGACGATACGCTACTCGATCGGGCTTACGCCAGATCGAAGCGGTCGTTGTTCATCACCTTGTTCCAGGCCGTCACGAAGTCACGCACGAACTTCGCTTGCGCGGTCTTGGCGCCATAGACTTCGGCCAAGGCACGCAGCTGCGAGTGAGATCCGAAGATGAGGTCGACGCGCGTCCCCGTCCACTTCACTTCCTTGCTGCGGCGGTCACGGCCCTCATAGGCGTTCTCGGACGCCGTCGGCATCCATTCGAGGCCCATGTCGAGCAGGTTGACGAAGAAGTCGTTCGTCAGTTGACCGACACGGTCGGTGAACACTCCATGCTTGGAGCCCTGGGCAGTGACGCCCAACACTCTGAGGCCACCGACCAGCACCGTCATCTCCGGCCCGGACAGGCGCAGCAGTTCGGCCTTGTCGACCAGCGACTCCTCCGGCGCCATGAATGCCCCGTCCCGGTAGTAGTTACGGAACCCGTCGGCCCGCGGCTCGAGCGGCTTGAACGACTCCGCGTCGGTCTGCTCCGCCGACGCGTCCATCCGACCCGGCGTGAACGGCACCTGGATGTCGCTACCGGCTGCCTTAGCCGCCTGCTCGACCGCAGCGCAGCCGCCGAGGACGATCAGATCGGCCAGCGAGACCTTCATCCCGCCCCGCGCCGACGCGTTGAACGCCGACTGCACCGCTTCGAGCTTCTGCAACGCTTCAGCCAAATCGGCCGGATTGTTGACCGCCCAATCCTTCTGCGGTGCCAGCCGGATACGTGCCCCGTTGGCCCCACCGCGCTTGTCGGAGAACCGGAACGACGAGGCCGAAGCCCAGGCGGTCGAAACGAGCTGGGACACCGACAGCCCGGCGTCGAGCAGCTTAGTCTTGAGCGACGCGATCTCCGCCTCGCCGACGACCGGGTGGTCGACGGCGGGGATGCGGTCCTGCCAGATCAACGCCTCGGACGGCACCAGCGGCCCGAGGTAACGCTGGATCGGTCCCATGTCGCGATGGGTCAGCTTGAACCAGGCGCGGGCGAATGCGTCGGCGAACTGATCCGGGTTCTCGTAGAACCGGCGCGAGATCTTCTCGTAGGCCGGGTCGGCGATGAGCGCGAGATCCGACGTCAGCATGGTCGGAAGCTTCTTCTTCTCCGGGTCGAACGCGTCCGGGATGGTCGCCTCGGCGTTCTTGGCCTGCCACTGCAGGGCGCCGGCCGGGCTCTTGGTCAGCTCCCACTCGAACTTGAACAGGTGGTCGAAGTAGTCGTTGCTCCACTTGGTCGGCGTCTTGGTCCAGGTGACTTCCGGGCCGCCGGTGATGGCGTCGGCGCCGTGGCCGGTGCCGTGCTTGCTGCGCCAGCCGAGGCCCATGTCCTCGATCACGGCGCCCTCGGGCTCCGCACCGATGAACGACGGATCGCCCGCGCCGTGCGTCTTGCCGAAGGTGTGACCGCCGGCGATGAGCGCCACGGTCTCTTCGTCATTCATCGCCATGCGGCCGAAGGTCGCGCGGATGTCGTGGGCCGAGCCCAGCGCGTCCGGCTTGCCGTTCGGACCTTCCGGATTGACGTAGATCAGGCCCATCTGCACGGCGCCCAACTGCTCCTGCAACTCGCGCTCGCCACTGTAGCGCTCGTCGCCGAGCCAGGTGCCCTCGGGTCCCCAGAACAGCTCCTCCGGCTCCCAGGTGTCGGCGCGGCCGCCGGCGAAGCCGAACGTCTTGAAGCCCATCGACTCCAGGGCGATGTTGCCCGCTAGGACGAAAAGGTCCGCCCAGGACAGGTTGTCGCCGTATTTCTGCTTGATCGGCCACAGCAGGCGGCGTCCCTTGTCGAGGTTGGCGTTGTCCGGCCAGCTGTTCAGCGGCGCGAAACGCTGCTGGCCGCCACCGGCACCGCCTCGCCCGTCGGTCGTGCGATAGGTGCCGGCGCTATGCCAGGCCAGGCGAATGAACAAGCCGCCGTAATGCCCGAAATCGGCTGGCCACCACTCTTGCGAGTCGGTCATCAGCGCATGCAGGTCTTGAATTACGGCGTTCAGGTCGAGTTGCTTGAAGGCCTCGGCGTAATCGAAGTCTGGGCCCATCGGGTTGGCGCGCGGAGAATGCTGCGTCAGTGTGGCGAGGCTGAGATGCTCGGGCCACCAATCACGGATACCGTGCCGCGAACTCGTGCGCTTGCTCGAACCGGCCCCACCATGGGCCGCCGGGCACTCGCCGGCTCCCTTGTTGTCGCTCATGCCATCCATCGAGTGTCTCCTCTTAGTCTCTCCCAAGGTGTAGCAACGCGGCTGCACGCGGGGAAATTGATTGTTTAAAAAACTTCCATAGACCCGATCAATAAATCAGACCCGATCGACACTCGACGGGACATTGTCGCGTACGATGTCGCCGACAAGGTGGATGTCACGGATGCGGGCACTGCCGCGACGCCACGCCAGGCCGATCCGCCGGTTCAGGCCGGGTGCCAACGGCCGCGTGGTGATGCCCCGTGTGGTCTCGCTGCCGCAGGCCATTGCCGGCAGCAGCGTGTTGCCCAACCCGGTCGCCACCATCTGTACGATCGTCTCGAGGCTGGTGGCGCGGAAATCGCCGTCCAGCTCCGGGTCACTGGTGGCGCAGATCGCCAGCGCCTGATCGCGCAGGCAGTGGCCCTCCGTCAGCAACAGCAATCGCTGCCCGCGTAGTTCGGCCTCGTCCATGATGCCGGTGGCGACCGGGCCGTCACCGCGCGGCTCGGCGAAGCGAAACGGTTCGTCGAACATCGGCACGGTATCGAGCCCGTCCTCGTCGATCGGCAGCGCCACTAGCACCGCGTCCAGCCGGTTGAGATGCAGGCGCTCCAGCAACGGAACGGTCAGGTCCTCGCGCACCGTCAGTCGCAGCTCCGGGTAGCTGCCCTTCAACGCCGGCACCAGCCACGGCAGCAGATACGGGCCGAGGGTCGGGATCACGCCCAGCCGGAACATGCCGCTCAACGGATTGGCTTGGTCGTGCCCGACGCTGCCGATCGCCTCGACCTCGGCCAGGATGCGGCGCGCGCGGCCCACGATGTCCCGGCCGAGATCGGTGACGCTGACCGACTGGGTGGTCCGCTCGAACAGGGTGAGACCCAGATCCTGTTCGAGCTTCTTGACCTGTGTGCTCAGCGTCGGCTGGCTGATGTTGCAGGCCGCTGCCGCCCGGCCGAAATGCCCGTGATCGGCCAGTGCGACGACGTAGTGCAGGTCTTTCAGAGTCAGCTGAAGCTTGGGCATCACTCCAGAAGTCTATGCCGCTTCGTCTCGGGCAGGAACCACGGGAAGCTCAGGCGGCGCAGGCCGCAGTCATGGCGGCGCGGACGCGACCGCCGGGTTGTGCGCCAGGGATGGCGGCGGCGCGGACGGCGAGCGGGATCAGCGCGTCGAGGTCGACACCGGTCTCCACTCCCATGCGGCGAAACATCCATACGGCGTCCTCGGTCGCGGTATTGCCGGTGGCACCGGGCGCGAACGGGCAGCCGCCGAGCCCGGCGAACGCGGTGTCGAAGCGGTCGAGCCCGGCGCTCCAGGCTGCGGTGATGTTGGCCAGGCCAAGGCCGTACGTGTCGTGACCATGGAACAGGAACGCAGTATCCGGCCAGCGGCGCAGGCAGGTGGAGACGAGGGAGGCGACATGGGCCGGGTCGGCACGGCCGGTGGTGTCGCACAAGCCGACCTCGACGTCGTCGCGGTGCTCCAGCAGGCGGGCGAGGCGGCCGACCACGAAGCCTTCGTCCATCCGGCCATCGAACGGGCAGTCGAACGAGGTAGCCAAATTGAGGCGTAATCGGATGCCGGCCGGCAACGCGCGGACCATGTCGCCGTAATCGGCGATTGAGACGTCGGTGTCGCGGCGGACGTTGTTGCGGTTATGCGCGTCCGATGCGGAGATCACGTAGGCTAGGTGCGTCGCCCCTGCCGCGAGTGCCAGGTCGACGCCGCGGGTATTCGGCACCAGGATCTGCGGATCCAGGCCGGGCAGGTCGGCGGTGGCGCGCAGCACCTCGGCGGTATCGCGCAATTGCGGCACGGCCTTCGGGTTCACGAACGAGCCGATCTCGATCCGATGCAGCCCGGCGGCGTCGGCCGCGCGGATGAACTCGATTTTGTCGGCGGTCGGGATGAAGGGGCCGATCGGCTGGAACCCATCGCGAGGCGCGACTTCGACCAGGGTCGCGGCGCGGGTCAAAACACTCCCTCCGCCTGCAACGCCGCGATTTTGTCGGCGTCGTAGCCGAGCAGGTCGCCCAAGACCTCGGCAGTGTCGGCGCCGATGGCCGGGCCGGTAGAGCGCGGCATCGGGGAAAGACCGTCTATCTTCGGCACCACGCCGGGATGCAGGATCGCGCCGAGTTCGGGGTCGTTGACCTCCTGGACCATCTGTCGAGCGCGGAATTGCGGATCGGCGGCGATGTCGGCCACGGTGAAAACACGGGTGTGCGGAATGCCGGCACCGGCCAGCGCGGTGTCAAGCGCGTCGCTGTCCAGCGTGGCGGACCAGTCGCCGATGATGCGGTCCAGGGTACCGACATTGGCGCAGCGCGCTTGGTTGCCGCTGTACTCCGCATCGTCGGCCAGCGCGGGTTTTCCCATCAGCCCGGCGAGCTTGCGGAACAGCGGGTCGGAGTTGGCGGCGATCAGCATCCAGATGCCGTCGCGGGAACGGTAGGCGTTGCTGGGCGCCGCCGTCGCGATCCCGCCGCCGCTGGGCTGACGCACCGTTCCGAGCGCACCGTATTCCGGCAACGCGCCTTCCAACAGGCTGAACACCGCCTCCGACAGCGCCACGTCGATGTCCCCGCCCCGCCCAGTGCGATCGCGGCGCAGCAGCGCGGCCACGACGCCGAACGCCGCATAGATGCCGGCAACCGAGTCGCCGATCGAGACGCCGACACGCACGGGCGGCAGGTCGGACGTCCCGGGCGCATGATCGGTCAGATGGCGCAAGCCACCGATGGCCTCGCCGATGACGCCGAACGCGGCCTGGTCACGGCCCGGACCGTCCTGGCCATAGCCAGAAATGCGGGCGATCACGAGATCGGGCTTCACGGCGCGCAACTCGGCCTCGCCAAGACCCATCTTGGCCAGCTGACCGGGGCGGAAATTCTCTACCAGCGCGTCGCACGACCGGATCAGGTCGAGCACGATCGCGCGGGCTTCGGGCTTCTTCAAATCCAGGCTGATGCAGCGCTTGTTGCGGGCGTGGACGCTCCACCAGGGTGCGGACCCCTTGTAGCGGGCGCCCCATTGCCGCACCGGGTCGCCGCCCGGCGGCTCGATCTTGATGATGTCGGCACCGAGATCGCCGAGCAGGCGGGTGGCGAACGGCGCGGCGACGTAATGACCCAGCTCGAGCACGCGAATGCCGGCCAAAGGTGCGGTGTCTGGTGCCACGATGATGTCCTTCCCGTTTGGTCGCTTCCGTACGGATGACGAAACCGCGACGCGGACACCATACCTGTTTCAGCAAGGGAGGTTTCGCCGATTACACTCCGTGCGCCATCAGGTGCTCGACGAGCGCGTGGGCAGCCGCCGAAAGCGTCGCCGGATTGCGCGTGCATAGCGCCAATGGCCGTTCGGCCCACTCGTCCCGCACCGGCCGGGTCTCGATTTGCAGCAGCTCGGCGTAAAGCACCGCGGCCGCGGCCGGTAGGATCGCAACACCCAGCCCGGCCTCGACCATGCGACAGACCCCGTCGAAGCTCGAAACCCGCACCCGTTCGGCCAGCACGATACCGTTCGCGGCTGCGTGTTGCAGGTATAGCTTCTGCAGCGTCGTCTCGGGAGGTTGGGCGACGAAGGGCACGCCGTCCAACTCGGCGAAGCCCAGCGACGGGCGAGCGGTCAGGGCATGATGTCGGGGCAGCACCACAACGAGGCGATCCGTGCGCCACGGCCGCAGGTGAAGCTCCGGCGCGCGCACAGTGCCGGAGACGAGGCCGACATCGGCGGTGCCGGTGGCGACCGCGCGCAGGTTGTCCGCGGTGTAGCGCTCCTCGAGCAGGAGGCGGATGCCGGGTTGCGCGGGCAGGAACCCGGCGAGGGCTTCGGGCAGGGTCGCCGACATCGCGGACATGTTGGCATGGAGGCGGACGGTGCCACGGGTGCCGGACGCAAACGCATCCATCTCAGCGCCAATCCGGTCGAGCAGGTCGAAGAGCGCATCGAGATGGGCGAGCAGCCCACCGCCCGCCGCGGTGGGCGTCACGCCGCGGTCGTGCCGATGCAGCAGGGGGGTTGCCGAGACGCGCCTCCAATTCGGCGATGCGCCAGCTGGCGGCCGATACGGCGATGCTCTCGCGCTCGGCGGCTTGCGCCATGCTGCGTTCCTCCACCGCAGCGCGGAAGATTCGCAGGCTGACCGGGTCAAGCCGGCGGAAGGCGACCGGAGCGTTGTTTCGCGGGCTGGTGGTCAGCTTCCGCCCCGCTCCGCGGCCGCACGCTCGAGATTGGCGCGGAGCGTCTGCAATTCCCGCGTCAAGCGTTGTAGGTCGGCGAGCGGCAAGCCGGAATCGGCAGCGATGCAGTCGGAGATGCCTTTGGCATCTTGCTGCATCGCGCGCCCGGTGTCCGACAGTGCCACCAGCACCCGCCGCTCGTCTTCGGTCGAGCGCCGTCGCGTCAACAACGCCAACGCTTCGAGACGCTTGAGCAACGGCGTCAACGTATTGGTGTCGAGCGAAAGTCGCTCGCCGAGTTGTCCGACCGTGACGCCATCCTCACGCCAGAGCGCCAGCATGACGAGATACTGCGGATAGGTCAGGTTCAATCGGCTCAGGACGCGGCGATAGGTGCGGTTGAGGGCGAAGCCGGTGGAGTGAACCGCAAAGCACAGAAGTTCGTCGAGATCGGGCGTCGAGCGGGTGCTTGAGGGCATCCGGATTTGTATATCGCACACGATCTTATCGCAAGCTTGACATCGCCTGATACATTGCGTCAAACCGCCTACGATAATATCGTGTGCGATATTATTCTAACGTGTGGAGAGCATGATGTCGGTTGATGCGAAGTATCGTACCAAGGCCACCGCCAGTGGCGGCGGCCGTGACGGCAGGGCGGCGCTGGCCGATGGCACCATGGCGCTGCAATTGACCGTGCCGAAGGAACTCGGCGGACCCGGTGGCGAGGGCGCCAACCCTGAACAGCTATTCGCGCTGGGGTATTCGGCTTGTTTCCTCGGCGCGATGCGTGTCGCGTCGGCGCAGACCAAGATCAAGGTGCCCGATGGCACCACCGTCACCTCCATAATCGGTATCGGACCACGCTCGGAAGGCGGCTTCGGCATCACCGCAGAACTCGACGTCACCTTGCCGGGTCTCTCGGACACCGACGCCAGCACGTTGGTGGAAGCCACGCACGGGATCTGCCCATATTCGAACGCCATCAAGGCCAGCGTGGACGTGAAGACCACGACGCACGGGTAACACGGACGGGCAAATGGACTGTCGCGTCACTGCGAAGAACGCAGGGATACGACAGTCCAGAAATCACGGTAAGCATTATCGCGGCTTTGAAGCGCCGCGCTTACAGATGATGCCTAAGTAGCCTCAACCCGCACCGGGATCGACTTGCACGCCGGAGTCTTGGACATCTCGTCATGATGACCGATCGGCATCAGCACGTTGCACTCCGGATAATACCCCGCAATCGTGCCGCGAGGCAGCTTGTAGGCCGTGAGCGTGAGGCCGCCGAGGCGCCGGGTCTGACCATCCTCGAAATCGGTCACCAACGTCATGGACTGGCCGTTGACCAGACCCGCCTCCTCGATGTCCTCGGGACACATCAGGACGATGTCGCGTGATCCCTGCAGACCACGAAGGCGGTCGGAATAACCGTAGATGGTCGTGTTGAACTGATCATTCGAGCGCATCGTCAGCAACCGGAAGCGGCCCGGCGCATCCTCGAACCCAAGCGAGTTCAAACGACCCGGCGTCGTGAACACCGCTTTGCCTTCTGGCGTTTTCCAGACCCGTTCGTGCGCCGCATTACCGCGGTAGAAGCCGCCGGGCTCGTACATCCGCGCATTGTAGTCGCGGAAATCGTCCGGGTATGTTTTCTCGATCAACTCGCGCACCAAAGTATAGTCGCCCGTCCAGGCATCCCACTTCAAGCCGGGACGTGGGTCGACCGTCGCCTTGGCGATCCCCGTGACGATCGCCAACTCGCTCTTGACGGTCGCCGACACCGGAGGACGATCGCCGATCGAGCCGTTGATCATCGAGAAACTGTCTTCGGACGTAATGGTCTGGTTGCCGGTCTCCTGCTCGTCGACCTCGAATCGGCCGAGACAGGGCAGGATAAAAGCCTGTTTGGCTGGGAACAGGTGGCTGCGGTTGAGCTTGGTCGAAATTATGACCGTGAGGTCTTGAGCGGCCCATGCCGTCTCCATCCGCGCTTGATCCGGAACCGCGCGCACCAGGTTTCCGCCAAGCGAAATGAAGGCTTTGACCTTGCCGCCGAACAATCCTTCGACCGCTTCTACAATGTTGACGCCGTCTTCAGTGGGCGGCTCGAAGTCGAACAACTCCTTCAGCTTGTCCAACGGCACCAGATGCACTTTCTCGGCGATGCCGACGGTGCGCTGACCTTGCACGTTGCTGTGGCCGCGAACCGGACACATGCCGGCACCGGGTCGCCCAATATTGCCGCGAAGGAGCAGCAGATTGACGAGCATGGCGATGTTGAGCGTCCCATGTGCATGCTGCGTCAGTCCCATGCCATAGACGCCAATTACTTTTTTGGCGGCGATGTAGACGTCTCCGGCTGCACGCAAAGCGGCTTCGGTCAGGCCGGACTCGCGCTCGATATCGGCCCAAATCGCGCCGCGGCAGGATGCGATAAAATCGTCGATGCCCGTGGTATGCTGCTCGATGAACGCGTGGTCGATGACTTCCGGCAATCCGGCTGCAGTCGCGGCATCGTCAGCCTCGACCACGTGTTTGCAGAGGCCGAGGATCGCGGCTACGTCGCCGCCCGCCTTGAGCTGGTGATACTGGTCGGAGATGACCGTCTCCTTGCCGGTCAGCATCGCGATCGGGTTTTGCGGGTCGAGAAACGACACCAAACCCTGCTCGATCGCGGGATTGAAGGTGATGATCTTGCCGCCGCGATCCTTCAGATCCTTCATCGGATGCAGAAAGCGCGGGCTGTTGGTGCCCGGGTTCTGGCCGAAGAAGAAAAAGGCGTCGGTTTCAGCCAGATCGCTCCACACGATCGTGCCGACCGGGGAGCCGATGACCTTGGCAAGCCCGATCGACGTGGTCTCGTGACACATGTTCGAGCTTTGCGGCAGGTTGTTGTTGCCGTAGGTGCGCGCGAGCAGCGCATACAGATAAGAGGCTTCCAAACCGGCGTGACCTGAAGCGTAGAAGACGGCGCTTTCCTTCGGCAACGCCCGAAGCGTCGCCCCGATGGCGGCGAACGCCTCGTCCCAGCTCACCGCCACATAGCGGTCTGATGCCGCGTCATAGCGCATCGGATGCGTCAATCGCCCCGTCTTCTCGAGGTCATGATCCTTCCAGCTCCGCAGGGCGGTGACGCTATGGGCGGCATCGTCGAAGAATTCAGGCGTGCAGCGCTCGCTGGTCAGTTCCCACAGCGTCGCCTTGGCACCGTTTTCGCAGAACTCGAACGCCGAATAATTGGCAGGCTTCGGCTAGGCGCACGAAACACACATGACGCCCTTTGGCTTGTTCAAACGAGCAAGGCTTTTGACCACCGTCGGCGAGGACCATGCTTCGCCATAAACGCTGGCCATCCCGCGCATTGATCCCCAACCGCCGGCCGGGTGGGTCGCGTGGGGAAGGTCTTTCGCATCACTCATTTCGAACCTGCTTCAATCACATAAACGTCGAGTAAACCGATCAACGTGCCCACACTGAACCGTTTTGCCGAGAACCGGTTCCAAGCTGATCTTACAAACGTTAAGCATCATCGCAACGCACGACGTTCGTGCCGCGATCGCCGCCTCAATCATGGCTGAGAGACGCGGACTCGAGCCATGCACGATCACGCGGCAACGAGCGGTTCGGGGTCGGACTCGGTGAAGAGACAAGCTCGGTTCCGCCCGTCGCGTTTGGCGGTGTAGAGGGCGACATCGGCTCGGGCGACCAGGTCGGTGCTGGTGACAGTGCTGGCGACCGGACGTTGAGCGCAGACTCCAATACTGCATGTCACGATGCCGGCCGTGCTGGCGGCGTGCTGAATACCGAGGGCCGAGATCGTAGCGTTGAGTGTTCTGGCCACCTCCATCGCGCCGTCCTCGCCTGTGTCGGGCAACAACACGGCGAATTCCTCGCCACCGACTCGCGCCACGAGATCCGCCGGGCGATGCGGGACGGCTGCCAGTGCCGCGGCGACCGCTTTGAGGCAGATGTCGCCGGTGGGGTGCCCGTAATGGTCGTTGAAGGCCTTGAACTGGTCGATATCGATCATCAACAACGAGAGGCGATGACCGCTGCGAAGCGCGCGCCGCCATTCGAGATCGAGCGCCTGATCGAATTGTCGGCGGTTCGCGATGCCGGTCAGCGGGTCGGTCCCGGTCAGCGTGCGGAGCTGCGCGTTGGCCGACGTCACCTGTCGCAACAAGCCGAGCAGTTCGGACACCAGTGCGACGAGCACGACCAAGCCAGTGACCAGACTGAGCATGCGAGCCACATACCAGCCGAGAGAAAAGCGTGCGCTGCCCGACAGGGTGAGAAGAACATCGATGGTCGAGACAACCAGGGCGATGAAGACATACGTCGTCAGGCTGGAGTCGCTGCGCATTCGACGCCGGGCCATGATGGCGGCAACGGCATTGGTCGCCACGATCACCGGTCCGATACCAAGCGTGTTTAGCCGACCAAAACTGCCATTGATCAAAATGGCCGGCAGATACGGCAGGCCGACGGTAAACAAGGCGGTCGTCCCGGCGACGACCAGCAGCGTGAAACCGATCGAGTAGACGATGCGGATGGGCACGGGATCGCGTTTCGCATCGAGCTCGCGCAGATAAGCGATGACGAAAAACGGAAAGCCGAAATGCCAGGCGCACCAGAACCAGACGGCACCGCTCGAGTTGCCGATGATCGACTCGACACCGAACACGCCCGGAAACGACAGCATGTGCGGAATGATGATCAACGAGGAGAACAGATAAGCGCGGCCGAGATGGGACCGGGCGCGGTCGTGCAGAATGCTCGATTGCGCGAGCAGCAGAGCCGCGGTGATGAAATCGACGCAAAACGTCGCCGCGCCATAGGCGGGCAGAAACGCGCCGTTCGGCGGTAGTGGCACAGCGGCGACGGCAAACAAACCACCGACGACGATGATGATCCCGAGCGCGCAAAGCACGGAAATCAGCCCGGCCCGCACCGGCACTGCACTCGTCGGCGTATCGTCGACATCCACGGTCGTGATCATCCGTTCAGCAAGTGCAGAAGCACATCATGCTTCAGACACGTTGACATGAGGTTAATGGGAAGCCTCGCGATGCTGCGGAACTCCGTAAATCCGCAACGATGGCTCGGCGGCGCATGATGTAATTGCCGAAATGACCCTAACTGTTCCAGACTAGCCGAAGATCATCTGCTTTGCGCGGATGGCGGGCTAGCGTATCTGCATCGAGAACACTTAAGGGAAGAAAAGGCATGGCTCGTCGAGCAGCACCGGTCACCAAGGGACGTACATCACCCAAGAAGCCACCAGTTTCGGATACGGCCACGCCCGGGCCGAAACGCCGCGGCGCAAAATCCAAGCCGCAGGACGAGGCTCCGATGGATATGGCAGCGCTCGCTCCTATTCTGAGCGATGCGGACCAGGATGCGCATGAGCCCGAGGCGCCGCCATCCGCCAAGGCGCGGCGGGGCCGCAAACCCAAAGCCGATGCGACAACCACCGAGTCTCCGGACAGTGCCGACGCTGCTATGTCCGTCGAACCCGAGTCATCGGCACCCGAGCCAATGGCCCCCGAGCCTTCCGAGCCGGAACTCCCGGTCCCCGAAGCCAAGGCGCCAAAGCCGCCGTCGTCGCCGCGCAAGACCCGGCGGAATCGCGAGCCTGAGGCCAGTGCGCCGCCACCGCTCGACATCGCCGACGAAGTACCCGTCGAATCTCATGCCTCTGCCGCCCAATGGCACGCCGAGACCGGAACGGTAACGTTCGACTGGCCTGCGATCGAGCAAGTCGCAGCCGCCGAAGGCCCGAACCAGCCGATGGCCAAGCTGCTGCTCGCCGCCAGGACCGAAGGAGCGACGTCGCGCTGGCCGTTCTGACCGTCTGACGATGCAACAAGCCGACGAACTCGCCCGGGTCAAAATCAGGATCCGGGCGTTGGCGGAGAAAACCACCTCGAACGGCTGCACGGAGGCGGAAGCCTTGTCAGCCGCCGAGATGGTCGGCCGCCTGCTCGAGCGCTACGCGCTTACAATGGAGCAGGTGGATCTTCGCGATGCACCATGCGTGCAGCTCGAGGTTCGTGCCGGCGGGCAGCGACGGCGCCCGATCGACGGCTGCGTCGTCGCGATCGCGCGGTTCTGCGATTGCAAGGTCTGGCTCACCCGCGGCGAGTCCGGTGTGACATATGTCTTCTTCGGCCTGGAGACCGACGCAATGCTCGGCCGCTATCTGTTTGAGGTTGTCGGTATGGCATTGCAGACGGAACTCGCCGGGTTCAAGGCGCGTAACCCGGCGCTGCGCGACGTCGCGCAGCGCCGAGCCGGTGAGAGCTTTCAACATGGTATGGTCGCCCGCATTGCGGCCCGCCTGACGACCGATCAAGCCACGCGCGAAGCCACCGTTGCGACCCAGCGCGCCGCGGGTACCGCCTTGATGCTGATCAAGCACAGCATCGTGGAGGAGGCGTTTGCCGCGACGCAGACGCGTCTGGTTTCGACCCGCCCGACCGCGCGGCGCATCGTCCGCTCCGCCTACCAAGACGGTGAGCAGGCCGGTGACAAGGTCAGCCTCAATCGCCCGTTGACCGATCGGGACCGGCCACTCCTGTCGTGACCCGCCCGGCCGATCGGCAACGATCCCGCGTCTACGCATGGGAAGACATCGTGGTCACCGTCGCCGATACCAGCGTCATTCCATTCTCGCTCGCTCAAGGGATGGTTGACGCGATCTGGTCGGAACTCGGCCTGCGTTTCCCCCCGAAAGTGGAGCGGCTGCCCCGACAATCCCGTCGTCTCCAGGCAGACGGATCGCGTCTGCGGTTACGGTTGCCGGACCGCGTCCCGTCATGGCTGTTGCTGCACGAAGTTGCGCACGCGTTGAGCAGCACCGCGGACGGCACGTCCGATGGGCATGGGTCCGCTTTCATGGGACTATATATAAGATTACTGACGCTTTATTTGCGGATGCCGGCTGCGACGTTGATCGGTTCCGCCACCGAGGCCGGCATCGTGGTCGACACAGAAGCCCGACCGTTCTTCGCGGACCAGACAGCGTCACCGGGTAAGCAACGCCCTACCGGGGCGGACCCGGTTTTGAGTGTAGCCCGTCGAACATGATGAATGCGGAACGTCTCCGCGCAAGGTCGCGGCATCGATGACATTGCGGGTTGCGATCGTCGGGGTCGGAAAGATCGCGCGGGATCAGCATGTCCCGTCGATCATGGCGGTCGACGGGATGACGTTGGTTGCCACCGCCAGTCGGAGCGGGTCGGTCGACAGCATCCCGGCCTTCGAGTCGTTCGAAGCGATGCTGGAAGCGGGGCCGGCGTTCGACGCCGTCGCTTTGTGTACGCCGCCGCAAGGACGGCATTGGCAGGCCGCGGTGGCGCTCGCGGCAGGTAAGCATGTCCTGATGGAAAAGCCGCCGGGCGCAACGGTCGCGGAAGTGGCGCCATTGATCGCCATGGCAGCGGCGAAAGGCTTGACGCTGTTTGCGGCGTGGCATTCGAGGTTCGCGCCAGCCGTGGAACCAGCTCGAGCTTTCCTGGCTGAGCACGCGCCGAGGCGGGTGACGATCGAATGGAGAGAGGACGTTCGGGTCTGGCATCCCGGCCAAGCCTGGCTGTGGGAGCCCGGCGGATTGGGTGTGTTCGACCCCGGCATCAACGCGCTATCGATCCTGACCCGGATTCTACCGCGGCCGGTCTTCCTGACCGGGGCCGAACTTTCGTTCCCGTCAAATCGGGCATCGCCGATTGCCGCAGAACTATCGTTCAGCGATGGCGCGGCGTTGGATGTGCGAGCGAGCTTCGACTTTCTGCAGACGGGGCCACAGACTTGGGACATCGAGGTGGAGACGTCGGCCGGGTTGGTGTCGCTGTCGGGTGGCGGAGCAGCGATGCGAGTCGATGGGGCAATCCGGATCGCCGAGGTGGCGGCGGAGTATCCTGCGCTTTACCGCCGGTTCGCCACGCTGGTCGCGACCGGGTGCAGCGACGTGGATCTGACACCACTGACGCACGTGGCCGATGCATTCATGCTCGGTCGCCGAGTGGTCGTGGACGCGTTCGATGATGGAGAACGCCTGCCGCTTGACAGCGGCAATCAGCCGCACTGAAAGGCGAGCGTCGGGCCACATACGCGGTTGCGACCGGTGCGCTTGGCCTCGTAGAGCCGTTCATCGGCCATTTTGATCATCGCGTCGACGGAGTTGGCCTGATCGTCGGCGGTGACGTATCCGAAGCTCGCAGTAATGCGGATTTCCTGACCCGCTGCGATCACGGACTCGGCCGCGATGGCGGCACGAAGCCGCTCGGCGGTCGCGAGAGCGTTGTCATGCGACGTGTTCGGGAGCAAGACGGCGAACTCCTCGCCACCCAGGCGGGAGAACAAGCTGTCGGATCGAAGAATGTTCGTGCAGCTTCGTGTCAGCGATTGCAGCATCAGGTCACCGACGGGATGTCCATAACGGTCGTTGATGCTTTTGAAATGGTCGATGTCGATCAGTATCAGCGATAGCGGCTGTTTGTTTTGCTGCCATAAACGGTGCGAACGCTCGAAGGATTTCAGGAAATGAGCGCGGTTGGCAGCGCCGGTCAGATGATCCTGGGTCAATAAGCGACGCAGATTGCCGGCATCCGCAGCCTGATGAACGACGTCCCGGAGCACGACGGTATAACCCTCGATGGTTTCGCCGTCTTCCCCGACACGAGCCACGATCAGGCGTTGGCATCGCCACCGTTCGCCATTCCGGCGCTGTTGCCAGCTTTCATCGAGTGCCCAACCTTCGGCGTCGGCCAAGCGAAAATGGTCAAATATCGTTGGCTGGCCGTGGCTGGGCTCGAGATCGAGAACCGAGGAGAGTGGGCGGGTCATGACATCGATGCAGGCTCGACCGGTCTGGCGTGCAAATGCTTCGTTGACGGTCTCGATGATACCATCCGCGCTCACGGCCAGGACGGCGTAGTCGTTGACGCCGTCCATGAGCGAGCTGAACCAGGTGTCTGCCAGTTTGAGACGATGCTCCTGCTCGACCTGGAGTGTAACGTCGGTAAAGGTGACGATCGCGCGATCGTGGCCCAACTTGACGACGGTGCAGGCCAACACCTTGCGCGCTTTCTCCCGCTGACGTCGCAGATCGACGAGGATGCGATGGTTCTCGCACACCGTGCCGTGTTGTGTCGGGAAACCATCGAGCATGTTGCGCAGTTCGGGCGCGCAATCCTGGAGGGCGCTGAACAGATTGCCCATGTCCCGTCGCGTTTCGGTGGCGATGGGCAGCAGATGCTTCATGGCATTCGGGTTGATCATGAGAATCGCGCCGGTCCCGTCGATCTCGACCAGGCCGACGGGACACGCGTACATGAACTCGAGCAATGAGCTATCTTGGTGCGGATCGGCCAGCATCGGTGGGAGTTACCGCTCGATCAGGACGTATCGCAGCGGCTCCGCTCGCGACGCCAGCAGGCGCAGGCGCACCGGTGTCGGCCGCATGCGCAAGGTCAAGACGAAGGGAACGACCTCATCGACTTCCTCGCTGTCTTCGAAGCGCTGGGCGACCATGAAGTTATTCATGCATTGCGCGACGGCCTCGAAAAACGGCAGTCCGATGACCGCGCTGGGCGACAGCCCCGCCAATCGCGACTCGGCCGCATTGTAGATCTTGGCGATCCCGCTGCGATCGACGCCGATAACCCCGAACGCCAAATCATCGAGCACCGCCCTTGGCATTCTGGCAAGGTCGTCGATCGTGATGTCGTCGAAAGCAAAATCCACGGTTGTCGTCATGATACATCCCGGTTCATGCCGAGATGATGCACGGATAAAGTTAAAGAAAAGTGTAAGCAGGCCGCCAATTAGGCGGTGAACAATCCGGTCGCAGCCCCGAGCCCGGCGGCCAGTGCCGGAGCCGACGCCAGCATGGGGGCGCCCTCGCCGGATGTGGGGAACGGGAAGGTGGTGGCGCCGGCTTCCTTGAGGATGCAGAGCGTGGCGGCGACGTCCCACAGATTGATGTGCAGCTCGGCATAGGCGTCCAACCGTCCCGACGCGACGTCGGCCAATCCCATCGCGCCGGAGCCGCCGGTGCGCACGGTGGCGCCGGTCGCCATGACCCGGCTGCACAGCGCCAACCATTCCGTATTGGGTTTGCGGGGCGACCAGCCGACCTCCACAATGGCACGGCCCAATTCCGGTGTTGTGGCGGCTCGGATTGGGACGCCGTTCAACGTGGCGCCGGCGCCGCTCATGGCGGCGAAGTGCTCGCCGAGACCGGGCGCGACCAGGACGCCGGCAACCGGCTCGGCGCCGTCCAGCAGGCCCAGCGACACGCACCAGCGATTGGCGCCCCGGGCAAAGTTCGACGTTCCGTCGATGGGATCGACCACCCAGCGCAGCGCCCCGGCGCGGGTGATGCCGTCCTCCTCCCCCTGAAAACCATCGTCGGGGAAGGCGTTTAACACGGCATCGGACAGGAAGCGTTCGGTGGCGCCGTCGGCTTCCGTCAGCCAGTCCTGGGCAGATTTGAGCGCCGCGGTGCTGGCGCCCGGCGGTGGCTGCATCGAGCGGGCGAGCGTCGCGGCGCGAGTCGCGATGTCTTGTGCAAAAGCGAAACGGCGGTTCAGGGCGTCGTTCATGCGGATGCGCTTAGCCGATGCTGGCGCCCTGCGCGGCACTGGGCATGTCGCTGGCGGGCATGGCGTCGGGCAGTTCGCGCGCGGGGCCGCCGGCGTCTTGGTCGGCCGGCAGCACTTCCGTGGTCTGCCGCATCGGTTCGCCGGTGACGTAGCTGCGCCAGACGCGGGGCAGGATGCCGCCGTGACGCCAGTATTCGACATCCTCCTGGGTATCGAGGCGGACGATGAGCGACACCGTCTCCGTGCTGCCGTCCACGCGGTGGATGGTGCAGGTCGCAGTGGAGCGGACGCCGAGATGGTTGGCCAGGCCGGCGACGTCGAACGTCTCCGAGCCGTCGAGGCGCAGCGTTTCGGCCGTAGTGCCCTGCGGCAGTTGCAGCGGCAGTACGCCCATGCCGACCAAGTTGGTGCGGTGGATACGCTCGAAGCTCTCGGCGATGACGGCCTTGACGCCGAGCAGCGCCACACCCTTGGCCGCCCAGTCGCGCGACGAGCCGCATCCGTAGTTGCGGCCGGCGACGACGACGAGCGGGACCTCGCGAACGGCGTATTCCTGCGCGGCCTCGAAAACGCGCATGACGGCGCCGTCGGGCATCAGCTTGGTCATGCCGCCTTCGATGCCGGGAACGATGCGGTTGCGCAGGCGGATGTTGGCAAAGGTGGCGCGGACGGCAACCTCGTGGTTGGCGCGCCGGGTCGTGTAGTTGTTGAAGTCGACGCGCTGAACGCCCTTGGAGAGCAGGAAGTCGGCCGCAGGGGTGCCGAGGCTTATGGCGCCGGACGGGGAGATGTGGTCGGTGGTCACGGAGTCGCCGAGGATCACCAGCGGCCGCATGCCGGCGATGTCGTGAACCGCCGGGACCTCGCGGGAGAGGTCGTCGAAATAGGGCGGACGGCGGATGTAGGTGCTGTCGTCGCTCCAGGCGAAGCGTTCGCTGCTTTCCTTCTGCAGCGCGTCCCAGGGTTCGCCGCCATCGTAGAGGTCGGCGTAGCGTTCCTGGAACAGGCCACGGGTGTAGGCGCCCTGGGCGGCGGTCTCGATCTCGGCGGCGGTGGGCCAGATGTCGCGGAGATAGACGGGGGCGCCGGCCGGGTCGGTGCCGAGCGGTTCGGTGGTGATGTCGGTCGTCATCGACCCGGCTAGCGCGTAGGCCACAACCAGGGCGGGGGAGGCGAGGTAAGCGGCGCGCACGTTCTGGTGGATGCGGCCCTCGAAGTTGCGATTGCCGGAGAGGATGGCGGTGGTGACCAGCTTCTCACGCTCAATGGCATCGACAACCGCGTCCGGTAGCGGGCCGGAGCCGCCGTTGCAAGTGGTGCAGCCGAAGCCGGCGATGTGGAAGCCGAGCGCATCCAGCGCGGGCTGCAGCCCGGCCTTCTCCAGCACGGCGGCGGTGACCTGGCTGCCGGGGACGAGCGAGGTCTTGACCCATGGCTTGGTCATCAGGCCGCGCGCCACCGCCTTTTGCGCCACCAGCCCGGCGGCCATCATGTTGGCGGCGTTGGCAGTGTTGGTGCACGACGTGATGGCGGCGATGACGACGGCACCGTCGAACAGGGCGTAGTCGGCA
>JBPBQE010000447.1:0-22448 GCA_050954595.1 Janthinobacterium lividum | reverse complement strand
GTCATGCCGGGTCCTGCGGGAGTTCCAGGGCAAAGGTGGTGAGCCCGGCCATCTCGCGCAGGACCAGGTTGCCGCCGTGGGCGTCGGCGAGTTCGCGGGCGATGGCCAGGCCGAGGCCGGTGCCGTCGGCGCGGCTAGTGACGAAGGGCTCGAACAGGCGGTCGGCCATGTCGGCGGGGATGCCGGCGCCGTCATCCGAGACAGTGATCGTGAGCAGGCCTGGGGTGGCGTGGGCGGCCAGGGCGACGACCCCGTCGGGGGCGGCGTGACGGATGGCGTTGGAGAGCAGGTTGTCGAGGATGCGGGTGACAATGGCCGGGTCGAGATAGGCGGTTTCGGCGGTGGTGGTGGTGGACAGGGTGAGGGAGCGGGCGGCGGCGGTGTCGGCGTGACGGGCGGCGGTGGCGGCGAGGAAGGCGGGGAGCGCGACGGAGGTCGGGGCCGGGTCGACGCGCTGGGTCATGGCGAGGAGTTCGCTGACCAGGGCGTCGAGACGGTCGAGCTGTTCCAGCATGTCGGCGATGCCAGCCTGGCGGCGGCGGTCGTCGCCGGCGAGGGCGTTCTCGCCCTGGAGGCGGGCGGCGGCGAGCGGGTTGCGAATCTCGTGGGCGACGCCGGCGGCGACGCGGCCGAGGGCGGCGAGGCGTTCTGATTGGGCGGCGCGGGCGGCCATGGCGTCGGCGGCGCGGCGGGCCTGGGCGAGGCGGCTGCCGGCGAGGTTGAGGGCGTCGACGATGCGGTCGAGTTCGCGCTCGCCGGAGCGGGGCAGCGGGGGCAGGTCGGGGTCGGTATGGCCAGGGTCGGGGTCGCGGCCGAGGGTGGCTTCGATGCTGCGGATCTGGCGGCCCCAGACCAGCAGGGTGCGGCCGAGGAGGATCGAGATCAGGACGAGAAGGACGAGAAGCGCGATCAGGCCGGATTGGAGGGAGGCGAGGCCGGTTTCGGCGCGCACGCGGGATTGGGTCCAGCCGGTGACGCCGTCGAGCGGGCCGTCGAGCGGGCAGGCGGCCAGGAGGATCGTGTCGTCGCCGGCCGTGATGGTGCGGGCGACGGTGCGGTCTTCCGCCAAAGCGCGGGCGTTGAGGTCGGCGATCGTCGTTTCGGGAAGCGGGCTGGCGGTGCCGGAGGGGTCGGCGGCGGCCAGGGCGCCTGCGCTGGCGGACCAGATGCCGCCGGCGACGCCGGATTGGCGGGAGAGTGCGATGTCGAGCAGGGCGACGAGGTCGCGGCGGAGCGCCGGGTCGGGACTGGCCAGGGATGGGGTGCCGGTGTTGTAGAAGGCGTAGCGGTCACGGATGAGGTCGCAGGAGCGGGCGAGGACGGCCTGGGTGCGGCCGATGCGGGCTTCGGTGGAGCGCTGGAAGACGCTGACCAGCAGCAGGCCGAGGACGAGGCTGGAGACGAGGGACAGCGCCCAAAGGGCGATGAGGCGGGTTTTTAGGGAGCGCATTTCAGGCGGGGTTGGTTACGGCGAGCGGGGGTGGGTTTCACCCACCCTACGAGAGTAGCGGTCGGGGGTGGCGCGGCGCTCAGGTTTTGGCGAGGCCATCGAGAGTGCGGAGTTTGTCGGCGAGTTCGTTGAGGCTGATGCTGCTCTTGTTGAGGACCTGGTCAGCGCCGCGGAGGCGGCGGCGGTCGTCCAACGTGAGGTCCTTGGCGCTGAGCACGACGACGGGGACAGTGCCGCAGCCGGGTCGCTCGCGGAGCAGCTTGAGGAATTCGAAGCCGTCCATCTTGGGCATGTTGAGGTCGAGCAGGATCACGCGGGGCAGGGCGTGGTCGATATGGGCCATGGCGGCGGCGCCGTTGGCGGCTTCGGAGACGCTCCAGTCATGGGCCTCGAGGATGCGGCGTATGCGGGCGCGCAGGTCGGTGTCGTCATCGATGATGAGGACGTCGCCCTCGGCCTCGCGGAAGCGGTCGAGCACGTTGCGGAGACGGTCCCATTCAACGGGCTTCATGACGTAATCGGCGGCGCCGAGGCTGTCGGCCAGGGGCTGGGCGTCGACGAGGGAGACCATGATGACGGGGATCTCGGCGGTGGCCGGGTCGGCCTTGAGGGCGTTGAGGACGGACCAGCCGTCCAGGCCCGGCATGGTGACGTCGAGCAGGATGGCGTGGGGTTGCAGGTCGCGGGCCAGAAGCAGGCCGGTGGCGCCGTCGGGTGCGGTGACGGGCGCGAAGCCGGTGCGCTCGAGGAAGCGGCTGGCGAGCTCGCGCTGGGTCTGGTCGTCATCGATGACGAGAACGGTGTCGCGGTCACCCGGGAGGTCGGGGGCGGTCTCCTGCGGGATGACCGAGGCGGGGAGCGTGACGGGCAGGGTGAGCGTGAAGGTGCTGCCCCGGTTGGGCACGCTGGTGACGTCGACCTCGCCGCCGAGAAGGTGGCTGAAGACGCGGGTCAGGGACAGGCCGAGCCCGGTGCCGCCGAACTTGCGGGTGGTGGAGGCGTCGGCCTGCTGGAAGCGTTGGAACAGTTTGGCGAGCTGCTCCTCCGTCATGCCCAGGCCGGTGTCGGTGACGGCGAAGCGGATGGTTTCCGCGTCGCCTTCGGCCTGGCGGCTAACGGCGAGGGTGATGCGGCCGTTGCTGGTGAACTTGGCGGCGTTGCTGAGCAGGTTGAGCAGCATCTGGCGGATGCGGGTGACGTCAGAGTGCATGCTGCCGAGGGCGTCGCCGAGATGGAGGTCGAGGGTGTTGCCGTTCTTCTCGACCAGAGTGGCGACGGTGGCGGCGACGTCCGTGGCGAGTTCGGTGACGTTGAAGGTCTCGGCGAAGGCTTCCATCTTGCCGCTCTCGACCTTGGACAGGTCGAGCACGTCGTTGATGAGGCCGAGCAGGTGGCGGGCGTTGCTCTCGATCTTGCGGACATCGTTGATCACCTGGTCGGTGTCGGCGCCGTCCTCGACTTCCTCGATCAGCATCTCGGAGTAGCCGATGATGGCGGAAAGCGGGGTGCGAAGCTCGTGGCTCATGTTGGCCAGGAACAGGCTCTTGGCGAGGTTGGCGGCCTCGGCCTCGTCCAGGGCGGCGACCTGGCTTTGTTCGGCGTCGCGCATGGCGGTGATGTCGGTGTTGGAGCCGAACCAGCCGAGGATGCGCGGGGGGCCGTCGGCTTCCTCCTCGGAATGGATGGGCAGGGCGCGCGACAGGAACCAGCGGAACTCGCCGTCGGCGCCCCGGAGCGGAAAGGTATCTTCCCAGGGCTCGCCGCTGTCGAAGCAGGCCTTGAGGCCTCGGACGACGCGGTCCAGGTGCTCGGGGTCGTGGACGGATTTCCAGCCCCAGCCGGCCATCTCTTCGAAGGTGGTGCCGGTATAGTCGTACCAGCGCTGGTTGTACCAGGTGATGTTGCCTTCCGCATCCGTCATCCAGGATAGCTGCGGGATGGCGTCGGCGATGACGCGGAAGCGGTTCTCGCTGTCGCGGAGGGAGGCGGTGACGCGGAAGCGCTCGAGGGTCTGGCCGATCAGGTGGCCGATGTTCTCGACGGCACCGAGCAGGCTGGGATCGGAGGGGACGATGCGGCGGCAGAACAGCTCCATGACGCCGAACGCGGCATCGTCGGAGCCGGCGCCAACCGGAAAGGCGAAGGCGCTGCGGCCCGGGAAGCCGATGGGGCCGAGCGGGCGGAAGAGGCTGGTTTCGTGAACGGCGCGCCGGCTGGCCCAGGCGCGGGCGCCCAGGCCGTGTTCCGGCATCACCTCGGCCGATCCGACGCCGCCAGTGGGGAGCGGCCACTCCGTCATCAGCTGCAACCCGGTCGGCGTGATCTTCCAGTAGCGGCCGGCATCCCAGCCGAAGCCGGTGACGACCGTCTCGAGCACGCGCTCGATCATCTGGCGGACGCCGGTACTGCCAGTGAGGACCTGGCTTACGGCGTACTGGACGGCCAGGCGCGTGCGGGCGTTTTCGCGGACGACTTCCTCGCGGAAGGTTATGATGCTGCCCGCCAGCTTGCCGTCGCGATGCAGGGCGAAGGCGGAGTATTCGGCCAGCAGCGGCGTGCGGTCGCGGCGCCAGAGGGTTTCGTTGGCCAGGCGGGTGGTGTGTCCGCCGCGGGCGGTGTCGATGAGGGGACACTCGTCGCGCGGGTATTTGCTGCCGTCGGGACGGGTGTGGTGGATCATGTCGTGCATGTTGCGGCCGAGCAAGTCGGCCGGCGTGTCGTAGCCGAGGATGCGCAGGGCGGCTTTGTTGACGAAGAGGCAGTTGCCCTCCGGGTCGATCGTGTAGATGCCGTCGTCGAGCGCGTCGAGGACGGTCCAGGCCGGGTCAGTTTGATCGAATGGAGCGGCGGGCATCAGGGCCAGGCTCGAAAGTGAGGCGTAGGTCTATGTCGATCGTGGGCAGCGTGGCAATAGACGGTCCCAGTGCAAGGGGCTGTCATCGCAGCCCGGCTTCAGACAGGAAACAGTGAACGTGAGCATTGAGAAGATGAAGGCGCAGATCTCGACCCAGGACGGCTTCATTGCCGCGCTGGACCAGAGCGGCGGGTCGACGCCAGGGGCGCTGCGGCAGTACGGCATCGAGCCGGAGAGCTATAGCGGCGACGAGGCGATGTACAAGCTGATGCACGAGATGCGGGTGCGGATCATCAAGTCGCCGGCGTTCACGGGCGAGAAGGTGATCGGGGCGATCCTGTTCGAGCGGACGATGGACGGCGACGTCGATGGCAAGCCGGTGCCGAGCTATCTGTGGGAAGACCGCGGCGTGGTGCCGTTCCTGAAGATGGACAAGGGGCTTGAGGCGGCCAACGACAGCGTGCAGCTGATGAAGCCGATGCCGGGGCTGGACGAGCTGCTGGCGCGGGCGGTGAAGCTGGGCGTGTATGGGACCAAGATGCGGTCGGTGATCGCCGGGGCGTCGAAGACGGGCGTGCGGGAGATCGTGGCGCAGCAGTTCGAGGTGGCGCGGCAGATCGCCAAGCATGGGCTGATGCCGATCATCGAGCCGGAAGTCTCGATCAAGAGCGAGACCAAGGGCGAGGCGGAAGTTCAGCTGCGGGACGAGCTGATCAAGCAGCTCGACAAGATGAGCGACGGCAAGGTGATGCTGAAGCTGACGCTGCCGGACGAAGCGGATCTGTACGAGGTGCTGACCAAGCATGAGCGGATCGAGCGGGTGGTGGCGCTTTCGGGCGGCTACAAGCTGGACGATGCGTGCGAGAAATTGAGCGCCAATCATGGAATCATCGCGAGCTTCTCGCGGGCGTTGATCGACGGGTTGCGCAAGGACATGCCGGACGAGGAGTTCGACGCGGCGCTGTCGACGGCGATCTTCCGGATCTACGAGGCTTCGGCGACGAAGGTCGAACTGCTCTAGGCTGACTGGCGAGCGCCCTTCGGGGCGCTCGCCATGATGAAGACTGCTAGGGGCGGGTGTTGAGGTAGATCGCGTAAAGCGAAGTCTGGGCGGTGATGTAGAGGCGGTTTCGGTTGGGGCCGCCGAAGCAGAGATTGGAGACGAGCTCGGGGACGCGGATGCGGCCGAGCAGCGTGCCGTCGGGGGCGTAGGCACGGACGGAGTCGGCGCTGGAGGTCCAGATGTTGCCGTGGCGGTCGACGCGGAGGCCGTCGAAGAGGCCGGCGGCGCAGGTGGCGAAGTGGCGGCCGGGGCCGACGGATTGGCCCGTCACCGGGTAAGCGCGGATGTCGGGGGAGCAGTCATCGCTGTGGCTGAGGCCGGTGTCGGCGACGTAGAGGGTGGTTTCGTCGGGGCTGAAGGCGAGGCCGTTGGGGCGGAGCATGTCGGAGACGACGGGGGCGAGGTCGTTGGTGGCCGGGTCGAAGCGGTAGACGTGGCAGTGGCCGATCTCGCTGTCGGCGCGGTGGCCTTCGTAGTCGCTGTCGATGCCGTAGGTGGGGTCGGTGAACCAGATGCTGCCGTCGGAGTGGGTGACGACGTCGTTGGGGGAGTTGAAGCGGTGGCCCTCGAAGCGGTCGACTAGGCCGGTCCAGGTGCCGTCGTGTTCTAGGCGGGAGATGCGGCGGTTGCCGTGTTCGCAGGCGATGATGCGGCCCTGGGCGTCGAGGGTGTGGCCGTTGTGGAAGCCGCAGGGATGGGCAAAGATCGAGACGGCGCCGCTGCATTCGTCGAGACGCATGAGGCGGTCGTTGGGGATGTCGGACCAGATCACGCTCTTGGCGGCCGGGACGTAGACGGGGCCTTCGGCCCAGCGGCCGCCGGTCCAGAGGCGTTCCAGCTTGGCGTGGCCGATGATGAGGCGGCGGAAGCGGGGGTCTAGGAACTCGTAGTCGCCTACGGGTACTGCATTAGCGTCCATTGGGTCCCCAAATTGCGAGCCAGGTGTCGATGCGGCGCCAGCGCCGGGTCAGGCGGATGAAGTGTAGGCTGAAGGCGGCGGTGGCGAGGATGATGCCGAGCTTCCAGGCGTCGGGCAGGCCGGCGGTGTCGATGCCGGTCCAGAGGGCGGCGACGGCGGTGGCCATGACGACATAGCCGAAGGTCTTGTGCCAGGCTTCGAAGAGGCGGCGTCGGAGGGTCATGTCGTAGTGGTCGCCGCGCCAGGTGAGGGGGTCGGCCGGGTCGGCATAGGTGTCGGTGGGGCCGCCCTTGGTGCCGCGGAGGAGGGGGCTGAGCATCTGGGCGGCGCAGAGGGCGAGGGTGACGATGCCGAGTTGGACGTGGGCGATCTGCCAGTCGATGATTTCGCCGCGGGCATCATAGGCCCACCAGACGGCGAGGGCGGAGAGGGTGGCGCCGGTGGTCTGGAGCAGGCGGTGGGTGTTCCACCAGAGGGGGTCGTCGAGCTGGTTCGGGAAGTCCTGGGTGGGACGGACCTTGTAGAAGCGGGCGATCAGGCCGCCGGTTGGGATGAGGATCAGCCAGGCCAGGGCCATGAGGGCGCCGTGCCAGTAGAATGGCGTCACCGGGCGATTTTCGGGGCGCCGGCGGCGGTGATGACGCCGACGATGATGAGGCCGGTGAGCAGCATGCGGACGCCGGAGCCGGCGCCGGAGGCGTTGAGCATGGCGACGAGGAGGAACATGAAGAGCCCGGCGCCGCCGAGGCCGGCGACGCTGGCGCGGCCACCGCCGACGTCGGTGCCGCCGATGACGACGATGGCGATGGTGAGCAGGAGGTATTCTTCGCCCTGGTCGAGCGAGTTGCCGCCGGAGAAGCCGGCGAGCAGGGCGCCGGTGAGGGCGGCGAGCGCGGCGCAGAGAACGTAGGCCAGCAGGCGCACGCGCTCGACGGGGAGGCCGGCGAAGGTGGCGGCGCGGGCGTTCTGGCCGGCGGCGGACAGGGTGCGGCCGGCGACCGTGCGCTGGAGGAGGAGAGCGGCGACGGCCATGATGGCGACCGCCAGGATGGCGAGTAGGGGGATGCCGAGTAGGCGGGCGGTGGTGAAGCCGGCGAAGGCGGGGGGCGGCTTGACCTTGAGGCCGCGGCCGAAGGTGATCGCGACCGAGAGAACGACCAGGCCGCTGGAGAGGGTGGCGATGATGGGCGGGATGCGGAGCAGGCGGATAAGGGCGACGTTGAAGACGCCGACGGTCATGCCGCCGCCGATCGCGGCGAGGAGGCCGGGAAGGATCATGGCGTCCTGGCCGTCCATGACCAGCATGGCCAGCGCGCCGGCGAGGGCGATGACGGAGGGGATGGAGAGGTCGATGTTGCCGGGGCCGAGGGTGATGACGAGCATCTGGCCGAGGGCGGCGAGGATGGCGAAGGAGGAGAAGGCGAGGGCGGCGGCGCCCAGGGCGGCCGGGTCGGCGCCGAGGGCGACGGTGATGGCGAAGACGATGGCGGTGGCGAGGTAGCTGTAGAGGGAGGGGGCGGCGAGGAGGCGCTTCATGCGGCGGCCTTTCGGTCGCGGGAGAGCAGGGCGATGCCGGCTTGCATGGCGAGGACGGCGATGAGGATCAGGCCCTGGGCGCCGATCTGCCAGTCCGACGGGACATGCAGGAAAGTGAGCAACGACGTCGCCAGCGCGAGGGTCAGCGCGCCGAGCACGGCGCCGAACGGCGAGACCCGGCCGCCGACGAACTCGCCGCCGCCAAGGATCACGGCGGCGGTGGTGAGCAGGGTGTAGCGGCTGGCGAGATTGGCGTCGCCGGAGGTGGTGGTGCCTAGCAGAGCGAGGCCGGACAGCACGCCGAAGGCGCCGGCCGCGGCGTAGACCCCGGCACGGAGCGCCAGCAGGTTCCAGCCGGAGCGGGCGACGGCGCGGGGATTGCCGCCGAGGCCGCGGACGACGGTGCCGATGGCCGTTCGCATGACGGCGATCTGCATGAGTGCCGCGACGAGGATCGCGGCCCAGATCGCCAGCGGCGCGAAAGGTGGCTTGGTGTGCATCAGCGTCGCGAGCCAGGCCGGCGCGGTGCCGCCGGGGGTGGGGAGGAGGATAACGGCTAGGCCGAGCCAGACGAAGGAGAGGCCGAGGGTGACGACGACGGACGGCAGGTCGCGCCAGGCGATCAGCAGGCCGATCAGGCCGTAGAGCACGATCAGGCCGAGCAGGCAGGCGGTGCCGAGGAGCGGATTGGCCGGGACGATCACGGCGGCGATGCAGGTGACCAGCGAGACGAACGAGCCAATCGAGAGGTCGAGGTCGCCGACGGTCATGAGCAGCATCTGCGACATAGAGGCGAGGAGGACGGGCAGGGCTAGGCTGAGGAGGAGATTGACGCCGAAGTAGGACATGCTTCGGGGCTGTTGGATGAAGATGGTGCCGAGCAGCAGGGCGAAGACCAGCGCGGGCAACGCCGCCCGCAGGAACGAGGCGAGACGCATCTACGCCGCGTCCGCGAAGGACAGATGCAGCACGGCCTCTTCGGAGATGGCGGCGGCGTCGAGGGTGCCGGTGATGCGGTTCTCGCGGAAGACGGCGACGCGGTCGCATTGGAGGAGTTCGTCGAACTCGGTGCTGTACCAGAGGAAGGTGCGGCCCTTGGCGGCTTCGGCGGCGATGAGAGCGTAGACGTCGCGCTTGGTGCCGATGTCCACGCCGCGCATGGGGTCGTCCATCAGGATGATCTCGGCGTCGCTGGCGAGGGCGCGGGCGAAGAGGGCCTTTTGCTGGTTGCCGCCGGAGAGGGAGAGGATGGGGTTGTTCAAATCGGGGGTGACGAGGCCGAGACGTTGGCGCCAGTCGGTGGCGAGGGCGGCTTCGCGGGCCGGGTCGAGAAGGGGGCCGGCGCGGAGGGCGGGCAGGGCGCGGACGGTGATGTTGCGGGCGATGGACCAGAGGGGGAAGACGCTGTCCGCGACGCGGTCGCCGGGCACCATGGCGGTGGACGCCTGGGTGGCGAGGATGCGGCGGAGCAGGTCGGTCTGGCCATGACCGGCGAGGCCGCCGAGGCCGACGATCTCGCCGCGGCGGGCGATGAGGCCGGCGGTGTCGAGCAGGACCGGGGCGGTGGAGGCGGGGCGGGCGGCGCGGTCGATCGGGGCGGTGGCGTGGCCCATGGTGGCGACGAGGCCGTCGCGGGTCATTGTGGCGGCGTAGGCTTCGGCGACGACTGCGCCGTCGCGCATGACCACCGCGCGGTCGGCGACGGCGAGGATCTCGTTGAGTTTGTGGGAGATGAAGACGACGGCGCCGCCGGCGGTGGTGAAGCGGCGGATGTGGGCGAGGAGGGCGGCGGCGAGGTGGCCGTCGAGGGAGGAGGTGGGTTCGTCGAGGACCACGATGGGGGGCGGAGTGCCGGTGTGGCTGAAGGCGCGGGCGATCTCGACGGCCTGGCGGGCGCCGAGGGGGAGGTCGCCGACCAGGCGGCCTGGTGGCAGGCGCAGGCCGGGGAAGACCGTTTCGATGGCATCGGCCATCACGGCGGCGCAGCGGCAGCGCCAGCCGAAGCCGGTGATGTCGCGGTGCATGATGCGGGCGTTCTCGGCGATGCTCAGGTTAGGGCAGAGGGAGCCTTCCTGGAACACGAAGCGCAGGGCGGGGTGACGGGTGCCGAACGCGGCATCGGCGCCCTGGACGCGCATGTCGCCGGCATCGGGCCTGACCGTGCCGGCGAGGACGTTCATGAGCGTGGATTTTCCGGCGCCGTTATGGCCGACGACGGCGAGGCATTCGCCGGCGTCGAGAACGAGATCGACGCCGCGCAAAGCCTGCACGGCGCCGAAGCTCTTGCGGATGCCGGAGAGGGCCACCGCCGCAGAGGGGGCGGCCTCGCTCAAAATTTCAGCTCTTCTGCTTGGCGATGAAGTCCTTCACGTCCTGCAGCGAGTAATCGATGGTGGTGACGCCGCCCTTGGGGGTGAGCTTCAGGGCGTCGTCGAGGCCGGCCTCGTCAACGACGGCGATCGGCAGGGTGAACTTCTTGGGCAGCTTTTCGCCCGACATGATGAGTTGCGCGACCCAGAGGGCGAAAGTGGAGCAGCCCGGCGAGATGGCGGCGGACTTGGTCTCGTAGCCATTGGCGGTGTTCTGCCCCTTCCACCAGGCCAGCTCGTCCTCGCGGTTGCCCATGAAGATCGGCGTCAGCGGGTGGCCGGCGGCGGCGAAGGCCTGGGCGGCGCCGTAGCCGTCACCGCCCTGCGTGACCACGGCGGCGACGGCGGGCAGGGTGGGCAGGACGCTGGCGACTTCCTTCTGGGCGATCGACTGGGTCCAGTTGCCGTGGACGCTGGAGACGATCTTGAACTCGGGGTGCGCGGCCACGCCGGCCAGGATGCCCTGGTGGATCTCCTCGTCGACGAAGGAGCCGGGGAGGCCGCGGACTTCGAGCAGGTTGCCAGTCAATTTGCGGTCGGCCATGTAGTCGACCTGCATCTGGCCCATGCGGCGGAAGTCGACGCCGACGATGGTGGCGCAGGGTTCGGTGACGGAGCTGTCGAAGACAACGACCGTGATGCCGGCGTCGCAGGCCTGCTTGATGGCGCCGTTGAGTGCGGTGGGCGAGGAGGCGTTGACGATGATGGCGTCGTAGCCTTCCAGGATCAGGTTCTGGATCTGGGCGGCCTGTTCGGTGGCCTGGTTCTCGGCAGTGGTGAAGCTGCGGACTTCCTTGAGCTGCTTGGCGTCGACGGCGGCTTTGCCGGCCTTGTCGAAGCTGGCGAGCATGGCCTGGCGCCAGCTGTTGCCGGCGTAGTTGTTGGACATGGCGACGCGCTTGCCGGAGGTGTCGGCGGCGGAGGCCGTGCCGGCCACCAAAATCAGGGCAAGCGAGAAGCTTGCGACGCGACCGAACACCATTGACCGTTTCCCCATTCATTGACGGCATGCCGCTTGGAGGCATCAGACCGCAAAGGAAAGATGATGGTCAATGGCGGCGGGTCAATGCTTCGGGTGCGATGATGGGGGTTGGGGTGCGGCGCGTGGTGGTGGGCCGAAGCCCACCGTTATGAGTCAGTCGATCAGTTGGTCCAAGGTGATGGGGAAGCTGCGGACCCGCTTGCCGGTGGCGTGCCAGATGGCGTTGGCGATGGCGCCGGCGGTGCCGGTGACGCCGATCTCGCCGACGCCCTTAATACCGAGGGCGTTGACGTGCTCGTCGCGCTCCTCGACCAAGATCGCTTCCATGAACGGGACGTCGGCGTTTACCGGGATGTGGTACTCGCCGAGGTTGGCGTTGAGGGTGCGGCCGGAGCGGGGGTCGGTGACGGCTTTCTCGTGCAGCGCGAAGGAGAGGCCCCAGATCATGCCGCCGTAATACTGGCTGCGGACGAGGTGCGGGTTGACGATGGTGCCGGCGGCGAAGGCGCCGATCAGGCGGGTGACTCGGACCTGGCCGAAATCGGGATCGACCTTGACCTCGGCGAAGACGGCGCCGTGGGCGTGCATGGCGTATTTTTCCTGGGCGGCCGGGTCGGCAGCGCCGGTGCCGGTGGCGTCGATTTCGGCGAGGCCGGCGCGGGCGAGGATGTCTGCGACAGGCTCGCTGCGGGTCTCGTCGTCGCGGCGGTGCAGGCGGCCGGCGCGGGCGATCACGCCGGTGTTGCCGGCGCCGAACAAGGGGGAGCGCTCGTCCGAGGTGGCGAGGTCCGCGAGCTTGGCGATGACGGCGCCGCCGGCCCCGTGGATGGCCATGCCGGCGGTGGCGGTGTGGGCGGAACCGCCGGCGATGCCGGCGTCGGGGAGGTCAGAGGTGCCGGAGCGGAACTCGAGCTTGTCGAGCTCGATGCCGAGGCCGTCGGCGGCGATCTGGGCGAGGGCGGTCCAGGCGCCCTGGCCCATGTCGTGGGCGCCAATCTCCATCAAGCCGGTGCCGTCGGCGCGGAGGGTGGCGCGGGCGTGGGCCTGGAACATGAGAGCGGGGAAGGTGGCGGTGCCCATGCCCCAGCCGACCAGCATGCCGTCGGCATCACGGGTGGCGCGGGGGGCCATCGGGCGGGCGGACCAGCCGAAGCGGGCGGCGCCCTGTTCGTAGCACTGGCGCAGGGCCTTGGAGGAGAACGGCTTGCCAGAGATGGGCTCGGCATCGGCGTAGTTCTTCAGGCGGAAGGCGAGCGGGTCCATGCCGCAGGCTTCGGCCATCTCGTCGATGGCGCTCTCGAGGGCGATGCTGCCGGTGGCTTCGCCGGGGGCGCGCATGAACAGCGGGGTGCCGGTATCGAGGCGGACGGCTTCGTGCGAGGAGGCGATGGCGCCGGCGGCGTAGAGGGTGTGGGAGATGTCGGCGGCGGGTTCGAAGAAATCGTCGAACTGGCTGGAGGCGGTCTTGGTGTGGTGGTCGATGGCGGACAGGGCGCCGTCGTTGGCGGCGCCGAGGCGGATGGTCTGCCGGGTGGGGGCGCGGTGGCCGACGGGGCCGAACATCTGCTCGCGCTTGAGGACGAGCTTGACGGGACGGCCGACGAGCTTGGCGGCCATGATGCCAAGGACTTGCGGGCCGGAGATCATGCCCTTGGAGCCGAAGCCGCCGCCTAGAAAGGGGCTGCGGACGTGAATGTTGTCGGGCGGGATGCCGAACAGGCCGCCGACCCGGGCCTGGGCCATGGACATGCCCTGGCTGGGGGTGTCGATCTCGAGGTTGTCGCCGTCCCAGGTCGCGACAATGGCGTGGGGCTCCATGGCGTTGTGGTACTGGGCGGGGGTCTCGTAGGTGGCGTCGACGCGGATGGGGGCGCTGCCGAGGTTGGATTCTACGTCGCCGTGGCTGGCCTGGGGCGGGGCGCCGGCGCCGACGGCCTTGGGGATGAAGCTCTCGGCGTCGTCGAGGGACATGCGGGCGGGCTCGGCCTCGTAGGTGGGGGCGAGCAGGGCGGCGGCTTCAGTGGCGGCTTCGAGGGATTCCGCGATGACGACGGCGACCGCCTGATTGGCGTAGCGAACGGTGTCGTTCTGCAGCAGGTCGAGGCGGAAGATGAAGGGGCCGTTCTTCTCGTCGGGGTCCTGGGCGAGGGCGGGCTTGTGGTTGGGGGTCATGACGTCGACCACGCCGGGGTGGGCCTTGGCGGCGTCGACATCGAGCGAGGTGACGCGGCCGCGGGCGATGCTGGCGGTGGCGATGACGGCGTAGAGCATGCCGGCGGGGTGGTTGTCGGCGGCGAAGGTGGCGGCGCCGGTGACCTTGAGATGGCCGTCACGCCGGGTCAGGGGTTGGCCGATGCTGGAGCCGTGACGCTGGTGCAGGGTCGAGGTGGTGGGGGATAGCTGCTCGGACATGGATCAGGCTCCGAAGGGGGAGGCGGGGAGGGCCGGCATGTGGGCGGGGGTGCCGGCGGCGGCGCGGGTGAGGGCGCGGACCATGATGCGGCGGGCTAGTTCGATCTTGAAGGCGTTGTCGCCGGAGGGGCGGGCGTCGGCGATTGCGGCGTCGGCGGCGCGGGCGAAGGCCTCGGGGCCGGGGGTGGCGCCGACGAGGGCGGCTTCGGCAGCCTTGGCGCGCCAGGGCTTGGCGGCAACGCCACCGAGGGCGATGCGGGCAGCGACGATGGTGTCGCCGTCCATGTGCAGAGCCGTGGCGGCTGAGACGACGGCGAAGGCGTAGGAGGTGCGTTCGCGGATTTTGAGGTAGCGGCTGTTGGCGGCGAAGTTTGACGCGTCGGGGAGGCGGATGGCGGTGATTAGGTCGCCGGGGGCAAGGACGGTGTCGCGCTCGGGGGCGTCACCAGGGAGGCGGTGGAACTCGGTGAGCGGGATGTCGCGGCGGCCGTCGGGGCCCTCGACTTCGACGACCGCGTCATAGGCGGCGAGGGGAACGACGAAGTCGGAGGGGTTGGTGGCGATGCAGTTCTCGCTCCAGCCGAGGATGGCGTGGAGGCGGTTCTCGCCGCCGATCGCGTCGCAGCCGGTGCCGGGCGTGCGTTTGTTGCAGGCGGCGGCGGTGTCGTAGAAGTACGCGCAACGGGTGCGTTGCAGCAGGTTGCCGCCGACGGTTGCGGCGTTGCGGAGTTGCGGAGAGGCGCCGGATAGCAGGGCTTCGGCGACCGCGGGATAGGCGCGGGCGAAGGCCGGGTGGTAGGCGAGGTCGGCGTTGCGGACGAAGGCGCCGATGCGCATCTCGCCGGTCGGCAGGGTCTCGATGGCGCCGAGGCCGGGGATGCGGCCGACGTCGACCAGGCGGGTGGGGCGGGCGATGCCGCCCTTCATGAGGTCGATGAGGTTGGTGCCGGCGGCGAGGTAGGCGGCACCTGGGATTGCGGCGGCGGCGATGGCGTCGGCGACGCTGCTGGGGCTGACGTATTCGAAGTTGTTCATGCTGCTTTGCCCTGGGCGGCGTGGTCGATCGTGCGTTGGGCGTCGAGCACGGCTTCGGTGATGCCGGCGTAGGCGCCGCAGCGGCAGAGATTGCCGCTCATGCCCTCGCGGATGCGTTCGGGGTCGGTGCCGGCGTGACCTTCGCGGATGAGGCCGATGGCGCTCATGATCTGACCCGGCGTGCAGTAGCCGCACTGGAAGCCGTCATGGGCGATGAAGGCGGCCTGAACCGGGTCGAGCGTGTCGCCGTGGGCGACGCCCTCGATGGTGAGGATGTCGGCGCCGTCATGGCTGATGGCGAGCGCGAGGCAGGAATTGGTGCGGCGGCCATCGAGGAGGATCGTGCAGGCGCCGCACTGGCCGCGGTCGCAGCCCTTCTTGGTGCCGGTCAGATCGAGGTGTTCGCGCAACAGATCGAGCAAGGTGACCCGCGGGTCCGTCAGCTCGATGGTGTGGGAGGCACCATTGACCGTAAGAGTAATCGGGAGATTCATGGGGCGCTCCGGCTTGCCGAAGTATAATACGGAGGCGGCCTCCGTTTTGCAAGGCTGGTTTGTCCAAGGGTCGGGAGCATGAGCAGTCGATGACCGAGGCGGTGCGCCGACCCAGAGCCGATGCTGAACGCAACCGCGCGCGGGTTCTCGATGCGGCCAACATCGTGTTCGCGGCGGGTGGGGCCGATGCCAGCCTCGAGGCGGTGGCGCGCGAGGCCGGGGTGGGGATCGGGACGCTGTATCGGCATTTCCCGAGCCGGCAGGCGCTGTTCGACGCGGTGTATCGTCACGAGGTGCAACGGTTGGTGGAGCTGGCTGATGCGCTGGGAGGCGAGCCGCCGGTGGAGGCGCTGCGGCAGTGGATGTATGCCAATGTCGGATTCATCGCGACCAAGAAGGGCATGTCGGCGGCGCTGGCGCAGGTGGCGCAGGCCGGCTCGGAACTGATGGTGGTGTCGGTGGAGCGGCTGACGCAGGCGATGGGGCGCCTGCTCGACCGGGCCAGCGCGGCGGGCGAGATTTCGACGGAGTTGGCGCCGGGGCATCTGCTGCGCGCCCTGGTCGGGCTTTGCTACGTGCAGGAGAGCCCGAACTGGCAGGAGAACGTGCTGCGGCTGGTCGACGTGCTGATCGACGGGCTGGTGGCTCGGCGAGGGCGGGGCGTGGGTGCGTTTTGCGCCCCGTTTTCCGCCGCGATCCCAACCAAGCCTTGTGCCGGTTAGCGGGACTCGCTGGAAATGGGGATAGCACACGCCGGACGCGAGTAAAACTACCGTGGGTTGCGGGCGGCATCGGGGTCGCGCATGCGGGCGGCCAGGATGCTGCGGAATGGCGGCAGGTTGCCGAGGCGGAGGGCGCCGTTGCGGAGCATGCGGGCTGGCAGGCTGTTGCCGGCGGCATAGAGCTGCATGATGGCTTCCGTGCCGGTGAAGAACAGGCGCGTTTCCGAGCGATGGGCGGCTTCGTAGCGGGACAGGGTGGCGGGATCGGCGAGGTCACGGCCGGTGGCGTGGGCGGTGCGGATCTCGCGGGCCAGGGCCTGTTGGCCGAGCAGGCCGAAATTGAAGCCGTGGGCGGTGGTCGGGTGCATGCCGACGGCGGCGTCGCCCATGAGGGCGAAGCGGCGGGCGACGAAGCGGTGGGCATAGGTGGTGACCACCGGGACGGCGTGGCGCTTGCCGACGGGAACCATGGCGCCGAGGCGATTCTGGTAACGCCGGGTCACCTCGCGGCCGAAGGCGGCGTCGTCCAGGGCGAGCATGGCGGCGGCGTCGGGTTCGGGGAGGGTCATGACGGCGGAGGAGCGGCCGCCGTTGAGCGGCAGGGTGTTCAGCGTCTGGCCGTAGTCGAACCAGGCGGTGGCGGTCTCGCGGTGCGGGATCGGGTGGGCCATCGGGCAGACGAGCATGCGTTGCTTGTAGTCGTGTAGCGTTACGCCGATGCCCTGGCTCTGCCGCAGGGCGGAGCGGCGGGTGTCGGCGGCGATGACCAGGGGGGCGGTGAGGATTTCGCCGTCCGACAGGGTGGCGTCGGCGCGATCGCGGTGGATGCGCAGCCCGGTGACGGAGCGGCCTGCGAGGATCGTGACATCCGGCAGGTCGCGGACGACCTCATACAGGGCGCGGCGGAGGCAGTGGTTGGGGGCGAAGCGGCCCAGGGTCTCGCCGGTGCCGAGATGCATGGCGTAGTGCGAGGGGCCGTTGAGTACCTGCATGCGGCGCAGCGGGGCGATGGCGTCGGCGGGGATGCGGCTCCAGGCGCCGAGGGCGGTCAGGATGTTGACGCTGCGGTCGGTGAGCGCGATCTCGCGGCCGTCATCGGCCGGGTCGGCGAGGGAGGCGGCGGGTTGCGGGTCGACCAGGGCGACGCGCAGGCCGGTGCCGGTGCCAGAGGTGGCGCCGATGCCGGCGACGGAGGCGGCGAAGGCGAGGCCGACTGGGCCGGCACCGGCGACGACGATATCGAATTGAGCTGAACCCATGATGCTTTACATGATGTGTGGGGGCGCCGCCGGGAGGGGGTGCCGTGCAAAGGGAATAGCATGATCGATTGGTCCAGGACGATCCGTGCCGCGCTGGTGTCGGGCAGTTGCGCCAGCGTGGGGTCGACGATCGGGTTGGCGGTGGCGGCGCGGCGCGAGGGACGATGGGCGGTGCAGCCGTTGAACGCGACAAGCCATTGGCTCAACGGCGACGGGGCGGCCGCGGTGGAAGTGGTGGATTGGCGGCATACCGGCGTGGGGTATGCGACCAATCATGCGGCGAGCGTGTTCTGGGCGGCCATCTTCGAGGCGTGGCTGGCGTGGCGGGGCGAGCCGGTCGGGCCGGTGGCGATGGTGCGCGATGCCGTTGTGATGTCAGCGATCGCGGCGGCGGTGGATTACGGGGCGACGCCGAAGCGGTTCACGCCGGGTTGGGAGTTCGTGCTGTCGAAGAAGGGCATGGCGGTGGCGTATGCCGGGTTGGCGCTGGGGCTTGCCGTGGGGGCGTCCGGCACGCGGCGGCGGCGCGGTTTCTAACTTGCGGGAAGATCTGTTATCACAAGTTGACATGAATTCTGCCCCCGACTTCCCCGACTCCGCTCCCGTTCCTGTTCCCGGCGTTCGCCGCCGCGCGCGGCGGTTGGCGGCGGGCTATGTCGCGGCGGCCGATGCGCCGGCGACGGTGCGGGCCTATGGGACGGATTGGCGGGCGTTCTCGCAATGGTGTGCGGCGCGCGCGGTGCCGGCGATGCCGGCGAGCCCGGCGCTGGTGGGCGAATACCTGGCCGAACTCGGTGAAGGCTATGCCAAGGCTACGCTGCGGCGAAAGGTCGCCGCCATCGCGCGGGCCTGCCGCATCGCCGGGGCGCCGCTGGACACGCGCGACCCGGCGATCCGCGACCTGCTGCGCGGCATCAACCGCACCCATGGTAGCCCGCCCAAGCGTGCGCAGGCCCTGACGATCGAGGAGGTGCAGCGCTTGGTGACGACCTGTGCGCCGGACCGGACCGGCGTGCGCGACCGGGCGTTGCTGTTGCTGGGTTTCGCTGGCGCGCTGCGGCGGTCGGAGCTGTGCGGCATCCATGTCGAGCATCTGCGCTGGACGCGGCGCGGGCTGGAGGTGCTGCTGCCGCGGTCGAAGACCGACCAGGAAGGAGAAGGCGTCCGGATCGGGATTCCGCGCGGGCAGCACGAGGAGACCTGTCCGGTGCGGGCGCTGCGCCGATGGCTGGACGTGTCGGAGATCGGGCAAGGACCGGTGTTCCGCGGCATCACGCGGCACGGCACGCTGCGGGCGGGGGCGCTGAGCGGGGAAGCGGTGCGGCTGATCGTTGGACGGCATGCCGGGCTGGCGGGGATCGTGGCGACGCGGCTGGAGCCGGTATCGCCGCATGGGCTGCGGGCGGGGTTCGTGACCACGGCGTATCGCAACGGGGTGCCGGACGAGGAGATCATGGGTCATAGCCGGCACCGGAGCCTGGCAGTGATGCGCGGCTACGTGCGGCGGGCGAAACTGGACACGGCGAGTCCGGCGGGAAAGCTGGGGCTATGAACATCATTCGAGCCGTGGCCGAACGTGGCGTCGAGGCGATCGCCAAGGTCAATCGCTGGCGACGGCGGGGCGGTGAGAGCGCGTTCCTGGTCGGGGTACACGTGCCGATCCGCAAGGAGATGGACCTGGCCGATTTGCCGGTGACCGGCACGATCCCGGCTCAGTTGCGGGGACGCTACCTGAAGATGGGAGCCAATCCGGTCCGGCCGGATCCGGCGGCGCACCACTGGTTCCTGGGCGATGGGATGGTGCATGGCATCGCGCTCGAGAACGGGCGGGCGGTTTGGTATCGCAACCGTTGGATCCTGTCGCGGTTGGCGGCGGCGGCGCTGGGTCGGCTGCCGGCGCCGGGGCCGCGGCGGGGGCGCAACGACACGGTCAACACCAACGTGGTCGAGATCGGCGGGCGGCCGGTCGCCGTGGTCGAGGCCGGCAGCTTTCCGGTGGCGCTGTCGCCGACGCTGGACGATCAGCGCTACACCTCGTTCGATGGCGGGCTCACCGGGTCGTTCTCCGGGCATCCTCATCGCGATCCGCTGACCGGCGAGCAACATGCCATCGCCTATGACGGCAACATCTGGGACAGCGTGCGGCACGTGGTGCTGTCGCCTGACGGGACGGTGGTGAGCGAGCGGGCGATCGCGGTGTCGCACGGGCCGTGCATCCACGATTGCGCGATCACGACCCGGTTCGTGATCGTGTTCGACTTGCCGGTGACGTTCTCGATGCGGGCGGTGCTGGGCGGGCACGCCTTTCCGTTCCGCTGGAACCCGGCGCATCCGGCGCGGGTCGGCCTGCTGCCGCGCGAGGGCGGCGACATCGTCTGGTGTCCGATCGATCCGTGCTTCGTGTTCCACGTCGCCAACGCTTACGATGATGGAAACCGGGTCGTGCTGGACGTCATCGCCTATCCGCACATGTTCACGTCCGGCGGGAGCGGGCTCGATGCGCTGGGGGTGCTGGAACGCTGGACGATCGATCCGGTGAGCCGGCACATCGTTCGCCGCGTGCTTGACCCTACGCCGCAGGAGTTCCCGCGCATCGACGAGCGGCGGTTCGGGCAGCGGCACCGCTTCATCTACAGCGTGTCCGTGCCGGCCGACGGTAACACGCAGCTGACCGGGGCGACGCAGATCTACCGGCACGACACGGATGATGGCAGCCGGCAGACCCATGATTTCGGCGACGGGCACCTGCCGGGCGAGTTCGTGTTCGTCGCGGATTCCGGGCCCGATGGGGAGGACGAGGCGCGCGGCTGGCTCATGGGCACCGTGCTGAACGTGGCGGCGGGAACCACCGACCTGGTGATCCTGGATGCGCGGCGGCTGGAGGCGGAGCCGGTGGCGATCGTGCATCTGCCGCATGCGATTCCGCCGGGCTTCCATGGCAATTGGTTCGCCGATGCCTGAAGATCGGGCATGATCAAAACCCTCGATCGCGGCCGTTCGCTGCGCGCGCAGCTCACGTTGCTTTGTTTGGGCCTGCTGGTGCCGACGCTGGTGTTCGTCGGCGTTCTATTCTGGCGGATCTCGACGTCGGAGACCGGGCGGGCGGAGGAGCAGGCCAGGAGCCAGTCGCGTGCGCTGGCCAACGCATTGGACCGCGAGGTGATCGGCGTGCTGACCACGCTGCAGGCGCTGGCGACCTCGCCGAGCCTGCAGACCGGCGATCTCCCAGAGTTCTACCGGCAGATCGGCGAGATGCGCCGCCTGCAGCACATCCACATCAGCCTGCGCGACGTGACCGGGCGCGCGCTGATGACGACGCGGGTTCCCTTGGGCGGCGACGTCGCGGTGCCGCCGCCGCTGGCGGCCGCCGACCAGGAGGTGCTGCGGTCGGGCAAGCCGATGGTGACCGACATGTTCAGCGGCACGACGTCGGCGGCGTCGGTGTTCCAGATCATCGCTGCGCCGGTTCTGGTCCAGGGGCGGCCGACCTATCTGATCGGCGCCAGCCTCGACCCGGACTATCTCGAGGGCGTGTTCCGTCGCGAGAGCCTGGGGCCGGGCTGGACCGGCAGCCTGGTGGACCGCAACTTCCTCGTCGTCGCGCGAACCGCGGATCAGGCGACCTATGTGGGTCAGCTTTCCTCGGAGGATCTGCGCCGCCATGCCGCCGCGGCGGGGAGCGGGATGTATTACGGGCGGACCATCACCGGCACTTACAGCCTGGTCGGCTTCACGCATTCCGCGCTAACGGGGTGGACGGTGTCGGTCAATGTGCCGACGGAGGTGGTGACGGCGCCGATGCGACGCTCGCTGCTGCTGTTGCTCGTGCTCGGCGCGGTGCTGATCGCGTTTGCCGGCCTGCTGGCGGTCACGGCGGGGCGGCGGATCATTCGTGCCATCCAGCGCCTGCGCGCCGCGGCCGATGCGATCGGGCAAGGCCTGCCGGTGACGAACGTGCAGACGCCGATCGCGGAGATCAACGTGGTTGGCCAGGCGTTGTATTTCGCCGCCGCGCAGCTGCATGCCCGGGCGGAGGAGCGGGATGCTGCCGAGATCAGCGTGCGCAACAGCGAGGCGCATCTGTCCGGCATCTTTGCGCAGACCGGCGCCGGGCTGGTCGAGGCGGAGCTGGATGGCCGCATCATTTCGGCCAACGACCATTACTGCGCCCTGGTGGGTCGCACGGCGGACGAGCTTTGCCGCATGCGGCTGCGCGACATCCCGCATCCCGACGATGCCGAAGTCAACGACGGCCATTTCCGCGACCTGATCGAGACCGGCGAGCCGGTGACCGCCGAAAAGCGCTTCATTCGCAAGGATGGCAGCATCATTTGGGTCGCCAACACGCTGAGCCTGATCCGCGGCGCCCGCGACACGCTGCTGTCAGTGGCGATCGACATTTCGGAGCAGAAGCGCGTCGAGGCCGATCTGCAGGCGGCACGGGACACGGCCGAGCAGGCGAACCTGGCCAAGAGCACCTTCATCGCCAACATGAGCCACGAGCTACGGACACCACTATCGGCGATCATTGGGTATAGCGAGATGCTGCGGGAGGAAGTTTCCGACGGTGTCGACCCGGCCGAATTAGACACCGACCTCGGCAAGATCGAGAGCAACGCCCGCCACCTGCTCGGGCTGATCAACGACGTGCTCGACCTGTCCAAGATCGAGAGCGGCAAGATGGAGGTGTTCGCCGAGCGCTTCGAGGTGGAGCCGATGGTGCGCGACGTGGCGGCGACGGTCGACAGCCTGGTACATAAGAAGGGCAACCGGCTGGAGGTGGAGATTGCCGCCGGGTTGGGAACGATGAGTTCGGACATCACCAAAATCCGGCAAACGCTGCTCAACCTGCTGAGCAACGCGGCGAAGTTCACCGAGAACGGCACGATCACGCTGGCGGTCGAGCAGGAGAGTGAGTTCGTCGTCTTCCGCGTCAAGGATAGCGGCATCGGGATGACAGCCGAGCAGCTCGGCAAACTGTTCCAGCGGTTCAGCCAGGCGGATGCGTCGACGACGCGGCGCTTCGGCGGCACCGGGCTGGGGCTGTCGATCACCAAGGCGTTCACCAGCATGCTGGGCGGCAGCATCGACGTCACCAGCCAGGAGGGCCAGGGCAGCTGTTTCACCGTGCGCGTGCCGGTCGAGATGCCGGTGCCGGGACAGACGGAGCTGACGGCCGTCAGCGAGGGGGCCAGCGAGGCGGTGCTGGTGATCGACGACGATGCGGCGCAGCGCGATATCATGAGCCGCTTCCTGGAGCGCGAGGGGTTCACGGCGCATACGGCGGCCAACGGCGCGCTCGGCCTGGAGATGGCGCGGCGGTTGCGGCCGCGGGCGATCCTGCTCGACGTGA
>JBPBQE010000429.1:0-22490 GCA_050954595.1 Janthinobacterium lividum | reverse complement strand
GACGCAAACCGATCCTGCTCGCAAGAGCACTTGGTTTTGGAGCGGAACTGCGCCCCAAACCGGAAAATGGCCATTGTTAGCGAGCTAAATAGGCAGATCCAGCAAGCCAAAGGTCCGTTTGTTGTCGAATTATAAAGGAGTCGTCCCACCGTGCTATACTGGCAGCGTGCACGACACCGTTCCCCTTCTTCGGCGCAGCCTGTTGCAGGCCGCTGGCCTTGCAGCCGCCCTGGCGATCCCGCGTGATCCCGCCAGTGCGGCTGCGCGGAAAGCGCCTAAACCTGCTGCGCCAAAGCCCGCACCTCGCGGCCCGGTGCTTCCGCTCGTGGTGCTGGACCCCGGCCATGGTGGCAAGGACCCCGGGGCCATCGGCGTCAGCGGCACCTACGAGAAGCATATCGCCTTCGCCGCTGCCGAGGAGCTCCGCCGCCAACTCGTCGCAAGCGGTCGCTGCCGGGTCGCGCTGACCCGGGGGCGCGACGTATTCCTGCAGTTGCGGGACCGTGTCGAGATCGCCCAGGACAACGGCGCCGTCCTGTTCGTCTCGATGCACGCCGACGCCGTGGGTGATCCCAGCGTCCGCGGCGCCAGCGTCTACACGCTCGCCGATGCCGCATCGGACGCGCAGACCGCCGCACTCGCCCGTCGCGAGAATGACGCCGATCGCTTCGGTGGCCCGAAATTCCGCAACGTCACCCCCGAAATCGCCAACATCCTGTCCAGTCTGGTCCGCGCCGAGACCCGCGCCGACTCTGCCCGCGTGGCGCGCCAGGTCGTCGGCGCGCTCGAGCCTCGGATCGGCCTCCTTTCCAATCCGGCACGGCACGCCCACTTCATGGTCCTGCGCGCCGCCGAGATCCCCAGCATCCTGGTCGAGATGGGTTTCATGTCCAATCGGAGCGACGAAGCCGCCCTCCGCCGCCCCGATCACCGGGCGATCATCGCAGCCTCACTGCGCCGCGCCGTCGAAGCATTCCTCGATTCTCGCGGGCCAGTGGCGCATATCGCAACCGGCTGAAGCCGACAGCACGAGTTAAGGTAAAGGTACGAGACGAGATGGCGATCAAGCGTGAGGTGAGCGGCGTGACCGCGGGCGACCGGCTAGCGCCTGAAACGACGGCGTCCCGGCCGAATGGGCGCGCGCCGCGGCCGCAGCGGTCCGGGGGCGGCTTTTGGCGATTTGTCCGCCGCGTCATCGGCCTGTTCCTGTTGCTCGGCCTGCTCGGCGGCCTCGCCGCCGGCGCGTTCGCCTGGCACACCTATCAGCGATACGCCGCCGAACTGCCCTCGCTCGACGGCCTCCGCACCTATCAGCCCAAGGTCATGAGCCGCGTTTATGCCGGCGATGACCGCCTGCTCGCCGAGTTTGCCACCGAACGCCGCATCTTCGTGCCGGTTGGCGCCATCCCCGAGATCGTCAAGCAGGCCTTTATCTCCGCCGAAGACCAGAAATTCTGGACCCATCGCGGCGTCGACCCGCTGGCCATCGCCCGCGCCGGGCTCAACGACGTCATGAACTATGGCAGCGGCCGCCGCCCGATCGGCGCCTCGACCATCACGCAGCAGGTCGCCAAGAACATGCTCCTCGGCAACGAGGTCAGCGTTTCGCGCAAGATCAAGGAACTCATCCTTGCCCTGCGCATCGATGAGACGATGAGCAAGGAACACGTCCTCGAGCTCTACCTCAACGAGATCTACCTGGGTCAGCAGGCCTATGGCGTCGCCGCCGCTGCCGCATCCTACTTCAACAAGACCCTCGACGAGCTGACCCTGCCCGAGGCTGCCTTCCTCGCCGTGCTGCCCAAGGCGCCCAACAACTACAACCCGTTCCGCAATCCCGAGGCCGCCAAGATCCGCCGCGACTGGGTGCTGGACCGCATGGCCGACGACAAGGCCATCTCCGTCGCCCAGGCCCAGGCCGCCAAGGCCACGCCGATCCAGCCCGCCGCCTTCCGCCGGCAGGAGCCGGTCGCCGGGGGCGAATGGTATGCCGAGGAGGTTCGCCGCCAGCTGATCGACCATTTCGGCGCCGACGTCACCACCACCGGCGGCTACGCCATCCGCACCAGCCTCGACCCGGTGCTCCAGGTCGCCGCTGACAAGGCGTTGCGTGCCGGTCTCATGGCCTATGACCGCAGCCATGGCGGCTGGCGCGGCCCCGTCGGCCATCTCGCCGGCGAAGCGTCGATGGCCGAGGGCTGGAGCAACCGCCTGGCCGATACCCCACGCCCCCCGGGCCTGCTGCCGGAATGGCGCCTCGCCGTCGCGCTCTCGGTCGATGCGCGCGAAGCCAAGCTCGGCTGGATCGAGCGCAACAGCGGCAGTACCGGCGGTGGACAGTCGCGGACCGGAACCCTCTCGCTCGCCGATGTCGCCTGGGCCCGTCCCCGTCACGGCACCAGCCGCGGCCCGTCGCCCAGGGTCATGCGCGACGTTCTCTCCGTCGGTGACCTCGTGATGGTCGAACCCCAACCCGGCCCCGACGGCAAGTCCCGTGCCGACCGCGTGCTGCTCCGGCAGGTCCCCGAAGTTCAGGGCGCGCTCGTCTCGCTCGAGCCGCAGACCGGCCGCGTCGTCGCCATGGTCGGCGGCTTCAGCTTCGAAGCCAGCCAGTTCAACCGCGCCACGCAGGCCGAGCGGCAGCCCGGCAGTTCCTTCAAGCCGATGGTGTACCTCACCGCGCTCGAAGCCGGCCTGTCCCCCAGCCAGCGAGTGCTCGACGCCCCGTTCGAGCTCAAAACCGCGCAAGGCATCTGGCGCCCGAACAACTACGGCATGACGTTCAGCGGCCCGACCCCGATGCGGATCGCGTTGGAGAAGTCGCTCAACCTTGTCACCGTCCGCTTGGCCGACAAGGTCGGCATGGACGCCGTGGCTCAAAACGCGATCGCCTTTCACGTCGTCGACGGCATGCCGAAGGTCCTCTCCGCCGCCCTCGGCGCTGTCGAGACCACCGTGCTGCGCCAGGCTTCCGCCTATGCCGGCCTCGCCATGGGGGGCCGCGAGGTACTCCCCTCGCTAGTCGATAGCGTCCAGGATCGCTCCGGCAAGCTGATCTGGCGGCCCGGCGGCCTCGAGTGCCAGGGCTGTCAGGATCCGTCCAAGCCGCCCACCGTGGTCGACAACCGCCGCGTCATCGCCGACCCGGCCAGCGTCGCCCAACTCGTCACCATGATGCAGGGCGTCGTCACCAAAGGATCCGGTTACGCTGCCGGCGCCGGGCTCGGCCGCGCCATCGCTGGCAAGACCGGCACCAGCCAGGACTTCAACGATGCCTGGTTCGTCGGCTTCACCCCGGACCTCGTCACGGCGGTCTGGGTCGGCTTCGACAACAACACCAGCCTGGGCGACAAGGAAACCGGCGGCAGCATCTCCGCCCCGATCTGGCACGATTACATGGCGGTCGCGCTCAAGAACCGCCCAAACCTGCAGTTCAAGATGCCCGATACCGTCAAGCTCTCCAGCTGGGATAGCGGCTTCGGCCAGCGCGTGGACGCCTTCAAGCTCGACCAGCAGCCCGGCGCCAGCCAAGGCACCATCGGCGGCGGCGACGTCTCCGGCGGCGGCGGCGACACGGAGGTCAGCGGCGGCCCTGGCGCGGGAGGCGGCCCAGGATACGGCGTTGATAGCGGCGTGGGCGGGCTCTATTAACAGCCATGTCCACGGAATCCGACGACCTCAACGCGCAGCTCCAGCAGACATTCGCCTTGCTCCGGAGGCATCTTTGACTGGGATGTCGCCATCGGCCGTCTCGAGGAACTGAACGCCCAAGCCGAAGACCCCGCCCTCTGGAACGACGCAACCGCCGCGCAGGCCCTGATGCGCGAGCGCAATCGTATCGCCAGCCTGGTCGAAGGCCTGCAATCGATGGAGCGCGAGGCTGCCGATAGCGTCGAGCTGATCGCCATGGCCGAAGCCGAGTCCGACGCCGACATGGCGGCGGACGGACGCAAGACCCTGGTGCGTATCCTTGAGGAGGCCAAGCGCCGCGAGATCGAAAGCCTGCTATCCGGCGAGGCCGATGCCTTCGACGCTTATCTCGAGGTCAACTCGGGCGCTGGCGGCACGGAGGCGCAGGATTGGGCCGAGATGCTCGCCCGGATGTATTCCCGCTGGGCCGAGCAACACGGCTACAAGGTCCAGCTCATGGAGCAGAGCGACGGCGAGCAGGCCGGCATCAAATCCGCCACGCTTCAGGTTTCCGGCCCCAACGCCTATGGCTGGCTCAAGACGGAAGCCGGCGTCCATCGCTTGGTCCGCATCAGCCCGTTCGACGCCAACGCCCGCCGCCAGACCAGCTTCGCCAGCGTCTGGGTATACCCCGTCGTCGACGACACCATCGAGATCGAGGTCAACGAGTCCGACCTGAAGATCGACACCTTCCGCGCCTCCGGTGCCGGCGGGCAGCACGTCAACAAGACGGAATCCGCCATCCGCATCACCCACGTGCCCACCGGCATCATCGTCGCCTGTCAGACTGACCGTAGCCAGCACCGCAACCGTGCCTCGGCCATGACGATGCTGAAGGCCAAGATGTACGAACGCGAGTTGGAGAAGCGCGAAGCCGTCTCCGCCGCCCAGGAGGACGCCAAGACCGACATTGGCTGGGGCCACCAGATCCGCAGCTACGTCCTGGCACCGTATCAGTTGGTCAAGGACCTCCGCACCGGCGTCGAAACCGGCAACCCGGCTGCCGTCCTCGACGGCCATCTCGACGACTTCATGAGCGCCGCCCTTGCTGCCCGCGTCGGCGCCACCCGCAGCGATGCCAGCGCTCAGGCGCAGTAGCGATCATTCAGGGCAAGGTCGGCGGCCTTGCCCGTAACTCTTCCTTCATCTCTGGACGGTATCCTGTTCTCTCATCAACGAGGGAACAGGACATGCCCAATCGTTACCCGCTCCGCTCACGCGCGGCCGTCTCGATCGTCGATCGCCCACCGTCCCGGGCCGAACGCATGTTCGCCGCCATCGCCCTCTCTTCCATGACGCTGGTCAGCGCGATCCTCATCCTGTTCTGAGGCGTCGCGGCTAGCGTGCTTCCAGGAAGGCCTGCACGGCGGCAAAGAGCTGCATCCGGTTCTTCTCCATCAGCACGGTATGCGTGCCCTCGCCGAGCAGCACATATTGCTTGGACGCCGCATGTGTCAGCGCCGGAAACAATCCCTGTGAGCGCAGCGGCGGCGTGTCGTGGTCCCATTCCGCTTGGATCATCAACGTCGGCGCGGTGATCTTGCCGGGGTCGTAGGTCGGCTTGCCGGCCGCCCATGCCCCCTGGATGTCTGCCGTCACCCCGTTAGGCGCCCGAAGCGACGTCCCGCCCGATTTTGGGTCGGTCGCCCAAGTCGCGCGCTGCCATTGTTCGAACCAGCCCGGCGGGATCAGGTCCGCCTGCTTGTCCTGCGGCACGCCGTTGAGCCAGCGCTGCTTGGCCGCCTCGGCCGTGACCAGACGGTAGGCGCCCACCTTGGGGGGCTCCGCCGCGACGATCTGCTGCGGCACCCACACCGGCGCGTACAGCACCAGCCGGTTGACCTTGTCCGGATAAGCCGCCGCATACCCGCCGGCGATGGTGGTTCCCCATGACCAGCCCACCGCGTCGAACTTCGACAGATGTCGCCGCGCCAGGACCCAATCGGCCACTGCCGCGTAATCGGCCACTGCCTGCTGCGTCGTCTCCACCGGCTGACCCTGGTCGGCCGGCGCATCCATCGCGGCTGGCCGGGTCGAGCGGCCATAGCCGGGCAGGTCGAGCAGATACACGTCGAACCCGCGCTGCGCGATGTAGTCCATCCACGAGAGACCGCCGAGTTCGAGGTCGAACGCAGTGCTCGCCGGGTAGGTGGCGCCGTGCACGAAGATCACCGTCCGCTCCGGCGTGAACGCCGTCATCCCGTCCGCGTGCTTGTTGCGGACATAGATCTTCTGACCTGGTTGCGGCGAGTCGATCATCGCCTCTTCCGTCACCAGCGGCGCTTGCGCCATCGCCGATCCGGCCGAAATCACAGCCGTTGCCGCAGCCAACACTGTCCAAACCGCTCCGACTTTCATCGCATCCTCCCCGCCATCGCCCGGTATCCGGGTCTCGACGAGGGAGCCTATGCGAAGGCGGCGCCGTGCGGAAGCGCCAGCCGGATCATCACACCGAGAAGTATTTCGCCCGTGGATTGAGCACGACGATCGCGCTCGTCGACTGCTCCGGATGCAACTGCCACTCATCCGAGATCGAAACGCCAACGCGCTCGGCCCCCAACAATTGCAGCAACGGCGCCTGATCCTCGAGCCGCGGGCAGGCGGGATAGCCGAACGAGTAGCGCGACCCGCGATATCCCTGGGACAGCATCTTCTCCATGTCCCGATCGTCCTCGCCGGCGAAGCCGAGTTCCGCCCGGATGCGCTTATGCGTGTATTCCGCCATCGCCTCGGCCATCTCGACCGACAGCCCGTGCAGATACAGGTAATCCTGGTAGCGGTTGTCCTCGAACCACACCCGCGCCGTGTCGCTGGCCTTTTGCCCCACGGTCACGACCTGCAGCCCGATGACGTCCCGCTGCTCGTCATCAACGTCGCGGAAGAAGTCGGCGATGCACTCGCCATCTTCTCGCGGCTGCCGCGGCAGCGCGAACCGGCAGACCTCGGTGGTCCCGTCCTGCTCGAACACGATCAGATCGTTGCCTTGGCCTGCCGCCTTCCAGTATCCGTATGCCGCCTGCGGCCGCAGGATGTCGTCCTGCTCGCAGATTTGCAGCATCCGCCGCATCACCGGCCGCAGCTCCTGCTTCGCCCAGCCCAGGAACTCCTCCAGCGTCCGCCCCTGCTTCCGGAAGCCCCACTGGAATTGATACAGGCTGCGCTCGTTCAGGAACGGCACGATCGCCTTCGCCGGCGCCTCGATCACCTTGGCGCCCCAGAACGGCGGCTCCATGGCCGGCACATCCTGCGTCAGCCGCCGCCGCCGCGCCTGCACCGCCGCCACGTCCACCGGCTTGAATGCCTTCTGATCCGCCTGGCCTAGCGTCCGACTGGTATTCTTCGCCTTGCCCGACCGCTTCGACTGCAGCGCCGCCAGGTAATCGTCGAACCCGTTACCCGTGACCTTGTCCATTAGGCTCAGCCCGTCGAACGCATCCCGCGCATAAGCGACCCGGCCGCACGCATAGGCCCGCACGCAATCATCCTCGACGTAGTTCCGCGTCAACGCCGCCCCGCCGAGCATCACCGGGATTTCGAGCCCCTGCCGTGCCATCTCCTCGAGGTTCTCGCGCATCACCACGGTGCTCTTGACCAGCAACCCGCTCATGCCGATCGCATGCGCCCGGTGCTCCTTGGCCGCCGCGACCATGTCGGCCAGCGTCACCTTGATGCCGAGGTTCACCACCCGGTAGCCATTATTGGTCAGGATGATGTCGACCAGGTTCTTGCCGATATCGTGCACGTCGCCCTTCACGGTCGCCAGTACGATGGTGCCTTTCTCCTGCCCCTCGACCCGCTCCATCAGCGGCTCCAGGTGTGCCACCGCAGCCTTCATCGTCTCGGCCGATTGCAGCACGAACGGCAGCTGCATCTTGCCGGCACCGAACAGCTCGCCGACCACCTTCATGCCGTCCAGCAGCACTGTGTTGATGATGTCCAGCGGCGGCATCTTTACCAATGCCTCGTCCAGTTCCTCGGTCAGCCCCTTGCGGTCGCCATCGACGATCCGGTCCTTCAACCGTCCTTCGACCGTCTCCGCCCGCACCTTCTTGACCGCGTCCACCGCCTTGCGGTCGGCGAACATCTCCAGCAGCTTCTTCAGCGGATCGTAGTCGCCCTCGCGCCGATCGAAGATCAGGTCTTCCATGACCTTCACTTCTTCGGCCGCGATCAGGTGCAACGGCCGAATCTTGCTCACGTGCACGATCGCCGCCGTCATCCCCGCCTTAACCGCATGATCCAGGAACACGGAGTTCAGCACCGCGCGCGCCGCCGGGTTGAGACCGAAGCTGATGTTGGATAGCCCCAGAACGATCTGCACGTCCGGGAACTCGTCGCGGATCATCTTGATGCCCTCGAGCGTCCATTGCCCGAGCTTGCGGTCGTCCTCGTTGCCGGTCGCCACCGTGAAGGTCAGCGGATCGATCAGCAGGTCCGACTGCGGCAGCCCGAACTCCTCGGCGATCGCCACCAGACGCCGCGCGATCTCGAGCTTGTTTTCCGGCGTCTTGGCCATGCCGACCTCGTCGATCGTCAGCGCGATCACCCCGGCGCCGAACTTCTTGGCCAGGGTCAGCCGGTCGCGCGCCGCGCCTTCACCTTCCTCGAAGTTAATCGAGTTGATGATCGGCTTGCCGCCATGCAGCTTCAGCGCCGCCTCGATGATCGGCGTCTCGGTGCTGTCGATCACCAGCGGCGAATTCACGCTCGAGGTGAACCGCGTGACCACCTCGGTCATCTCCGCCAGCTCGTCACGCCCGACGAACGCCGTGCAGATGTCCAGGCTGTTCGATGCCTCGGCGATCTGCTCGCGCCCCATGGCGACGCAACCATCCCAGTCGCCGCTTTCCTGCAGCCCGCGCCACTTCTTCGACCCGTTAGCGTTGCAGCGCTCGCCGATGGAGAAATAGCTGTTCTCCTGCCGCAGCGCCGTCTGCCCATACAGGCTCGCCACCGACGGGATCCACACCGGCTTGCGCGCCACCGGCGCCGGCCGATACCCCGACCCGGCGCGCTTGCGCAGCATCGCGTCCAGCGCCTGGATGTGCGGCACCGACGTCCCGCAGCAGCCGCCGATCAGGTTCAGCCCATCCTCGCTGATGAACCGCTCGACCCAGCTCGCCATCTGCGCCGCATCCAGCGGATACCGCGTCTGCCCATCCACCAACTCGGGCAACCCGGCGTTCGGCTGCACCGACAGCAGCCCGCGCCAGTTCGCCGCCAGCCACCGCACGTGCTCGGCCATCTCCTGCGGCCCCGTTGCGCAGTTCAGCCCGATCAACGGCACGTCCAGCGAGTCGATCACCGTCGCTGCCGCGGCGATGTCCGGCCCTACCAGCAGTGTCCCGGTCGTCTCAACCGTCACCTGCACGAAGATCGGCGTATCCTTGCCCGCCTCCTTGCGCGCGATCTTGGCGGCATTCACCGCCGCCTTGATCTGCAGCGTATCCTGGCAGGTCTCGATCAGGATTGCGTCAACGCCACCGGCGATCAGCCCGCGCGCCTGTTCGGCCAGCGCCGCCTCCAGCGGATCGTACGCGATGTTCCCGAGAGACGGCAGCTTTGTGCCTGGGCCGACCGAGCCCACCACCCAGCGATGCCGCCCGTCCGAGAACGTCTCCGCTGCCTCGCGCGCCAGTTCCGCCGCGATCTTGTTGATCTCGTGCGTGCGATCCTGCAGGTCGAACTCCGCCAGCGTCAGCGGCGAGCCGCCGAACGTGTTGGTCTCCACCATGTCCGCGCCGGCTTCGAAATACCCGCGATGGATCTCGCGCACGAGGTCGGGCCGCGACAGGTTCAGCACCTCCGTGCAGTTCTCCTGGCCCCAATAATCGCGCTCGATTTCCAGATCGAGCGCCTGCACCCGCGAGCCCATCGCCCCGTCGCAGAGCAGAACCTGGTCACGAAGCGCGTCAAGCAGATGCGGACGGGTCATTGAGCGAATTCCATCTCTTGTGTCCTGGCAACCGCCCCTACCGGAAGGGTCGCTGCCCAAAGCCGTGTTTCCAGCGGTCCATCGACCGAAAGCGCCCGATCCGGCCGCAACCCGGTGTCTTCCATCAGCCCCGCCATCTCGTCATCCCCAAACCCTGGCCAGCGATGCGCCAGCCGCTCCGTCACCGCGGTCCAGTCGTGCCGCAGCAGATCGACCACGATCAGCATGCCGCCCGGTGCCAGCACCCGCGTGGCCTCTGCCAACGCAGCAGCCGGGTCTTCGGCGTAATGCAACACCATGTGCATCAGCACGAGGTCGAACCGCCGCGCTACCGGCAGGCTATACATATCGGCCTGTCGTACCGATAAGTGCGCGAGCCCCGGCTTAGACAAGCGCGCGCGTGCGAGGGCCAGCATCGCCCGGCTCGCATCGACACCGAGCCCGCTGCGTACCCGCGGCGCCAACAATTCGAGCATCCGCCCGGTTCCGGTGCCGACATCCAGCACGTGGCCGACGCCATCGGGCGGCAGCAGCGACAGCACCGCCTCTTCGATCACACCCGCCGGCAGCGCCAACGCCCGCATCTCGTCCCAATCCGCGCCTTGCTTGAGGAAGCTCGCCGACGCGACCCGCGCCCGCTCGGCCACGACCCGCGCCGCCGCCCGTCGATCCGCCGCCAACACCGGGTCGTCCTCGGGCACCCGCGCCAGCAACTCATGCACCATGCCCGACTCCGGCGGCAGCCCGAACCATACGTTCGACCCCTCCCGCACCCGCTCGAGCACTCCGGCATCACACAGCAGCTTCAGATGCCTGGACAAACGCGGCTGCGACTGTCCAAGGATGTCGGTCAGCTCGACCACACAGAACGCCCCGCGCGCCGCCAACGCCAACAACCGCAACCGCGTCGGCTCGGCACACGCCCGCAGCGCAGTGAGGATGGTTTCCATACTTGTTAATGACATAAGTATATCCTTATGTCTACGCGATGACATGGTCTGTTGATGCGCGGGTTCCCGTGGTTTTGGCGAGCCTCTCCGAGATAGGGGAGGGTGATGCCGCTCTTATAGAGGGGCCGGCAGGGTCGGGCGGCGACCGGGAGGGTTTCGTGCCGATGCCGGGGGCGCATGCGCCGGGCTGCGCCTGCTGTGTGGCGCGGGGGCCCGCGGCGGTGGCGCTGGATCGCTTGTTCCAGCGGCGCGCGCGGGGGGAGATCGGGTTCTTCCGCCGGGTCGTGGTGGTGACGGCGACGGCCGAGGGGGACATGGAGGTTTGGTCGGCGTTGAGGAACGACCCGGTCGCCTCCGCCCGGTTCCGGCTGGTGGAGGCTTAGTCGGGCATGTCGTGATCGCCCCGGCCGAGCGGGCGCTGCATATAGACCGCATCGACCCAGCGGCCGAACTTCAGCCCGGTGGCGCGAAGCAGTCCCACACGTTGGAAGCCCAGGGAGGCATGCATCCCGATCGAGCCGACATTTTCGGAGTCGCCGACCACGGCGATCATCTGCCGAAATCCCTGCTTCTCGGCTTCCTGGAGCAAGCGCGCCACCAGCGCCTTGCCCACACCCTGGCCCCGGACGTCGTCTCGGACATAGACGCTGTCCTCGGCGGTGAAGCGATAGGCCGATCGCTCGCGCAGTTGGGAGAAATATCCGTAGCCGAGCACGCCGGTCGCGTCGCGCGCCACGAGATATGACCAGCCGCGGCCAACGATGCCGTCGAAGCGACGCTGCACCTCCTCGACCGATGGCGGGATCTCCTCGAACGTGCCCGCCCCATTCAGGACATGATGGGCGTAGATAGACTGGATTTCGGGCACGTCGGCCGTGGTGGCAGCTTGGATTTCCATGCCGGCATCAAAGGTCACGTCAGCGGATGGCGCAACGCGCAAGTTCGGGTTAACCGAATTTTATACTGTTGGACGCACTCTTCGTGCTAACGCCGCAGGCCCCAAAGAGAATGGCAGCGGCCCAAGTGAAGGAACGCCTGTTGAACCTGTCCGGCCCGCACGCCATTCCGGTTGATCCGTTGGATCCGAAAATCGATGCCGATACGGTCGGCGCGAGCCCAATGCCGCTTTCGGCGAAAACGCGGCTGCTGGCCGTGGTCGCCGCTGCCCGCCATCATGGCGTCGACCTGAACGCTTCGGACTATCGCGCGCGAGACGGCGAGACGATGCCGTCGCCCGCGTCCCTGGCGGGATGGGCGACGCAGGAAGGGCTGCACGCACGCGCCACCAAGCTCAGCTGGAAATCGCTGTTCAAGCTCGTCGGGGCGACCCGGCCGCCACCGCCTGTGATCCTTCTCTTCAAGGACGGCACTGCCGGGTTGATGATCGGGGCGGACCCGGCTCGCAACATCGTGTGGATCCTCGATCCGCGTCAGACGTCCAACGAGTTCGCCGTCGCGGTTGACGAATTCCGCCTTCGCCAGTCCTGGAATGGCGAAGCCTTGCTGATCCGCCGCGTGCGCGGCGAGTCGGAGGCGGACGTGCCGTTCACCTTCCGCTGGCTGATGGGCTTGGTGCTCGGCGAGCGGCGGTCGTTGCGGGACGTTGCGATCGCGTCGATCACCATCAGCGCGCTGACGATCGTGCCGCCGTTGCTGGTGATGACGGTCGTCGATCGCGTGGTGGTTCACCATAGCCTGTCGACGCTGGTGCTGCTCAGCGTGATCCTCGGCATCGTGACCGTCTATGAGACCTTGCTCGGCTATGCGCGGCGCGAGCTGGTGCAAGTCGTGTCGACGCGGGTCGATGCCCGGCTGAACCTGCACGTGTTCAATCGCCTGCTGGCGTTGCCGCTGGATTATTTCGAGAAAAACCCGGCCGGCCAGATCAACTACCGTATCGCGCAGGTGTGGAAGGTTCGTGAGTTCCTGACCGGGAAGCTCATGGGCACGTTCCTCGACATGTTCACGCTCGTGATCCTGATCCCTTTCCTCTTCTGGATGGAGCCGACGCTCGCCTGGATCGTGCTGGTCTGCGCGGCGGTGATCACGGGGATCATCTTGCTGTTCCTGCCAGGCTTGCGCCGAGTCGTGGGCAAGCTGACGATGGCGGAAAGCCTCAAGGGCTCGACCATGGTCGAGACCGTGCATGGCATCCGGACGGTGAAGTCGCTTGCGCTCGAGCCGCAACGGCGGACCGAGTGGGATGAGCGGACGGCGGAAGCCGGGCGGCTGAAGCTACAGGCGGGGCGGTTGGCGAACTGGCCGCAGACGCTGATCAACCCGATCGAGAGCTTCATCCAGCGCGGCGTCATCATGCTAGGTGCCTACATCGCGCTGAACGATACCACCGGCATCGCGGTGGGTGGGCTGGTGGCGTTCATGATGTTGGGCGCACGCGTGACGCAGCCGCTGGTCGGACTGGCCAAGCTGATCGAGGATTTTGAAGACGTCCGAGCTTCTGTCGCGCAGGTCGCGATGGTGTTGAACAATCCGAGCGAGACCGCGGCGATGACCGGCGGGCTACGGCCGCGATTGGCCGGCGGCGTGCAGTTCGAGGATCTGACGTTCACCTATCCAGGCGCCAAGCTGCCGGCGTTGGACAAGGTCAGCTTCGAGATTCCGGCGGGGACCATGCTGGGCGTGGTTGGCCGCAGTGGCTCCGGCAAGAGCACCCTGATGCGGCTGTTGCAGGGCATCAACCGCGATTACTCCGGCTTTCTCAAGTTGGACGGCAGCGAGATGCGCGAGATCAACCTGACGCATCTCCGCCGCAGCTTCGGCGTGGTGTTGCAGGACAACTTCCTGTTCCGCGGCACGGTGCGCGACAACATCACGGCAGGGCGACCCGGGTTGACGCTCGACGACGTCGTTCGCGCGGCACGTCTGGCAGGGGCGGAGGAGTTCATCGAACGGCTTCCGGCCGGCTATGATACCTGGATCGAGGAAGGCTCGGCCAACCTTTCAGGTGGACAGCGGCAGCGTCTTGCGATTGCCCGGGCCGTGATCGCCGATCCGAAGCTCATGATCCTGGACGAGGCGACGAGTGCCCTGGATCCAGAGAGCGAAGCTCTGGTCAACGCGAACCTGGTGCGTCTGAGCAAGGGACGCACGATGGTGGTGGTGTCGCACCGTCTATCGTCGCTGGTCGAGTGCGACCAGATCCTGGTGCTCGATAAGGGAACGGTGGTCGACATGGCGCCGCATCGCACGCTGCTCGAGCGCTGCTCGATCTATCGTCTGCTCTGGGCGCAACAGAATCGGCATGTGGATGGCGGCGGTATGGGCCGGCCGGGTCAGTTCGTGCCCGTCCTGGCGCAGGGAGGTCAGTCATGAGCGTGACGGTCAGTGGCGGGTCGCCGGCCCCAAAGACGCGGCGCAACGACGATCACCTGCCGATGCTTCTCGATTTCCATTCCCCGAGTGCGGCACTCGCGGTCGAACCGGTGTTGCATCTCGCGCGGCCGGTTACTTGGATCGTGGCAACCTTGGTCGGCGCGTGTTTCGCTGCGGCCGCCCTGATCCCGATCGACAAGGTGGTGACGGCGCAAGGGCGGATCATCGCGCTCAGCGCCACCAGTGTGGTGCAGCCGCTCGAGACGGCGATCATACGGTCCATCGACGTCCACGAAGGCGATCAGGTCTCCAAGGGACAGATACTGGCTCGATTGGATCCGACATTCGCGACGGCCGATTTAGGGGCGCTGCAGTCGCAAGTGGCCAGTTTGCAGGCGGAGGTCGATCGGCTCGGTGCCGAGGCGGCCGGAACGGCGTATCACCCCGTCGACGGTAGCCCGATGGCCGCGCTGCAAGGGGCATTGTATCTGCAACACGTAGCGGAGCGGTCGTTCAAGAACGAGAATTACGCTCAGAAGCTCAACAGCCTGCAAAGCCAGGTGCAGCGGGCGGTATCGGACGTTTACGGATATTCGCAGCGGTTGAAGGTCGCATCGGAGGTCGAGGACAAGCGTCGCGAACTCGAACACTTGCAGGTCGGAAGCCAGTTGAACCGGCTGCAAGCGACGGATAGCCGTCTTGAGGTCAAGCGCGGTTTCGACGGTGCGTCGGCTCAGGCCGCGCAAGCGCAGCGCGATCTGCAGGCCCTGCAGGCCGAGCGCGACGCCTACAACGAGAACTGGCGTGGCCAGGTCGGACAGGAACTGACCGAGCAGAGCCGGAAGCTCAGCGACGCCCGCGAGAACCTCAAGAAAGCGGAGCTGCGCCGGCAGCTGGTCGAGTTGCGGGCTGACCAGGACGGGACGGTGCTGACGGTGGCGAAGGTTTCGCCGGGATCGGTGATGCAGTCCGGTGAGCAGCTGATCACGCTGGTGCCGACGAGCGCGCCGCTCGAGGCAGAGATCAACGTGGCTGGCGCGGATGCCGGCTACATTCATCCGGGTGATCCGTCCAACCTCAAGCTCGATACATTGCCCTACACGACGTATGGCACCGTCGAGGGCGTCGTGCGGGTGATCAGTCCGGACAGCTTCTCGACCTCGCCAGAGGATCAGCAGCCCAAGCGCGGGTCGCAGCCCGTGCAACCGCGGCCGTTGGGCTCCTCCTATTACCGTGCGCGGGTGACGCTGGATGCGACGCATCTGCATGACATTCCGAGCTGGTTCCACCTCACCCCGGGCATGCCGTTGACGGCGGACATCAAAGTCGGAAAGCGTACCCTGGTGGCGTATCTGTTCTCACGCGTGTTGCCGGCGTTCATGGATGGGATGCGGGAGCCGTGAGCCACGCAGGTCTTTGGACGAGTGAGGCCCCTGGCCTTTCGGAACAAGCGTTGCCCATTCGCAGGGCCAAGCGGCTTTGGCCAATGTTCGTGAACGCGTCACGACCAACGTGACTGACCTGCGTTTGGCGAAACCGCGGCTCTCCTACTTTGGACGTGCCGTGGGCAGAACGATGATGGGGTGGTTCCGCAGCGGCGTTCCCTTGCGGCTAACGCATCGTCGGGCGGGGTAGACGTGGCAAGGATGTTTGGACGGCTGGCAGCATCGCTGTCACCGGCGACACGGCTGCGCGAGGCAATCGAGCGGGCGCAGGCGGGTGATGCGGCACCGGGCTTCCCGGTGTTCGCCGCGGCGGCCGATAAGGGCAATGTGGACGCGCAGTATTGGGTGGGGCGCGCCTACATGGATGGCAAAGGCGTGCCGCCCAGCCGGCACACGGCGTCGATCTGGCTCGAGAAAGCGGCGAATGCCGGGCATGTCGATGCCCAGGCGGTTCTGGCAACGCTGTTCCTCACCGGGGCTGGGCGTGTGACTGCGCCGGGGTCGCCGCTTTCGAGCGACGTCGATCGTGGCGAACCCGATTTCGAGCGTGCGATGACGTTCGGGCTCATGGCGGCCAAAGCCGGTCATGCCGATGCGCAGTCGATGCTCGGCTACCTGTTCATGTCGGGCCCGGCGGCAATCCGCGACGTCAAGGAATCGGACCGATGGTATCGGGCGGCGGCCGAGGCGGGCAGCGCACAGGGGGCGCTGGGGCATGGGCTGGCGCTGATGCGGACAGCGAGAGAGGACGTGCAACAGCAGGAGGCGACAGCGATGCTGGCGCGGGCGGCTGCGGCGATGGTTCCGCTCGGATTGTATCTGTATGGCGTCGCGCTCGAGAACGGAGTCGGGCTCGAGCGCGACCTGACCGGCGCGGCGAACTATTTCAAGCAGTCGGCGGAGCGTGGCGTTCGCCAGGGCCAGGCAAAATGGGGATTGGCGTTGTTGGAAGGGCGCGGCGTGCCACGCGACACCACCAATGGCGAAACCTGGTTGCGGCGGGCAGCGCTGGCGGGGGATGCGGAAGCGGCGGCGCTGGTCGGCGACATCTATGCCAAAGGCGGCGATCTACCGCCGAATTTTGCCGAGGCTGCAGCGTGGTACACCCGGGCGGCCGAGGGCGGACATGCGGCGGCGGCTCGGACGCTGGCGACGCTGTATACGATGGGCGCCGGCGTGCCACGCGACGAGAACGAGGCGGCACGGTGGTTCCGCATCTCCGGCGAGCGCGGTGACAAGCTGGCGCGGTCGAGCTTGGCCGATCTCGTTTTGCGGGGCGGTGGGCAGGCGGAGGACCGGGTTCGTACCCAGGAGTGGTTCGCGGCGGCGGCCAATGAAGGCGACCTGACGGCGGCGTTCAACTACGGGGTCTGTCTGGCGACCGGAGTGGGCATCGAGCGCGATTATGCGGCGGCGGCGGCGTGGTTGCGCCGGGCTGCGGACGGGGTGGTCAACGCGCAACTCTGGTACGGACGCATGCTGGCGGAGGGGCAAGGGATCGAGATGGATCTGGTGGCCGGCCGGGCCTGGATCCAGCGGGCGGCGGAGGCCGGGTTGGTCGAGGCGCAGGTTGCGCTGGCCGAGATGATGGTCAATGCGCGCGGCGGCGAGCGGGATCATGCGGGGGCCATGGTGTTGTTCGAAGCGGCGGCGTCGAAAGGGCACCCGGGGGCGCAGTTCGCGATGGGCGCGCTGCTCGGCGGCGGGCACGACGTGGCGGTGGACCGGGTCGCGGCGCAGGGTTGGTTCGAGAAGGCGGCGGGAAACAACCATCCGTTCGCGCTGCTGATGATGGGGCGGTATCTCTCGCGAGGGTTGGCCGGGGTGGTCGATCATGACGCCGCGCACGCCATGCTGCAGCGAGCCTTGGCGGCCGGCGTGGCGGAGGCGGCGGGCGACATAGCGGCGCTGACTGCCGCGATGGAGGCGACGTCGTCAGACCCGAACTCATTGCCGGCGCAGGTGATGGTGCCGGGCACCCCTGCGGTAGCGACTGTCCAGCAGCGCGCTTGAGCCTGGGGACGACGGGCCGGATCGTCCCGTTCAAGATGACCCGGCACGGCTGGCGTGGCAGCGGGTCGAGCAGGCGAGCCAGGCCGGCGATGTCGGCGGGGCGCTGCGTTGGTTAGAGCGCGCCCGGCGATTATTGCCTGACGATGACCTTGTCGGACTGACGCTCGGGTCGGTGCGGCTGGCAGCGGGCGATCCGACCGGGGCAGTCGCGCTACTGCGGCCCATAGCCGAGCGGGGCGGCGGAGCGGCAGCCTGGGTGGCGCTTGCAGCAGCGGAGGTGGCGGGCGGCGACGTCGATCGGGCGATTCGAGCGGTTGGGGCCGCGCTGCGATCGGGAGTCGTGACGCCAGAATTGGCGGGGTTGGCGGATTGGGTATCGACGGTGGCCGGCCTGCCGGGCTGGTGCGGCATCGACGCAGGCTGGCGGCTGCGAGTCGTGAGCAGGTCGGCGCACACGGCGTTGCTCGACGGGGTGGCTTTCGATGCCTCGGAGGCCGTCGAACGAGGCGAGACGATCGAGGTGAGCGCGGCAGGCGACGCGCTGCTTGGGAGCGGGCTGCCGATCGGATCGCTGCGCGGCGTGCAGGGTTTCGTCGAGGCAAGTGAGGGTGGGTTACGGGGATGGGCGTGGCATCCGGCGGACCCGCAGCTTGTGCCGCGACTGACGCTGCGGGGACCCGGCGGCCTGTGCAGCTTGATGGCGGGACCGGTGGTGGACGGGGTCGAGGGGCTGTCGCCGCTCGCGCGTCCGCGGGAGATCAGGGTTGGTGCGGCGCTGATCGCCACGCTGGGCGAGCCGGTCGCGGTGCTCGATGCGGAGGGGCGGCATCTGCTCGGCAGCCCGGTTTGGAGTGGGGTGGGGCTGTCGCCGTCGCGGGAGGCGGCGGCGCGGATCGATCTGCGGCGGCGTGCGATCGACGTGGTGATGCCGGTGTTCGGGGCGGCGGTGGAGACGATGGCCGGGCTGCGGGCGGTGCTGGCGAGCATCCCGGCAGACAGTGTCGTGCATGTGGTCGACGATGCGTCGCCCGATGCTGGGCTGCAGGCGGCGCTGGACGGGCTGGCCGAGGAGGGGCGGATTCGGCTGCACCGGCTTGGTGCGCGGGTCGGGTTTCCGGGGGCAGCCAATACCGGGATCCGGGCGGCGGCGGAGCGGGACGTGGTACTGCTCAACAGTGACACTTTGGTGCCGCCGGGCTGGCTCGAGCGATTGCGGGCGGCGGCCTATTCGGGGGAGGTGGTCGGGACGGCGACGCCGCTCTCGGGGGATGGGACGATCGTGTCTTACGGCGATGGAGCGTCGGGGCTCGATGCCGTGGCTGCGGCGGCGAATGCGGGGACCGTCGCGCCGGTGCCGGTAGGGGTAGGGTTCTGCCTGTTCATCCGGCGGGATTGCCTCGATCAAGTGGGGCTGCTGCGGGAGGATCTGTTCGCGCAGGGGTATGGCGAGGAGAGCGATTTCTGCCTGCGTGCGCGGGCCTGCGGCTGGCGGCACGTGGCGGCTTTGGATGTGTTCGTCGAGCATCTCGGGGGGCGGTCGTTTGGGGCGGGACGGAGCGATCTGCGGCGGCGGAACCAGGCGATCCTCGAGCGGCAGCATCCGGGTTACGCGGCCCTGGTGGCGGCGCATGTGCTGGCGGACCCGTTGTTCGCGGTGCGGCGGCGGATGGACGCGGTGCGATGGGCGGCTGGTCGGCGGGAGACGGCTGCCGTGCTGGTGAGTCATGGGGCCGGCGGGGGTGTGGACGAGTTGGTGGCGATGCGGTCAGCGGCGCTGAGAGCGGCCGGGTCGCGGCCGGTGGTGTTGGTGCCGGCGCCGGGCGGATGTGGGGTGGAGGGGTTGGACGATCTACGGTTTGCGGTGCCGGACGAGCTGCCGGCGCTGGCGGCGTTGCTGCACGGGGATGGGGTTCGGCATGTCGAGGTGCATCACTTGCTGGGGCATGATCACCGGGTATTGGCGCTGGCCGGGTTGCTCGGGGTGCCGATCGAGACGTGGTTGCACGATGCGGCGGCGTTCTGTCCGCGGATCGCGCTGATCGGGCCGGCAGGGCGGTATTGCGGCGAGCCGGCGGTGGCAGGGTGCGTCGCGTGTGTCGCGGAGGCGGGATCGAATTTGCAGGAGGCGATCGGGGTTGAGGCGTTGGTGGCGCGCTCGGCGGCGGATCTGGCGGCGAGCCGGCGCGTGGTGGTGCCGTCGGTGGACATGGCGCGGCGGGTGCAGCGGCATTTTCCGGCGGTGCGGGCGGAGGTGATGCCGCCGGAAGACGATGGAGAGTGGCCGCCGGCGGAGGCCAGGGCAGGGCGGACGGGGCGGGTGTGCGTCGTGGGGGCGATCGGGGTCGAGAAGGGGTTCGACGTGCTGCTCGAGTGTGCAGCGGATGCGCGGCGGCGGGGGTTGGCGCTCGAGTTCATCGTGTGCGGAACGACGGCGGATGACGAGCGGCTGATGGCAGCGGGGCCGGTGTTCGTGACGGGGCGATACCCGCCGGAGGAGGCGGTGGAGCTGATCCGGGCGCAGGGGGCGGCGGTGGCGTTCATTCCGTCGATCTGGCCGGAGACGTGGTGCTTTGCGCTGAGCCGGGCGTGGGGGGCCGGGTTGAAGGCGGTGGCGTTCGATCTGGGGGCGCCGGCGGAGCGGATCCGGCGCACGGGGCGGGGATGGTTATTGCCGTTGGGATTGCCGGTCGAGCGGGTGAACGACATGTTGGTGCGGCTTGCATCGGCGACGGCCGCCCTGCAACCATGAGCGTATGTCAGATCCATCCATCCCGCGCGCGCTGACCGAGTTGCGGGTATCGGCGAGCCTGATGTCGCTCGAGGCGGGAACCTATTGCGTGTTCGGCGCGCCGGGGACGGCGGGGCCGGATGCGGCGTCGGGATTGCCGGCGGTGCGGCTGTCGGCAGCGCCCGGGGCAGCGGCCGGGAGGATGGAGATGGTCGGCTTCGGGGATGGAGGCTGGCTGTCGGGGCGGGGGATGCGGCGCTGCTGCGGGTGACCAGCGGGGCCGCGCAGGTGATGGTGACGGTGTATCAGGAGGCGGGCTCGACGCGGGAGGCGCCGAAGCTGCAGGTGTTGCGGGTGAGCGAGGCGGGCGTTGCGCCGCCGCCGGCACCCCCGCCCGAACCGATCGAGGCGATGGCGCATGTCTATGGCGTCGGCGATGTTGGCGGGCGGTTTGGCGCCTGGATCGGCGAGCGCGGGTCGCGGCGGTGGATCGAGGGGTTCGCGCTGCAGTCGCTGCGGCTGACCATGCCGGGCGAGCTGGAATACCAGGCAGTGCTGGGGCGAGGCTGGCTGTCGCCATGGGCGGATGCCGGGCAATTCTGCGGCAGCCGGGGCATGTCGCTGCCGGTGTTGGGGCTGAACGTGCGGCTGCGAGGGGCGGCGGCGGCGGCGTTCGAGGTGGAGGTGTCGGCGACGTTCGTGGATGGGACGGTGGTGGGACCAGTGCGGGACGGGCCGTGCGAGGCGCCGAGCCTGGCGGCGCTGGAGGCGTTCCAAGTGATGCTGTTGCCGAAGGAAGCGCTCGGACGCTGAGCGGGACGCGGCCGATGCGGGTCCTGTTCGTGCACCAGAATTTCCCGGGCCAGTTCCTGCACATGGTCCGTCATCTCGTCGCCGACCCGGCGCACGAGGTGCTGTTCCTCACCGAAACCAACGCCAACCACATCGCCGGCGCACGCAAGGTGATCTATCGCGGGCCGCCCAGCCAGGACGGGGCAGTGGCGTCCGATCTGGTGTCGGCGATGACGCGGGCGGCGGCGGTGGCCGAGGCGGCCGGGCGGCTGAAGGCGTTGGGGTATCGGCCAGACATCGTCATCGGGCATCACGGGTGGGGCGAACTGCTCGATATGCGGGACGTTTGGCCGGATGTGCCGGTGCTCGGGTATTTCGAGTTCTTTTACCGGACCGAAGGGCTCGATGTCGGGTTCGATCCCGAGTTCCCGTTGCCGCCAAGCGCGCTGGCGGCAGTGCGGGCGAAGAATGCGGTCAACCTGCTGGCGCTGACCAACCCGGGGGCCGGGCAGTCGCCGACATGGTTCCAGCACGGGACCTATCCCGCGTGGGCGCAGGCTCGGATCACCGTGGTGCCGGAGGGGGTGGATCTCGACCTGTGTCGGCCGGGAGCGGTGGCGCGGGTGTTGGAGATGGCCGGGTTCCGGGTGGAGGCGGGTGACGAGTTGGTGACGTACGTGTCGCGCGATCTGGAACCGTATCGCGGGTTTCACGTGCTGATGCGGGCGTTGCCGACGCTGTTGCGGGAACGGCCGCGGCTGAAGGCGATCATCGTGGGTGGCGATGGGGTCAGCTACGGGGCGGCGCTGCAGGGCACGAGCTGGCGGGCGCATCTGCTGGCCGAGACCGGGCCGCTCGATCCGGCGCGCGTGCTGTTCGCGGGCAAGATCGATTACACGGCGTTCATCGCCCTGCTGCAGCGCTCGGACGCGCATGTGTATTTGACCTATCCTTTTGTGGCGTCGTGGAGCCTGCGGGAGGCGATGGCGTGCGGGTGCGCGATCGTGGCGAGCGATACGGCGCCGGTGCGCGAGTTCGTCGAGGACGGGGTGAGCGGGGTGCTAACGCCGTGCCTCGATCCGATGCGACTGGCGGAACGGGTGATCGAGGTGCTGGAGGATCGGGGGTTGAGTAGGTCGATCCGGGCCGGGGCGCGGGCGTTCGCGGAACGGGAGTTGCGAATGGACGAGCACCTGCGGCGGTATGGCGCGTTGATAGGGTCGTTGGTTGAGTCAGGAGTGGGTTGATGGTCGAGAATGTGTCGCCGGTGGCAGTGTATGAGGCCTTGAAGAGCGACAAGTCGGCGCGCTTGGTCGATGTGCGGACGGATGCGGAATGGGCCTTCGTGGGGCTGCCGGATTTGAGCGAGACCGGGCAGGACCCGGTGCTGATCCCCTGGCAGGTGTTTCCGACGATGCAGGTCAATGGCGGGTTCGTGGATCATCTGCGCAAGGCCGGGCTGACGCCGGAGCACAAGGTCTACTTCCTGTGCCGCAGCGGCGTGCGGAGCGTGGCGGCGGCACAGGCGGCAGCGGCGGGAGGCTTCGGGCAGGTGTTCAACATCGCGGACGGGTTCGAAGGGCCGCCGGATGAGGATGGGCACC